>JBBQBL010000023.1:0-19388 GCA_038317805.1 Micropepsales bacterium
TCCTGCAGGACGGTTTCGGCTTCCTGCGCTCGCCGGAATCCAACTACCTGCCCGGTCCTGACGACATTTACGTTTCCCCCTCCCAGATCCGCCGCTTCGGCCTGCGCACCGGCGATACCGCCGAAGGTCCTATCCGCGCGCCCAAGGAAGGCGAACGCTATTTCGCGCTGCTGAAGGTCACGACCATCAATTTCGAAGACCCCGAGCAGATCAAGCACAAGGTCCATTTCGACAATCTGACGCCGCTTTATCCGACCAAGGCGCTGAAGATGGAACTGGACGATCCGACTATCAAGGACAAGACCGGCCGGGTGAGCGACATCGTGGCGCCGCAGGGCATGGGCCAGCGCGCCCTGATCACCGCGCCGCCGCGCACCGGCAAGACCGTCATCCTTCAGAACATCGCCAAGGCCATCGCCGCCAACCATCCCGACGCGTTCCTGATCGTGCTTCTGATCGACGAACGTCCCGAAGAAGTAACTGACATGCAGCGCACCGTGGTGGGCGAAGTGATTTCCTCGACCTTCGACGAGCCGGCGACGCGTCACGTGCAGGTCGCCGAAATGGTGATCGAAAAGGCCAAGCGCCTGGTCGAGCATCGCCGCGACGTGATCATCCTGTTGGACTCGATCACGCGCCTGGGCCGTGCCTACAACACCGTCGTCCCGTCTTCGGGCAAGGTGCTGACCGGCGGCGTGGACGCCAACGCCCTGCAGCGCCCCAAGCGCTTCTTCGGTGCGGCGCGCAATATCGAGGAAGGCGGTTCGCTGACCATCATCGCCACCGCCCTGATCGATACCGGCAGCCGCATGGACGAAGTGATTTTTGAAGAGTTCAAGGGCACCGGCAACAGCGAAATCATCCTGGACCGCAAGGTCGCGGACAAGCGCGTGTTCCCGGCCATCGACATCATGCGTTCGGGCACCCGCAAGGACGAACTGCTGGTCGAGAAGGGCCAGCTGGCCAAGACCTATGTCCTGCGCCGCATCCTGTCGCCCATGGGCACCGTGGACGCCATCGAGTTCCTGCTCGACAAGCTGAAGTCGGCCAAGAACAACGGCGAGTTCTTCGAAAGCATGAACACGTAAGCTTTGCTGACAGGCAAAAAGACACAAGGCTGGACTTGAGTCCGGCCTTTTTCTTTATGGCAGCAGGATCGTCGCGCCGGTGGTCTGCTTGGATGTCAGCGCGTCATGTGCCTTGGCGGCGTCCTTCAGGGCATAGCGCTGGTTGATCGCAACCTTCACCGCGCCCGAAGCAATCACCGCGAACAGGTCATCGGCGCAGGCCTGCAATTCCGCGGCCGTGCTGGTGTAATGCGCCAGGGTCGGGCGGGTGACGAACAGCGAACCCTTGGCCGCCAGGATCGCCGGCGAAAAGGGATCGACCGGACCCGAGGCATTGCCATAGGTCACCATGATGCCGCGCGGTTGCAGGCAATCCAGGCCCGCCAGGAAGGCGTCCTTGCCGATGGAGTCATAAACCACCGGCACGCCCTTGCCGCCGGTGATCTCGCGCACCTGCTTTTCCCAGCCCGCATCCCTGGAGTTCAGCACATGGGCGCAGCCATTCGCTTTGGCCAGCGCGACTTTTTCGGGCGAGGTGGTGGTGCCGATCACGGTGGCGCCCAGATGCCTGGCCCACTGCACGCCGATCTGGCCGACGCCGCCGGCGGCGGCATGGAACACGATGGTCTCGCCTGCCGCGACGCGGTGGATCTGGCGCAAGAGATACTGCGCCGTCATGCCCTTGAGCAGGATGGCGGCGGCGGTCTCATCGCTGATCCCGGCCGGCAGCTTCACCAGCTTGGCGGCGGGAACATTGTTGGCTTCCGCATACGATCCGATGGCGCCGCTGGAATAACCGACGCGGTCGCCGATCGAAAAGCCGGTGACGCCTTCGCCAATCGCCGCCACCGTGCCCGCCGCTTCCGAGCCCAGGCCGGACGGCAACGGCAACGCATACAGCCCGGTGCGGTGATAGGTGTCGATGAAATTGACGCCGATGGCGGTGTGCCTGACCTGCACCTGGCCTTTGGCGGGCGCAGGCAGGTCGTAATCGACATATTGCAGCACATCGCTGCCGCCGGTTTTCTCGAACCGGATGGCCTTGATCATTGGCGAACCTGTTGCTGGCCGCGCATCTGCGGCGGCAGGGTCAGGGCGTCGGACAAAGCCGCAGCGGTGGTGAAGCCGTTGGAGCAGGTGCCGGCCTGGCAGATGTAAGCGGTGGGCTGGCCACCTTCCATGCCGCGGCCATGGGCGGGATGCTGCTCCGGCAGAGGTTCGCCCGGCTCGATCTGCAACACCATGCCATTGGGCACGGGCTTGCCCCAGTAGGCGCGGATCAGTTCCTGGGTCTTGGCATTGCCCTTGTGGCCGATCACCACCACCATCAGGCTGTTGACCAGATATTCGAAGCCCACGAAGTAGCCGCCCGAACCCTGGATCATCCGGTTGGCTTCATTGCCGAAGGTCACGGCCAGCAGGGAGGCGCGGCCCATGTAATCGGTGCTGCCGGTGAGCAGCGCCAGGCGGGTCAGCACGGTAAGCATGGTGCCGTTGACGCTGGGGGCGGGATTGTCGAACAGCATGCGCGGACGCACGAACAGCTGCTCGGCATCGTCGGCATAGTAGCAGTAGCCGTTGATCTGGCTGTTCCAGAAATGATCGTCCAGCACCTTGGTCCAGGCCTTGGCCTGGTCGATGAAACGCTGGTCGCCCGTCACTTCCCACAACTGCAGGGCGGCGCGCGCCATGTCGGCATAATCGTCGGCGATGCCGGCGCTGCCCTTGACGTGGGAGAGCCGGTCGCCGTCGCCCAGGAGCTTGATGATCCCGTCGAATGCCTTGGTCGCCGCTTCAATCCATTCGGGCTTTTCGAACGCCATGCCGGCGCGGGCAATGGCCGCGATGGCCAGCCCGTTCCAGTCGGCCAGCACGCGGTCGTCGCGGGTGGGCGCGGTGCGCTTGGCGCGCGTGGTCAGCAGCATGTCGCGCTGCTTGGCCAGCAGGGCCTCGTCGGCTTCGTTGGCCGGCAACGGGTTGCCCAGGCGGCGCGGCAGGTTGCGGCCCATGACGTTGCCATCGCGGGTGATGCCATAGACCTGCTTGAAGCGGGCCGAGAAGGTGCCCACCAGGGCGGCGTCGATCTCTGCTTCGCTCCAGGTATAGAATTTGGCGTCATCGACATGCGAGCCCGAAGAGAGGGAGGCAGCGAAGACATCGCCCACCATCATCTCGCGCAGCAGGAAGGTGATGGTTTCGGTCACGCGCTGGCGGCACAGCTCGTTGCGGTTGAACTGCCAGACCGAACCGCACAGGTCGATCATTTGCGCCTGGTCGTACAGCATCTTTTCGAAGGACGGTTCCAGCCAGCGTTCGTCCAGGCTGTGACGGAAGAATCCGCCACCGACATGGTCATAGGCGCCGCCGAACAGGATGCCGTCCAGGGTGGTGAAGATGATCTGGCTGAACTGGGGCGTGCCGGTGCGCAGGAAGGCGCGCCACATCACTTCGATCAGCAGTGGATTGAGGAACTTGGTCGTCCCCATCATGCCGCCGAAGAAGAAGTCGTAGCGCTGGGCGATGCGCAGCGCCGTCAGGTCCAGGTTCATGGATTCCTGCCCGGTGGTCATGTCGCGGTTGTAGAGATGCTCCACCGCCGCCTTCATCTTGCCGGCGGTATCGTCGGCGCGGGCGCGGTCATTCTTCCAAAGCTCGACGCAGTCGGCGATCACGTGCCCGAAGCTGGGATTTTCGGGCTGGTCCGTCGGCGGCTGGTAGCCGGTCACCCACCAGGGCAGGCCTTCGGGGGTCAGGAAGATGTTCAGCGGCCAGCCGCCCGGATGCTGCATGATGCCCGCGGCGCCCTGATAGAGCATGTCCAGGTCTGGACGCTCCTCGCGGTCGGCCAGTATGGGAATGAAGTTGTCGTTGATCTGGGCGGCGATCTCCGGATTGGAGAAGCCTTCGCGGTTGAGCACATGGCACCAATGGCAGCCCGCATAGCCCATGGAGAGCAGGATGGGCTTGTCGGCCTTCTTGGCCTCGGCCAGGGCTTCGGGGCCCCAGGTGCGCCACTTCACCGGGCTGTCCTTGTGGGAAAGAAGAAAGGGGCTGGTGGCGTTGTTCAGGCTCATCGTTCCATTCCAAAGATTATGTGGGCCAAGGTGCGCGGAAGGATGCTTCCCGCCAGCCCGCTTCTGTGATGTTTTTGGGGCGGGGTTACTTACATCGAAATGGTGCCCCCGCAAAACCCCTGACAGGGCGTTAGGCGCAAGCCGGACCGCCCCCTAATAAGGGCGTTAGGCGCGAGCCGGACCGCCCTCAAAAAAAGGTACTGCCATGAAGGTCACGGTTGAAATGGATATGACCCCGCAGGAGGCCCGCGCCTTCATGGGGTTGCCCGATGTCGAGCCCATGCAGAAGAAGATGCTGGAGGACATGCAGGCGCGGATGAAACAGGCCTTCGACGCCAATGACCCCGAAGGCATGATGCGGGCCTGGATGCCGCTGGGGGGCGCCGAGGCCTTCCAGAAATTCCAGAAGCTGATGTGGGATTCCGCCGCCGGCATGGTCAAAAAGGACGGCAAATAGCCCCTGCGATGAATTCCACGATCTTTGCCCTGGCCAGCGCGCCCGGCCGCGCCGGGGTGGCGGTGGTGCGGCTGTCGGGCGCGGACGCCGGCGCGATGGCCCGTGCGTTGGGCGGGCCCCTGCCCCCGCCGCGCCAGGCCGTGCTGCGGCGGCTGGCGCATGACGGCGCCGAGATCGACCACGCCCTGCTGTTGTGGTTCGCCGCCCCCAACAGTTTCACCGGCGAGGAGACGTGCGAATTCCACATCCATGGCGGGCGGGCGGTGCGCGAGGCCCTGTTTTCCGCGCTTTTGGCGCTGGGCGCGCGACCGGCCGAGCCCGGCGAATTCAGCCGCCGCGCTGTGGAAAGCGGCAAGCTGGACCTGACCCAGGCCGAAGCCATCGCCGATCTGGTGGATGCCGAGACACCGGCCCAGTTGCGCCAGGCGCTGCGCCAGCATGACGGCGTGCTGGCCGATCTGTATGAGGGCTGGCGGGCTGCCCTGATCGTGGCGCTTGGCCGGGCCGAGGCGGCGATCGATTTTTCCGATGATGGCGTGGGCGACGCGGAATTCGCCGCCGCCCGGGCCGCCGCGCGGGAAATATCTGAGCAAATACAAGAACATATGGACGATGCGGGCCGGGGCGAAAGCCTGCGCGAGGGGCTGCGCCTGACCATCCTGGGTCCGCCCAATGCCGGCAAGTCCTCGCTGATCAATGCCCTGGCCCGCCGCGACGTGGCCATCGTCTCGAACACGCCGGGCACCACCCGCGATGTGGTGGAAGCGCGGTTGGATCTGGGCGGCTATCTGCTGCAGATCGCCGATACGGCGGGGGTGCGCGAGACTCAGGATGCCATCGAGGCCGAAGGCGTGCGCCGCGCCCTGTCTCATGCTGCGGGCGGCATGACCTTGCTGCTGCTCGACGGCAGTTTGGAAAATCCGCGCGCCGGTTTGCCCGCTGATCTGCCGCAGCCGGACCTGGTGGTCTGGAACAAGTCCGACTTATTTGATCAAGAGGGGGGCGGCGCGCGCGAGGGAATTTCCATCTCGCTGAAGACCGGCGACGGACTTTTTATGCTGCAGCAATTGCTGCAGCAAAGGGTGCAGCAAAAGCTGGAGAACCGCGGAAATTCTCCCCTGCTCACGCGTCCACGCCATCGCCATGCCCTGACCGAAGCGCTCGCACATTTGCTGCACGGACAGAGTGCCCCTGCTGATCAACCCGAACTGCTGGCCGAAGACCTGCGTTTGGCGATGCGCGCCATCGGGCGCATCACCGGGCGGGTGGATGTGGAAGAACTGCTGGATTTCGTGTTTCGTGATTTCTGCATAGGAAAATGAGGCTGGTATGAAAAGGCTTGGGCTTGCAGGGCTGCTGATGCTGGCAGCGACGGCGGCCAGCGCGGATCCGCGCGACGAGGCATTGTCGGCGATGCTGCGGTGTTCGGGCACCAGCGACAAGGCGCAGCGCCTGGCCTGTTACGATTCCGCCGTGGTGCGCGTGCCCGGCGCGTTGAACCCGCCCGCGCCGCAAGCCCCTGCCCCGCAAGCGGCCAGCGCTGCGCCCGCGGCCGCCGCCGCGCCGCCCGTGCGGCGGGTGCGCAAGGGATTTCTCTCTGGCATTTTCGGCAGTACGCCCACCCGCGCCCCGCAAACCACGGCCGCGCAATTCGGCATGGAGAGCATCGCCGATGGCGGCCGTAATGCCGAACCGGGGCCTATCGACGGCGACGCTTTCGACAAAATCACCGCCCGCCTTGTCAGCTATGACGTGTCGAGCGGCTTCATGACGGTGAACCTGGACAATGGACAATCCTGGCGCCAGACCTCGGGCGATCCGGTCGGCACCCTTCGGGATGCGGCGTCTCGCTACATGGTGACCATCTCGCGCGGCAGCGCCGGGGCTTATGTCATGAAGCTCAGCCATTTCGGCCGCCAGCTGACGGTACGCCGCCTCCGTTAGCTTTTTTAATGCCCTATCGCTTCGCTGCTTGAGGGCGGATGGGCTTGTGGATGGATTTGGCGGCGCGTATTGAGCCGCCGATGAAATACGACGTCATCCTCATTGGCGGAGGACATGCCGGCTGCGAAGCCGCAGCGGCGTCGGCGCGCTTTGGCGCCCGCACATTGCTGCTGACCCACACGCTCGAGACCCTGGGCGAGATGTCTTGCAACCCCGCCATCGGCGGCGTCGGCAAGGGACATCTGGTGCGCGAGATCGATGCGCTGGATGGGTTGATGGGACGCGTCGCGGACGCGGCGGGAATCCAGTTTCGCCTGCTCAACCGGCGCAAAGGTCCGGCGGTGCGCGGTCCGCGCGCGCAAGCCGATCGCAGGCTTTACCGCGCAGCCATGCAGTCCATGCTGCGCAACATTTCCAATCTGGAAATTCGCGCGGCGAGCGCCGAAGACCTGATTTTAAAGGACGGAAACGTCGTTGGTGTTTTGACGGCGGACGGCGACGAGATCGCGTGCAGCAAAGTCGTGCTGACCACCGGCACGTTCCTGAATGGCCTGATCCATATCGGCGAGACCAAAATTCCCGCCGGCCGCATGAAGATCGCCGATGGCGTGGAAGCGCCTTCGATCGGTTTGTCCGAGACGCTCTACGGCTTCGGCCTGCAGATGGGCCGGCTGAAGACCGGCACGCCGCCGCGCCTGGATGGCCGCACCATCGACTGGGCGAGTTTGGAAATGCAGCAGGGCGATGACCCGCCTTTGCCCTTCTCGTACCTGACCCAGAAGATCACCACGCCACAGATTGCTTGCGGCATTACCCGCACCACCCTGGCCACCCACGAAGTCATCCGCGCCAACCTGCATCGCTCGCCGATGTATTCGGGCCAGATCGCCTCGACCGGTCCGCGCTATTGCCCGTCCATCGAGGACAAGGTCAACCGCTTCGCCGACCGCGAGTCGCACCAGATTTTCCTTGAACCAGAAGGACTTAGCGACGATCTGGTGTATCCCAACGGCATTTCCACGTCCCTGCCCCAAGATGTTCAGCTGGCCTTGCTGGCCACCATTCCGGGCCTGGAAAAGGCCGTGGTCCAGCGGCCGGGCTATGCCATCGAATATGACTATGTTGATCCGCGTGAGCTGGCGCCGTCGCTGGAGGTCAAATCCGTGCCGGGTCTTTACCTGGCGGGCCAGATCAACGGCACCACAGGATATGAGGAAGCCGCCGCGCAGGGGCTGATGGCCGGCTGGAATGCCGCCCGGGCCGCTGGTGGAGCCGAAGCCGTCATTTTGGACCGTGCCCAGGCTTATATCGGCGTGATGCTGGACGACCTGGTGACCAAGGGCGTGTCCGAGCCCTATCGCATGTTCACCAGCCGGGCCGAATACCGCCTGACCCTGCGGTCCGACAATGCCGATCAGCGCCTGACGAAGTTGGGGCAGGACGGGGGGATCGTGGGTTCGGGGCGGGCTGAGGCCTTTACGGCCAAGCTGGATCGGCTCGATGTTTCACGTGAAACAATGCGTTCCCTGAACCTCACCCCCAACGAAGCCGCCAAGCATGGGCTTGCTGTGCGGCTGGACGGGGTCCGCCGCAGTGCCTTGGACCTGCTCAGCATGACCGACTTCCCCACTTTGACCCGGATATGGCCGGAACTGGGTGCCGTGGAACCCCAGATCGTGGAACAGCTGGAGATCGACGCTCAGTATGCCGGGTATCTGGATCGCCAGGATGCCGATATCGTCGCGTTCCGACGGGATGAAGGCCGCGCCCTGCCCGCCGGCTTGGATTATGGCGCTGTCGTGGGCCTTTCCAACGAAGTGCGCCAGAAGCTGGAGGCCATACGGCCTGCGACCTTGGGCCAGGCTTCCCGTATCGAAGGCGTCACAGCCGCGGCCCTCACCCTGGTTCTGGCCCATGTCAAAGGCCTGAAAGGCCGTAATGCCGTTCGGGCCTGAAGAATTCGCCGCCCAGACGGGTGTTTCACGTGAAACATTGGCCCGGCTGAAGGCCTATGCCGACATGCTGCTGGACTGGAACGAGCGCCATAACCTAGTGGCACGCAGCACCCTGCCCGACCTGTGGCAGCGCCATTTCTGGGATAGCGCCCAGCTGGCGCCCCTCATCCCGGATACCGCAAAGACCTTGGCTGATCTGGGCTCCGGCGCCGGCTTTCCGGGCCTAGTCCTGGCCGCCCTGCGGCCGGACCTGGCCGTGACCCTTCACGAAGCCACCACCAAGAAGTGCGCGTTCCTGCGGGCCGCCGCAGACCGCGTGGGCCTGCCCGTCACAATAGAAAACGCGCGGATGGAGGATCTGCCCCCGCGGCCCTTCGATGTGGTGACAGCCAGGGCCTGCGCCCCCCTGCCCCAGCTCCTGGAATATGCCCACAGGTTCATGAGTCCGAACAGTGTTTGCCTGTTCCTCAAAGGACAAAATGTGGGGTCCGAATTGACGGAAGCCGCTAAATATTGGAACATCAAGGTCTCTCAGGTTCCAAGCCAGACCGACCCTTCGGGTGCTATAGTGACCGTGAGAGAGCTGGGCCCCCGTTATGTCACTTCCCAAAAAACCGCGCGTCCTGGTCGTCGCCAACCAAAAAGGCGGGGTCGGTAAGACCACCACCGCCATCAACCTTGGCACTGCGCTGGCCGCCGTGGGCGAGCCGACCCTGGTGATCGACATCGACCCCCAGGGCAACGCGTCCACCGGGCTGGGCCTGCACCGCCAGGACCGCAAGCTGACCACCTATGAGGTGCTGACCGGCCAGGCCAAGCTGGCCGAGGCCATTGTGCCCACCCGCATCCCCGGCCTGTCTTTGGTGCCGGCGACGGTGGACCTGTCGGGCGCCGAGCTGGAGCTGGCAGACATGAACCGGCGCAACTTCATTTTGAAGGACGCGCTGGAGGAATATTCCGTACACGGAGAAAATGCCTTCTCCTACATCCTGATCGATTGCCCCCCGTCCCTCACCCTGCTCACGCTCAATGCGATGGCGGCGGCGGACGCGGTAATGGTGCCGCTGCAATGCGAGTTCTTTGCGCTCGAAGGTCTTTCGCAATTGATGAAGACCATCGAACTGGTGCGCGAGAAATTGAATCCCACGCTTGAGATCCAGGGCATCGTCCTGACCATGTTCGACAAGCGCAACAAGCTGAGTGACCAAGTCGCCGACGACGTGCGCGCCACCCTGGGCGAGAAAGTCTACACCACCGTGATCCCCAGAAACGTGCGTATTTCCGAAGCG
Organism: Micropepsales bacterium; assembly: GCA_038317805.1. Lineage (GTDB taxonomy): Bacteria > Pseudomonadota > Alphaproteobacteria > Micropepsales > Micropepsaceae > Rhizomicrobium. The sequence goes on from JBBQBL010000023.1 coordinate 9,787, forward strand.
CCCAGTCATGGCGTGCCGGCGCTGGTCTATGATCTGCGCTGTCCGGGCAGCCAAGCTTACATCAAGCTGGCGGGCGAACTGATCCAGCGCGAACGGGTCAGGGCCGCGGCATGAATCCTCCGGCACAAGATCGTCCCCGCGGACTTGGCCGCGGGCTCTCGGCGCTGATTGGCGATGAAGTCGCCGCGGTGAAGGGCGAGCCCGTCGCCAAGAAGGACACCCGCACCTTGCCGGTCGCCTTCCTGCAGCCGGGCAAATACCAGCCGCGCAAGACCTTCGACGATCAGCCGCTGGCGGACCTGGCGGCCTCGATCAAGGAACAGGGCGTCCTGTCGCCCATCCTGGTGCGGCCCATCGGCCCCGACCGCTATGAGATCGTGGCGGGCGAGCGCCGCTGGCGCGCCGCCCAGATGGCCAAGCTGCATGACGTGCCGGTGGTGGTGCGCGAGCTGCCCGACGACCAGGCGCTGGAAATCGCCATCATCGAAAACGTCCAGCGCGCCGACCTGAATGCGCTGGAGGAGGGGGCCGCCTATCAGGAGCTGGTCGCCAAGTTCGGCCGCACCCAAGAAGAGGTCGCCCAGCAGGTGGGCAAGAGCCGCTCCCATGTCGCCAACACCATCCGCCTTTTGCAGTTGCCCGAGCAGGTGAAGGCCTGGGTGCGGGAGGGCAAGCTGACCGCGGGCCATGCCCGAACACTGTTAGGCGTCGCCGATCCGGAAGCCCGGGCGCGCGAATTGATCGCCGGCGAGATGACTGTGCGCCAGGCCGAACAGCGTTCGGTAAAGAAGAAAAAGCCCGGTGGAAAACCTGCGCCCGACCCGAACATCAAGGACTTGGAAGCCAGCATTTCCAATCGCTTGGGCCTGAAGGTTCATATCGTCCACAAAGGGGATAAAGGTGGGGAAATGCGGATTTCCTACAAATCCCTGGAGCAGCTGGACGAGCTGACACGCCGCTTGAGCAAGTCCTGACAAGCCCTTCAAGCGCTTGATCCGACTCGCTATTTAGTGCGTCGCAGGGCTTCGGCCACATCGATGCGGCCGTCATACAGCGCCCGGCCCACCACCACGCCTTCGATGTTCGGTTCCTTGGCCGCCAGCAGCGCGTCGATATCGGCGATGGACCCGACCCCGCCCGAGGCAATGACCGGGATGGACAGGGCCCGGGCCAGCGCCGCGGTAGCCGTGACATTGACCCCCTTGAGCAGCCCATCCCCATCGATGTCGGTGAACAGGATGGCGGCGACGCCGGCATCCTCGAAACGCTTGCCCAGTTCCACGGGGGTCAGTTCGCTGACCGTGGCCCAGCCCTGGGTGGCGATCTTGCCGCCCTTGGCATCGGCTCCGACCACGATCTGGCCGGGGAAAGCCTTGGCGGCGTCTTTGACAAATTGCGGGTCGGTCAGGGCGGCGGTGCCCAGGATGACCCGGGTGATGCCGGCGGCCAGCCAACCCTCGACGGCCGCCATGTCCCGGATGCCGCCGCCCAGCTGGACGGGGCAGGGGGTGGCGGCGCGGATGGACTTGATGGCCTCGACATTGGCGCTGTGGCCGGCAAAGGCGCCGTTCAGGTCGACGCAATGCAACCACTGGAAGCCCTGATCGGCAAAGGCTTTCGCCTGGGCGCCGGGATCGGTGTTGAACACGGTGGCGTCTTCCATCACGCCCTTTTTCAGGCGGACGCAGACTCCGTCCTTCAGGTCGATCGCGGGGAAGATGATCATGGTCTCTATCTCTCGGGTCCCTCATGCTTCGACAGGCTCAGCATGAGGATTTTTGCATTCCTCACCCTGAGCTTGTCGAAGGGTGAGGGCAGAAAAACTAGGGCCGCCACTTCAAGAAATTCTCCAGCAGCTTGATGCCGGTGGCCTGGCTCTTTTCCGGATGGAACTGGGTGCCGGCGATATTCTCGTTGCCCACCATGGCGGTCAGGGCGCCGCCATAATCGGTGGTGGCGAGCAGGTCGTCCGGCAGCACCGGTTTAAGCTGAAAACTATGGACGAAATAGGCGTGGCTGCCGGAGGGAATGCCTTCCAGCAGCGCATGCTCCTGTTCGATCTTGAGCTCGTTCCAGCCCATGTGTGGGATCTTCAGATCGGGATCGTCGGGCGTGATCTTGACCACTTCGCCCGCGATCCAGCCCAGGCCGTCGTGACGGCCGAACTCCACCCCGACGGTCGCCAGCAGCTGCATGCCGACGCAGATGCCCAGGAACGGCGCGCCCTCTTTCAGCACCTTGTCGCGCAGGGCCGGGACCATGCCTTCGACCGCCGACAGACCCTTCATGCAATCGGCAAAGGCGCCGACCCCGGGCAGCACCACCCGCTCGGCCTCCAGCACCACTTCGGGATCGGCGGTGGTAAGGATGTCGAACTTGCCGTTCGCCGCGCGCGCCAGAGCCTTCGCCGCACTGGCCAAGTTGCCGGAGCCATAGTCGATCAGTGCGACCGTGGGCACGTCAGTTGTCGTCCATCTTGAGCGCGGCGATGAAGGCTTCCTGCGGGATTTCCACCTTGCCGAACTGGCGCATCTTCTTCTTGCCCTCTTTCTGCTTGTCGAGGAGCTTGCGCTTGCGGCTGATGTCGCCGCCATAGCATTTCGCCGTCACGTCCTTGCGCAAGGCGCTCAGGGTTTCGCGCGCGATCACCTTGCCGCCGATGGCCGCCTGGATCGGGATCTTGAACATGTGGCGCGGGATCAGGTCTTTCAGCTTTTCGCACATCGCCCGGCCGCGGCCTTCGGCGCGCTGGCGGTTGACGACCATGCTCAGCGCATCCACCGGATCGTCATTGACCAGGATGGACATCTTCACCAGGTCGCCTTCTTCGTATTTCTCGATGTGATAATCGAAGCTGGCATAGCCGCGCGACACGCTTTTAAGCCTGTCATAGAAGTCGAAAACCACCTCGTTCAGCGGCAGCATGTAGATCACCATGGCGCGGTTGCCCGCATAGGTGAGCTCGACCTGACGGCCGCGCCGGTCCTCGCACAGCTTCAACACGCTGCCCAGATACTCATCGGGCACCAGCACCGTCGCCTTGATCCAGGGCTCTTCGATGTGATCGATAAAGGTCACATCCGGCATATCCGCCGGATTGTGCAGCTCCTTCATCGAGCCGTCATTCATGTAGATGTGATAGATCACCGATGGCGCGGTGGTGATCAGGTCGAGATTGAATTCGCGTTCCAAACGCTCGCGCACGATTTCCAGGTGCAGCAGGCCCAGGAAGCCGCAGCGGAAACCAAAGCCCAGCGCGGCGCTCGATTCGGTCTCATAGGTAAAGCTGGCATCATTGAGGTGCAGCTTGCCCAGCGCTTCGCGCAGATCTTCGAACAGCGCCGCATCCACCGGGAACAGGCCGCAGAACACCACCTGCTGCGCTGACTTGAAGCCGGGCAGCGCCTGGGCCGTGCCCTTGCGTTCGTCGGTAATGGTGTCGCCCACCTTGGTGTCGGCAACCTGCTTGATCTGGGCGGTGATGTAGCCGACTTCGCCGGGCCCGAGCCTTTCGACGCCGACCTTCTTGGGCTTGAACACACCGATCTGTTCCACCTGATAGACGGCATCGGCCGCCATCATGCGGATCTTCTGGCCCTTCTTCAGTTCGCCATCGATGATGCGCACCAGCACCACCACGCCCAGATAGGCGTCGTAATAGGAATCGATCAGCAGCGCCTTCAGCGGCGCGTTCAACTCGCCCTTGGGCGGGGGCAGGCGCTTGACCACCGCTTCCAGCACCAGGTCGATGCCGATGCCGGTCTTGGCGGAAATCGCAATGGCTTCGGACGCGTCGATGCCGATCACATCCTCGATCTGGGCCTTCACGCGCTCGGGCTCGGCGGCCGGCAGGTCGATCTTGTTGAGTACCGGCACGATGTCCAGGCCCGCATCGATCGCCTGATAGACGTTGGCCAGGGTCTGGGCTTCCACGCCCTGGGAAGCGTCCACCACCAGCAGCGCGCCCTCGCAGGCGGCCAGGCAGCGCGACACCTCATAGCCGAAGTCCACATGGCCGGGCGTGTCCATCAGGTTCAGGACATAGTCCTGGCCGTCCTGGGCCTTGTAATCCAGCCGCACGGTCTGGGCCTTGATGGTGATGCCCCGCTCGCGCTCGATATCCATGGAATCCAGGATCTGGTTGGTCATCTCGCGGCTGGAGACGGTGCCGGTGAACTGGATCAGCCGGTCGGCCAGGGTCGACTTGCCATGGTCGATATGGGCGACGATGGAAAAGTTGCGGATTTTGGACAGGTCGGTCATTTGCGGGGGGTCTAGCAGATGCCCGCCCCCCATTCCAACGCCTTTTCCGGCTATAACCCGCCCATGCTGCATTACCTCTATCTCGACTATGGAGGCCTGCCGAAATACCGGCGGGAGCTGAAATACAGCCTGATTTCTCTCCGTCAGGCGCTGGCGGGCGCTCCGGATGCCAGGATCGCGGTCTATACCGACGCGCCGGGGGTATACGCCAACTGGCCGGTCGAGGTGGTGGACATCGCCGGGCAGGTCGCGGCCTGGTCCGGGGGGCGGGTTTACCATCACCGCATCAAGCCGGCCGTGGTGCTGGACGCGCTGGGGAGGTTCGCGGGGCCGGTCTGCTTCGTGGACAGCGACTCCATCATCCAGCCCGGTTTCCATGCCGAAGTGTTGGCCAAGCTGGCGCCGGAGGAAGTCTGGTCGGTGACCAAGACGGCCGTGGTGATGAACCGGTTCGAGCTGCGCAATCCCTTTCCGGCACTGAAGGGTTTTCGCGCCCGGCTGCCGCATCTGGGCAGCTATCGCTACGACATACAAAACAGCTGGATGTTCAATTCCGGCCTGATCGGGGTGACGCCGGCGCATGTCCCGCTGCTGGAAGACACGCTGGCCTTCATCGACGCCTTGATCGGCCGGGCGCGGAAATTCTCCACCCTGGAGCAGTTTGCCCTCAGCGAAGTGGTGCGGCTGAACCAGATCCCGGTGTCCGAGGTGCGCGATACGTTCGTGCATTACTGGCAGGGACGGCGGCGCATCTACATGGCGCACCGGATCGAAAAGGCGCTGTCCCCGGATTGGGATGACCTGACGCCGCCGGCGGCATGGGACGAGATGAATTATTGGGCGGTGCGCGCCTACAATTACTGGTATGGCGTGCGGCACATGTTTGACGGATGGCGCAGCAGATGAAGCCGCAGAAGAACGAAGTCGGCGATTTGTGGCCGGGCCAGTCGGTGGCGCTGCTCAAGGCGCTGCATATCCTGACCCACAATGGCGGACTGAACGCAGACTCGCGCCGCAAGTTGAAACAGGTGCAGCACCTGGCGCAGCTGATCAAGCCGGCGATCGATGCGGCGCTGGCGGAAATGGATCAGCCGGTCTTGGCCGACCTGGGTGCGGGCAAGTCCTATCTGGGTTTCATTCTCTATGACCTGTATCTCGCCAAGGCGGGCCGGGGCCGGATCGTGGCGGTAGAAGCGCGTCCTGAGCTGATCGAAACGGCGAAGAGAATCGCGGCCGAAAGCGGCTTTGACCGCATGGATTTTGTCGAAGGCAAAATCGCGGAAAGCGCGCTGGGCGCGGTGGATATCGTCACGGCGCTGCATGCCTGCGATACGGCCACCGATGAAGCGATCCTGTTCGCCCTGAAGCACGAAGCCAAGTTCGTGGCGCTGGTGCCCTGCTGCCAGGCGGAAGTGGCGCGCCAGTTGGATGACGCCAAGGGCGCGGTCGATCAATTGTGGCGGCATGGCTTGCATCGCCGCGAGTTCGGCGCGCATCTTACCAATGTGCTGCGTGGGCTGTATTTGGAAGCGCATGGCTACAAGGTGCGGGTGACCGAGTTCACCGGCTTTGAACACACCCAGAAGAACGAGATGATCTTTGCCGAGCGTCACCAGCGTTCAAACCCGCGCGCGCGGGCGGAGTTCGACAAGCTAGTGAAGGAGATTGGTGTCGCGCCGAAGCTGCTCAGCTTCTGAGCGTCGCACCCAGCTTCACCGCGCCAGCCACGATCTTCTGGGCCAGGGCTTCGATTTCCGCTTCGGTCAGGGTGGCGTCCTTGGGCTGGATGCGCACGGCGACCGCCACCGACTTCTTGCCCTCCGGCACGCCTTTGCCTTCATAGACGTCGAACACGGTGACGGTGTCGATCAGGGCGCGGTCGGTCTGCTTCACGGCCTTGACGATCTCACCGGCAGCCAGCTTGGCATCCACCACGAAGGCGAAGTCGCGCTCGATGGCCTGGAAGGGCGAGGGCGCGAACAACGGCTTGGCTTTACCGCCCTTGGATTTCGGGTCGGGGATGGCGTCCAAAAAGATTTCGAATCCGGCGGCCGGCCCTTTCAGATCGAACGCGGCCAAGACCTTGGGATGCAGTTCGCCGAACTGGGCTATGACCTTGGGGCCCATCGCAATCGTGCCGCTGCGGCCCGGATGGTACCAGGCGGGTGCGCCCTGGGTGATCGGCGCCGACATGGGCGCGCCCGTGATGGCTTCCAGCGCGGCCAGCAGGTCGGCTTTCACCTGAAACAGGCCAGCCGCGTCTTCGCTCTTCTGCCAATGACGCTCGGCATGACCGGTGCGGATGGCGGCGGCGACGGTCTTCTGGGCTTCCGGCATGCCGCTGTCGAAAGCGGCGCCGATTTCAAAAAGCTGAAGGTTGGCAAAGCCGCGCGCGGCATTGCGCGACGCGGCCGCCAGCAAGGACGGCAGGATGGAGGGACGCAGCGCATCCAGGTCGGAGGCGATGGGGTTGGACAATTGGCGGGCGTCATCGCCGCCGCCGAACAGCGCGGCCTGGTCACGGGCGATGAAGGAGAAGGTGACGCATTCGTTGAAACCGCGTGTCGCGATGGCGCGGCGGGCGGCGCGGGTGCGGCGCTGTGATTTGGACAGGACGGGCGCGGGCACGGCATTGCCACGCGGCAGCGGCACCGACGGCACATCGGTCAGGCCGAAAATGCGCACCACTTCTTCCACCAGATCGGCGGGGCCGTCCACATCATGGCGCCACGAGGGCGGCACGACCCGAAGGGTGCCGTGATCTTCGACCACAAAGCCCAGATCCTGCAGGATGGTGATGATCTTTTCGCGTGGCACGACGACGCCGCCAAAGCTCTGCACCAGCGCGGGGTCAAACGAAATCGGCTTGTGCGGCGGCGGCAATGCGCCGGCGATGACAACATCGCTGGCTTCACCGCCGCACCATTCCAGAATCAATTGCGTGCAGAGCTCCAACCCCGGCAGCACGAATTGCGGATCGACGCCGCGCTCAAAACGATAGCGCGCGTCGGAAATGATGCCCTGTTTGCGGCCCGTGCGGGCAATACGCGCCGGGTCGAACCAGGCGGACTCGATGAAAACATTCTTGGTGTCTTCAAAGCTGCCGGTATCCAGCCCGCCCATGATGCCGGCGATGGCGCGGGCATAGCTGTCATCGGCGATGACGATGGTGTCCGCATCGAGCTCATAGGTCTTGTCGTCCAGCGCCAGCACCTGTTCGTGATCCTGCGCCATGCGGGCGTGCAGGTTGCCGCTGAGCTTGTCGGCGTCGAACACATGCAGCGGACGGCCGCGATCCTGGGCGATCAGGTTGGTGGCATCCACCAGCGCCGAGATGGACTTCATGCCCACCGACTTCAAACGGTCCTGCACCCATTGCGGGGCGGGGCCGTTCTTGACGCCGCGGATCAGCCGGCCCGCGAAGATGGGGCAGGCATCCTTGTTCTCCGGCGTAAAATCCAGCGTGATTGTCTTGGGGCTGGGAAACTTCCCTGCCACCGGCCGGACCTTTTCGGTCTTGAGGGTGCCAAGGCCACTGGCCGCCAGATCGCGGGCGATGCCGAACACGCTCGCCGCGTCGCCGCGATTGGGGGTGATGGAGACATCGAACAGGGGGTCGTCGGCCAGCAGGCCCGCTTCCACCAGCGCCGCCACCACAGACGCGCCGGCCTTGGCGCCGGGCTTCAGCTCGATGATGCCGTCATGATCTTCGCCCAGCAGCAGTTCACGCGCGCTGCACATCATGCCGCGCGATTCCACGTCCCGGATTTTTCCGACCTTCAAGGCATCGCCGGTGGCGGGGATCACGGTGCCAGGCCGCGCCAGCACCACCTTGATCCCGGCCCGCGCATTGGGCGCACCGCAGACGATCTGCAAACTGTCCTTGCCATCGCTGACGCTGCACAGCCGCAGCTTGTCGGCGTTGGGATGCTTTTCCGCAGTGATGACTTCGCCGACGATGAAATCCTTCAGGCCGGCACCCGGATCGATGATGCTTTCCACTTCCAGGCCGATAGACGTCAGGCGCGCGCCGATTTGTTCGGGCGTAGCATCGGTGTCCAGATGCTCTTTGAGCCAACTCAGTGTGAACTTCACCGGCTGAGCCCCCCATCCAAGGTGGGAATATCCAGCGGCTGGAAGCCGTAATGCTTCAGCCAGCGCAGGTCCGATTCAAAGAAGCTGCGGATATCAGGCATGCCGTATTTCAACATCGCCATGCGGTCCAGGCCGAAGCCGAAGGCAAAGCCGGAATATTGCGCGGCATCGATGCCGCAATTCTCCAGCACCTTGCGATGGACCATGCCACTGCCGCCCAACTCCAGCCAGTCATTGCCGGTGCCGAAAGTGATCTTGCCCGGCACGCTGCGGTCGCAGCGCATGTCCCATTCCAGCGACGGCTCGGTGAACGGGAAGAAGGAAGGGCGCGCCCGCAGTTCGATCTGGTCGATCTCGAAGAAGGCCTTGCAGAACTGCTCCACCGTCCATTTCAGGTGGCCCAGGTGAATGCCCTTGTCCACCACCAGCGCTTCGACCTGGTGGAACATCGGCGAATGGGTGGCGTCGCTGTCCACGCGATAGGTGCGGCCCGGCGAGATGATGCGGATGGGCGGCTTGGTGTTCAGCATGGTGCGCACCTGCACCGGCGAGGTGTGGGTGCGCAGCACATGGCTCGATCCATCGGCCTGGGGCGCGACATAGAAAGTGTCCTGCATCTGGCGCGCAGGATGGTCGGGAGGAATGTTCAGCTTGGTGAAGTTATAGTCGTCGAACTCCACGTCCGGGCCTTCGGCGACGCCAAAGCCCAGCTCGGCGAAGATGGCGACCACTTCGTCCAGCACCTGGGACATGGGATGCACCGTGCCGCTGTTCTCAAATCGCGCCGGCAGGGTGATGTCCAGGGTCTCCGAGGCCAGCCGCGCATCCAGCGCGGCATCGGCCAGCGCCGCCTTGCGGGCGGCGATGGCCTGGGTGACCGTGTCGCGCAGGCCGTTGAACAGCGGCCCTTGCACCTTGCGCTCGTCGGGGCTGAGGCTGCCCATGGTGGCGAGCAGGGCGCTGACCGAGCCCTTTTTGCCCAGCGCTGCCACGCGCACGGCTTCCAGCGCGGCCTCATCGGCCGCGGCGGAAACCTGCGCCAGTAAATCGGATTGAAGGGCGGCGATATCGGTCATGCAAACTCCGGGTGAGAACGACCGGCGGACGCGAACGCCCGCCGAATCTCCGGTGAAGTCTGCTTAGGCTTTCGACGCCTGATCCACCAGAGCCTTGAACGCGGTGGGCTCGTGGATCGCCAGATCGGAGAGAACCTTGCGGTCGATCTCGATCCCGGCGCCGGCGAG
>JBBQBL010000024.1:0-19355 GCA_038317805.1 Micropepsales bacterium
TCGACCGCATCGGTGAGCAGGCCGCCCTGGTCGAAGCCCACATAGCCGGGAGGCGCCCCGATCAGGCGGCTCACCGTGTGGCGCTCCATGTACTCGCTCATGTCGAAGCGCAGGAGTTCGATGCCCATGGTCGAGGCCAGCTGACGGGCGGTTTCCGTCTTGCCGGTGCCGGTGGGGCCCGAGAACAGGTAGGAGCCAATGGGCTTTTCAGGCTGGCGCAGGCCGGCGCGCGCCAGCTTGATGGCCGACGACAGCGCATGGATGGCCGCGTCCTGGCCATAGACCACCCGGCCGAGATCGGCTTCCAGGGTCTTGAGCGCCTCGGCGTCGTTCTTGCTGACCGACTTGGCGGGGATGCGCGCGATCTTGGCGACGATCTCTTCCACGTCGCGGACATTCACCACCTTCTTGCGGCGGCTTTCGGGCAGCAGCATCTGGCTGGCGCCCAATTCGTCGATCACGTCGATCGCCTTGTCGGGGAGCTTCCTGTCATTGATGTACTTGGCCGACAGCTCCACCGCCGCCTTGATGGCGTCGGCGGTGTAGCGCAGCTTGTGGTAACTCTCGAAGTAGCTCTTGATGCCCATCAGGATCTTGATGGAATCCTCGATGGTCGGCTCGCTGACATCGATCTTCTGGAACCGGCGCACCAGGGCGCGGTCCTTCTCGAAATACTGGCGGTATTCCTTGTAGGTGGTCGAGCCGATGCAGCGCAGCGTGCCCTGCGCCAGCGCGGGCTTGAGCAGGTTAGAGGCGTCCATCGCCCCGCCCGAGGTGGCGCCGGCGCCGATCACGGTGTGGATTTCGTCGATGAACAGGATGGCGCCCTTCTGGCCTTCCAGTTCCTTCACCACGGTCTTGAGCCGTTCCTCGAAGTCGCCGCGATAGCGGGTGCCGGCGATCAGCGAGCCCATGTCGAGCGAATAGATGACGGCGCCGCGCAGAACTTCGGGCACTTCATTGTTGATGATCTTGCGCGCCAGGCCTTCGGCGATGGCGGTCTTGCCCACGCCGGGATCGCCCACGAACAACGGATTGTTCTTCTGGCGGCGGCACAGGATCTGGATGGTGCGGTCGACCTCGGCGCTGCGGCCGATCAGCGGGTCCACCTTGCCGGACTTGGCTTTCTCGTTGAGGTTGACGCAATAGGCTTCCAGGGCCTCGGTGCCCTGCTTGGCCTGCTTCTCGCCCTCTTCTTCTTCCTCGGCGCCGCGTACCTGCTTGGGCTGGCTCATGCCCGGGCGCTTGGCGATGCCGTGGCTGATATAGCTCACCGCATCCAGCCGGTTCATGTTCTGCTCCTGCAGGAAATACACCGCATGGCTTTCGCGCTCGGTGAACAGGGCGACCAGCACATTGGCGCCGGTGACCTCGTCGCGGCCGGAGTTCTGGACATGCAGCACAGCGCGCTGGACCACCCGCTGGAAGCCGGTGGTCGGCTTGGCTTCCTCGGATTCGTCCATCACCAGGGTGGAAAGGTCTTCGTCGATATACTTCTGGATCGCCTTCTTCAGCGAATCCATGTCGACATTGCAGGCCTTCATCACCTGGCTGGCGTCGGTATCGTCGATCAGGGACAGGAGGAGATGCTCGAGCGTGGCATATTCGTGGTGCCGGTCGCTGGCGAGCTTGATGGCGTGGTGCAGTGCCTGTTCCAAACTCCGCGAAAGTGACGGCATGCCCGCTACTCCTTCTCCATGGTACATTGTAAAGGATGTTGATGCCGCCGTGAGAATTCAATCACCTGGGCGACTTTTGTTTCCGCGACCTCAAATGTGAAGATGCCGCAGATACCCACGCCGTGGCGATGGACGTGCAACATCACATCCACCGCTTCCTCGCGGGATTTGCCGAAAATCTTTTCCAGAATGTGGACGACGAACTCCATCGGCGTGTAGTCGTCGTTCAGCAGGAGAACCTTGTAGAGCGAAGGCTTCTTGGTCTTGGGACGCGTTTTGGTGACGATCCCGGTGCCGGTGTTGCCCGACCCGTCCTTGTTGTCGTCATTGTTGTCGCCCGAATCCTTCATTCCAACGCTGCTGCTCTGGCTGCTTTGCTCGCGCGCCTATCCTAGCGCGGATTGGGCGTCTGCCTAGTGGGATAGACCTATCTGGTTACGGCAGCACACAAATTCAACCCAAGGCCGAAAAGCAAAAAGGGCCCCGGCGGTGACGCCGGAGCCCTTTTCAATTCGGTACTGATTCCGATTAGGCGCGAACGGCCTGCACGGTGTCCAGCCAGGCCTGCACGCGGCCCTTGAAGGGCGCGTAGATGTCCTTGGTGGTGGCAGTGGCGAGTTCGCTGATCTTCGACATCTCGGCGACATAGGCCTCGAACGCCGACTTGGCGAAATCGGTCTGGAACTCGAACGCTTCGTGGATCGACTTGGAACCCATCACGGCCTTGGTGGCGGCGACGGCGTCTTCGACCGACTGCTTGGAATAGGAATAGATTTCGCTGTTGATGGCTTCAGCGCCCTTGCCGGCGACAGTGGCCGACTTGGTGACGGCGTCGGTAGTTTCCTTGCCGTAACCGACGAACGCATCATAACCCTTCAGGGCCTTCTCCAGGCCGGTCTTCAGCACGGCGGCGCCGTTTTCCAGGGCAGTTTCGGCGGTGGCGGTAGCCTTTTCACCGGCGGTCTTTGCTTTGCTCATGTCATGTCCTCTCTGTGAGTTAGGGCACGACCGGTTTTGACCGGTGGCCTGTTGCACTGCAACATGACTTATATGAGGGATGCCCATACCTTCGTCAAGGGTTAATTGTGCGACGCACCATATTTTACATTCGGGAACTTCCGGAACCCATTAAAGACTTCGTTAACCGTTCGTAAATGCCCGAAACCCATAGTGGATTTCCGCTTCTGCTTGCGAAATCTGTCGCAATTTGGTCTTTTGAGAGTCGCGAGGGGTGGTCGGCTTTGGGGATATCTTTGTCTTTACCGTATCGGCCTCGCTTCCTGACCGCACTGGTCGCCCTCGCCCTGTTGCTGGCGGGATTTTCTGCGCCTGCTTTGGCTGCCAAACATCGCCATCACGCCGCCGTTGCGTCATCCCAGCGTGGCCTGGGCCATGGCCGCAGCCGGGTCCGGATGCCATCGAACCCCACCGACCCGGCCAAGGACGCCGCCCTGATCGTGGATGGCGCCACTGGCAAGGTGATCTATGCCCGCAACGAACTGGCCGAGCGTCATCCCGCCTCGCTGACCAAAATGATGACCCTGTATCTGCTGTTCGACGCCCTGAAGGCGGGCAAGGTCACGATGTCGACCCAGATGCCGGTCAGCTATCACGCCTCCATCCAGAAGCCGACCAAGCTGTCCTTGCGTCCGGGCCAGACCATCGACGTGGATACCGCCATCCGCGCCATCGTGATCCGCAGCGCCAACGACGTGGCGGTGGTGATCGCCGAAGCCCTGGGCGGCACAGAATCCCATTTCGCCGAGATAATGACGGCCCGCGCCCGTCAGATCGGCATGCGCGAAACCAACTACCCCAACGCTTCGGGCCTGCCCGATCCGCTGCAGATTTCCACCGCCAGCGACCTGGCCGTGCTGGGCCGGCGCCTGGCCTATGACTATCCCCAATACTTCCCCTATTTCGGACTGGCGGGCTTTCGCTACAAAGGCGTCTGGTATCCCACCCATGACAATTTGATCGGCCGCTATGACGGCGCCGACGGCATCAAGACCGGTTACACCGGCGCATCGGGTTTCAACCTGGTCAGTTCGGTAACGCGCGGCACCACCCACCTGATCGCGGTGGTGATGGGAGGACGCACCGCCGTCCGCCGCGACCTGGAAATGGTGCGGCTGCTGGACCAGACCTTCGCCCAGGTCTCGGCCAATCCCAATCTTGTGGCGCGCGCCAATGTGCCGTGGCGCCAGGTCGCCCAGAATGCCCCCTCGCCCGCCATCGCCGGCTTCAGCCTGCCTCAGGTCAGCGGCAACCAGTTCGCGAATCTGTCGCCGGTGCCCGGCACGGTGCAGAGCGAGGACGAAGACGCCGCCGAAGCGGTGCGCGCACCGGACGAGAATTTCTCCCTTATCCACGCCGAGGGTCCTGCCAAGCCGGCGCCCAAGCCCGCGGCGCCCGCCGCCCCTCAGCCCAAACCGGCCCAGGCGGCCGCGCCTCAGCCCGCCGTCCCGGCGGTGCCGCCGCTGGTGGCCAAGAATATCGTCAACGCGCCCGGCCGTCCCAGCCCGCGTCCCGACACAGCCCTGGCGTTTGCCCAGGCCAACCTGGTCAAGACCGCGGTTGCCACACCGGTCAATGCACCCAAGCCGCAGATGCGTCCGTCCTTGCGTGAGGACGCCGGCGAAGGCGATGCCGACGTGACGCCGGGCCGCAACTGGACCATCCAGATCGGCGCCTATGCCGACAAGGCGCTGGCCGACGCCCAGCTCAAGACCTATGCCGGCAAGGCCCAGGATGTGCTGGCGCGTGCGTCCAGGATCATCGCCCCCATCACCTCGGCGCGCGGCCACACGCTGTACCGCGCCCGCTTCGGCCTGTTCGCCGAACAGGAAGCGCGCGAAGTCTGCAACCGCCTGACCCAGCGCGGCCAGACCTGCTTCGCGGCGGTCCAGACCCGCTAATGACCCAAGTCGTCACCACGGTGGCGGAGCTGCGCGCGGCGCTGGCTTTGCTGAAACCTGCCCGCATCGGCATGGTGCCCACCATGGGCGCGCTGCATGGCGGGCATATCTTGCTGGTAAAGGAGGCGAAAAAACATGCCGACCATGTGGTGGTCAGCATCTTCGTCAATCCCACCCAGTTCGCGCCGGGTGAAGACTTCGACGCCTATCCCCGCACCCTGGACGCCGACTTGAAAAAGCTGGGCAACGCGGCGGCAATCGTCTTCACCCCCAATGCGCGGGAGATGTATCCGGAAGGCTTTGCCACCACCGTCACGGTGGGCGGCCCCAGCAGAGGGCTGGAGACAGATTTTCGCCCACATTTCTTCGCCGGTGTCGCCACAGTGGTGGCCAAGCTCTTGATCGCCGCCCTGCCCGACATCGCCGTATTCGGGGAAAAGGATTACCAGCAGCTTCTGGTGGTCAAGCGGCTGGTGCGCGACCTGGACCTGCCGATCCAGATCACCGGCGCGCCCACCCTGCGCGAGGCTGATGGCCTGGCCCTGTCATCGCGCAACGCCTATCTGGGCCCGGATGAACGCAGGATCGCCGCAAGCCTGAACCTGATCCTGAAGGACGCCATCGCGGCGGCGCGCAGCAACGGCGACCTGCGGGCGGCGGAAGCCGCCGCTATCGAAGCGTTGTGGAAAGCCGGATTTGGGCATGTGGATTATGTCGCCATCCGCGATGCCGAAAGCCTCGATCACATCACGGCGCTGGAACGTCCCGCCCGCATTCTGGCCGCGGCCAAGGTCGGCAAGACCCGCCTGATCGACAATATGGCTATTTAGCGATCCGGTAGACCTGCGCGCCGCCGGTCGGCAAATCGAAACCTGTCGCGCCTGTAACTTCGGTGAGCCATTGGGGCGTCCGGCCTGCGGCGAGCTGCGCGACCAGCCCGCCTTTGGCGCGATAGAAATCCCAGTCGGGCGCGGCGCGGCAGGTCATAAGGTAATCGATGCCCCGCCTCTTCAGAACTGCACGGCCATCTTTTCCCGCGAATATCTCATAGGTATCGAGGATGCCGGCGGCATTGCGATGATAAGGCCCGGCAATCACGCTGTTGGCGGTATAGGCCAGCACGCCCGGTCCCTGGTCCACAAAGGCCGCCACGCGACCGGGCGGCATTTTCGCGAACGCCTCCATTGCCATCTGGTGACCGCAATATTCCTGTTCGCGAAACGCTGCGGCGCGATTTCCGGCCTCTTCTCCGGAGTCGGCAAAGTCGGCAACCACGGTGAAGACGGCACCGTTGAACACCAGGATCGCCGCCGCCAGCCAGACGATGCTGCGCCGGGCGGTCAGCCGCACCAGCGCGGCGGCCAGGCCCGGGAGCGCAAACAGGAGCGCGAAATTCACACCGCGATATTGGAAGGTGGCGACAAGCAGCGCGACGATGGTGAAGACGATCACGACAAGCCGTATGCGGCCCGGCGGCGCCAGGGCGCACATCGCCAGCGCGAAAGCAGCATAGACATAGCCGCCCACCACCTGCGCCGGCGCCAGCGTGAAGAAGGACCAGACCGGCCGCGCCTCGTTGATGCGGTCCAGGAAGATCAGCCGCATGCGCGCGTCCATGCCAGCATAAGGCCCCGCGAAACAGACGGGGTTCAGCATCGCCGCCAGCGCCAGCAACGCCAACGCCAGAACGATCAATGCCACCAGCCGGTGTCGCGGCAGGAACGAGATCGCGGCCAGCCCGGCACCGCCCACCACCAGCAGCACCGCGTAGAACAGCGAATAGGTGTCACAGGCCGGAAGAAAGCGATACGCACCGGCGGTCGTGGCCGCCAGCATCAGCAGCGCCATGCCGGCCAGGGTCAGGCCAAAGGCGCGCGACTTTTCCGGATCGAACACGAAGAAGGCGATCGCGGTCAGGGCATAGGGCAGGCTTTCCAATCCCACGCCCAGTCCCAGCGCCACCGCCGCCGCGCCCAGAGCGGGACGCCGTTCGACCACGCACAGCAGCGCCGCCAGCATCAGCACCAGTTGCAGTCCGTGATGATCGATATTGCCGGGCGCGAAGGTGGCGTAGAGACCGCTGCACAACAGGGCCAGCGCCATGGCCGTCACCACGGCCCGAGGCCCCGCCATCACGAATGCAATCCGCGCCAGCAGCAGCAAGGCGGCCAGGAACAGCAGCAGCGGCCAGGCGATCAGTGCGAATGTTTCGGATACCTGCATCAGCAACGCCAACGGCGCATCCACCAGCCGCGACCAGTGCATCGGCAAGCCATAGGGCGCGTTCATGCGATGCTGGGCGGTGTCGAACCAACTTTGTCCGTGCAGAAGGTCGCGCACCTGGACCAGGCGCATGGCGCTGTCGGTGTCGAGCGAGATGACCCCGTGTGTCAGCCACAGCGCCAGGCTCGCGAACAGCGCCCAGGCAGCCAACGGCCAGAACCAATATTGGCGATTCCCCATCGGGGAAGCTTAGAGCAATCCCAGCGACGCAAGTTCCCGCTGCAGGGCTTCGGGAAGATCCTTGGCGCCCTTGGTCTGGGCCAGGTCGGGCGGCGCGTCCTTGGCTTCCAGATAGCGCCACCCCTGGAATGCGCGCCGCGGCCTTGCCACTACTGACACTAGGGTCTTGTCATAGACCAGGCCGCAATGGGGAACTCCGTTTTTCTTGACCTCGCGGAAGGCCAGCAATTTCTGGCGGGCGGCGATCTGGCCCTTGATCACCCAGTAGAGCGAGCCCCCGTCCAGAACCTCGTCCCCTCGCTTGGGCGTCATCCGCGTCACGTGAACAAGCTCGGGTTTCTGGCCTTTGGCGCGCTTTTCCTTGAGCCTTTGTTTTTGCCAGGCGGCAAGTTCCGAAAGGCTGTCGCAGCCGACGCATAGCTTGATGATGTGTAGGGGCATGGAGGGAACGCCTTAACTGCACTGCAGCAAAAATACAAACGCGATTGCGGAATCGCAAAACTCATGGCAGCTTTTTTCCATCAGATAACGGGGGGAACAAAGAATGAGGAGCGCCATGAAAACCCGTACGTGTGTAGCGTTGTTGTTGATCAGTGTTTCCGCGATTCCGGCGGTGGCGCAAAACCGTTTCATGGACCAGGCCCGGGAAGCGGCCGAACGCCGCGCCGAGCACAAGGCCATCCGGGAAGCGGAAAATCCCGAACCGGTAAAGCCGACCGCCACCGCCCAAGCCGCCCCGGCCGCTCCCGCTGAAGCTGCCCCGGCCGCGCCTGCGGAACCTGCGGCGGCCCCGGCCGCTCCGGCGCCCGCGCAGTAAGGAATCGGTAGGAAGTACGAAGGCCGTCTTAACGCAAAAGCGTTGGCGGCCTTCACTTTCTTTCAATCCAGAAGACCGAAGCTGGCCCCATGCGCCAGCTTCTTTATGTCAGCAACCCTTCCAGCGAACTGCCCCCCAGCGCGTTGGACAATATCCTGACCGCTTCGCGCGCCAACAATGCGCTGCTGGGGATCACTGGCCTCTTGCTGCACATCGATGGCGGCTTCCTGCAGATGCTGGAAGGCGAAGAGCGCAGCGTCCGGGAGCTATACACCCGCATCGCAGCGGACCGCCGCCATACCGATCCGCGCATCCTGCTGGACCGCGAAATTCCAACCCGCGTCTTCGCTGACTGGAGCATGGGATTTGAGTGTCCCAATCTGAACGATCCGGAGACCGCGGGCATGTTCGGCGTTGTCCGCTCGGCGGTGCAGGACAGGCTGGCGCCCGGCACGGGGCGCATCGTGGCGATGATGCTGCAGACCTTCTACCGGGTCCAGAACAGCGACCTGCCGCTGAATCTCTATTACGCCGGTTAGCGCCGGCCTCACCCTTCGACAAGCTCAGGGTGAGGAATTCCTCATGCTGAGCTTGTCGAAGCATGAGGGCTTGCGCAGCTAAAGCTTCCGCACCCAGATATTGCGATAGCGCACGGGGTTGTTGTGCGCCTGGAGCAAGATCGGTCCGTCGCCATGCGGCTTGTAGACCGGGATGCCGCGATACTCCGTCGGGCCCTTGATCGGGAAATTGCTCTGCACCAATACGCCGTTCAGAAAGACGGTCACACGCGCCGGCTCCGCCAGGGTGCCGTCGTTATAAAAGCGCGGCGCATAATAGACGATGTCATAGGCCTGCCAGTTGGGCGCAGGCTTCAGCGCGTTCACCAGCGGCGCGGACTGCTTGTAGATCGAGCCCGCCGCGCCGTTGACGTAGGTCGGGTTGTCATAGCTGTCCAGCACCTGCAGTTCGTAAAGGCCCTGCAGATAGATGCCGCTGTTGCCGCGATCCTGTCCCTTGCGATCGGGCGGCAAGACCGGAACCATCCATTCCAAATGCAGCTGGATGTCGCCGAACACCTGGGTGGTGCGGATGTCGCCGGCCTTGGGCACATCGACCAGTTCGCCATTCTCCACGGCCCACCCCGCCGGCCCGCCCTTGCCACCTTCCCAGCCTGACAGGTCGCGGCCGTTGAACAGCGTGATGGCGTCCGACGGCGGCTGGCCCGGCACCTTGCCCGGCTCCACCTTGGGCGGCACCGGCGACCAGATTTCCGTCAGCTCGGGCTTGGGCAGTGGATTGGCGGCCTGCGCCAGCGCAGCGACGGGCAACAGCAGAAAGGCCAGAACAAATTTTCGCATCACCGCCCCGATATTCTTGTTGGCCCGAGTGTGCGGCAGGCCACGAGGTTCAGGCAAGGCTCAAGCCAGGGCGCCGTGGCAATGTTTCAGCTTCATGCCCGAACCACAGGGGCACGGCCCATTGCGCCGCATCCCGCTCAGGTCGTTCGCCGCATCCGCGGGATGTTTGACATGCCGCTCGCCGCCGATGTGCCGCACGTAACCGGCTTCATCCAGGATCAAGGCGCGATAGCCCAGGTTGCGGTAAAAAATGCTCGCTTCGATTTCGAAGCGCAGCGCCGCGGCCGGCTTGTAGGCTTTCACGAATATCGTGCGCGGCAAATGCTGGAAGCCACCGCCCGGCAGAAGCCGGTAATCGCTGAGCCGCCGCAGCGATGGGGTGAATGTGAAGCCGTGCCAGAAGCCGCAGAAATCGAAAGCCATCTGGCCCCAGCTGCGGTCGGGCGCGGCATAGCCCACCGGGTGTTCGAACGTGTCGTCCCAGGCCCGGAGCCAGACCAGCAGGGTTTTGGGGTCGGCCTCCAGCAGGGCGCGGCTTTTTTCCATGAAGCCGGAACGGTCAAAAAGCCAGTCGTCTTCCAGGTGGAAAATATAGGGCGTCTCCACCATGGAATAGAGCCGGTCGATCAGCTTGATCTGGCCTACCCGTTCTCCGGTGCGGAAATATTCCGCGCCAAACCGGCGGCAGACCTCCCCGGGATCGGCATCGCCGTCCTCGCCCACCAGGATGCGCGCCACCCGGCCTTCTGTTTCATGCGCGCGAAAACTCTCAAGGGTGCGCGCCAGCAGATCGTGGCGGTTGCACGATGTCATCACCACGGTAATGTCGGCGGGAAGCGGCATGAAGACCGATTTTAAGCCTAACGCCGCAAGGTGCAAGCGAAGGAAAGCGATTGCAGGACGTTTACAACCAGGGCCTTGTCCTTCACCAGCGTGGCAAGCTGGTCGAAGCCGAGCAGCTCTACCGCCAGGTGCTGGCGGTGGACGCGCGCATGCTGGCGGCGCGGCAGATGCTGGGCGTCGTTCTGGTGCAACAGGGCCGGCTCGAGGAAGCGCTGGCGATGATGCAGTCGGCGCTGGCGCTCAATCCCCGTCATGCCGGGGTGCTGGTCAATGCCGGCAATATCCTGAACCTGATGGGGCGCTTCGCCGAATCGCTGGCACATTACGACCGGGCGCTGGCCATCGCGCCCGATGCCGATACCTGGACCAACCGCGGCAACACACTGCAATCGCTGTTTCGCATCGATGAGGCGCTGGCCAGCTATGAACAGGCGCTGCGTTTCAATCCCCGCGACATCCAGGCGCTGTTCCGCCGGGGCGCGATCCTGGGCGATAGCGGCCGCGCCATGGACGCGCTGGAGGCTTATGACAAGGTCCTGGCGCTGAACCCCAACCACATCGAGGCGCTGAACAATCGCGGCTATACGCGCTGGAGCCATGCGCGCTGGGAAAGCAGCGAGGATTATACGCGGTCCATCGCAGATCTGCAGCGGGCGTTGGCGCTGGCGCCGGACATGCCGTTCCTGCAAGGCGGCGTGCTGCACCTGAAGATGCAGGTGGCGGACTGGAGCGATTTCGCAGCAGAGAAAGCGCGCCTGATCGAAGGCGTGCGCGCCGGTTTGCCTGTGGCGCGGCCCTTCATGTTCCAGGCGCTGTCGGACAGCCCCGCCGATAGCCAGGCCTGTGCGCGCATTTCCGCCGCCGCCATGCATCCCCCGGTGGCCGACGCGGTGCCCGCCTTTGCGCGCAAGGCCGGCGGCAAGATTCGCCTCGGATATCTGTCCGGCGAGTTCCGCGAACAGGCCACCGCCATCCTGATGGCGGGCCTGTATGAGCGCCATGACCGCGAGAAATTCCAGGTGATCGCCGTGGACAATGGCAGCGCCGGCACCGACGCGATGAGCGAGCGGCTGAAAAGCGCCTTTGACGAATGGATCGATATTGGCGGCCTCAGCGATCCTGACGCGGCGCAGAAAATCCGGGACGCCGGCATCGACATACTGGTCAATCTCAATGGCTGGTTCGGCCGGCCCCGCATGGGCGTCTTCGCGCTGCGATCCGCGCCGGTCCAGGTCAACTATCTGGGTTTCCCCGGCACCCTGGGCGCGCCCTATATGGATTACATCATCGCGGACCGGGTGGTGATCCCGGAAGGCGAAGAGCGCTTTTATGAAGAAGCGGTGGTGACCCTTTTTAATGTCTCAGGGGCCGGCTGCTACCAGGCCAATGACGACCGGGGCCGTCCCATGGCGCCCATTCCCACCCGCGCCGAGGCCGGATTGCCGGACACGGGCTTTGTGTTCTGCAACTTCAATCACGTCTACAAGCTGACACCCGACACCTTCGCGTGCTGGATGCGCATCCTTCAAAAGGTACCGGGCAGCGTGCTGTGGCTGTTGCAGGGCCCGCCGCCGCTGGCGCAGAACATCGCCCGCCACGCGCAGGCCCATGGCGTGGCGCCCGAGCGCATTCTCTATGCCCCGCATCTGCCGCCGGAAAAGCACCTGGCGCGGCTGAGCCTGGCCGACCTGTTCCTGGACCAGCTGCCTTACAATGCCCACACCACCGGCAGCGATGCGCTATGGGCGGGCGTGCCGATCGTGACCCAGACCGGCAGCACCTTCCCCGGCCGTGTCGCCACCAGCCTGCTGATGGCGGCGAACCTGCCGGAGCTGGTGACCCAGTCGGAGCAGGAATTTGAAACGCTGGCCGCCCGGCTGGCGACCGATCCGCGGGCGCTGGCGGCGGTCAAAGGCCGCCTCACCCGCCAATGCCCGCTGTTCGACACCGACCTGTTCCGCCGCCGCATCGAGGCGGCGTACCAGCGGATGTGGGAGGCCCGGCAGGCTGGCCAAAAGCCTGCGGGATTTGCGCTTTAAAGGCTTTTTCCGGCCGCTTGCTCTTAACCGGCGCGCTTGCTAAACCCCCGGTCCTACCGGGATTTTTCCCATCGGACTGTGCGGTCGTGGCGGAACGGTAGACGCACTACCTTGAGGTGGTAGCGGGGCAACCCGTGGAAGTTCGAGTCTTCTCGACCGCACCATTCATTCACGCCGCAACGCGGCGCGAATGAATGAAGAGCCGCCCGCGCACCAGCATCTTAAAGGCGGCTGCGCCAAGCAAGGGCATCGTCAACTTCTTCATCGCTGCGTTTTTCTGTCTCACACACCCCCAGTCCGAGTTGCGGCCACAGCGCGCCCGGACTACGGTTTGGAGACGCGTGATTGGGGTGGGGCATATGGATCGTCGGCATCTGTTGAAGCAGTCGCTTGCGCTGGGCGGCCTGGCCGGACTTGGCGCAACATCCCAGCCCGCCATGGCGCAGCGGGCGCAATTGGTGCCGATCCGGGCCCATGCCGACCGCATCTATGACATCAAATGCTGCATCCGGCCCTTCCGCACCAAGGGCCCCAACCTGACGGTCGAGCAGGTCGGGGACGCCACGGTAATTCACAATTACGGCCATCACGGCAGCGGCTGGTGCCTGTCCTGGGGCTCGGCCGACATGCAGGTGCAGAAGGCCATGTCCTTTGCGCCGCGCAAGATCGCGGTGGTCGGCAGCGGCGTGATCGGATTGACCACGGCGGTGCAGGCATTACGCGCCGGCATGGAAGTCACCATCTACACCCGCGAGCTTTTGCCCCGCACCCGCTCCTATCGCGCCAACGGCGTCTGGGGTCCGGGCACGGTCGCGCTGGCGTCGGAAGCGCAAGCTGGGCTGGGCGACATCTGGGAGCAGATGGTGCGCACCTCCTGGAAGAATTTCCGCCCCTATATGGGCATGGCGGGCAGTCCCATCGCCTGGAGCGAGCATTACGAATTGTCCGACACCCCGTTCGACGCGCCGCCGCCCGCGCCAATTCCGATGGCGAACGGCGAGCCGGCGCCGGTCTTCTATGACATGGGCAACCGGATCGGCGACATCACCTCCATCCCCGAAGTGCTGACCCCGGAGCTCAATCCCTTCCCTGGCGTCAAATATGCCCGCCACTCCACCAAGATGTTCTGGAACTTCAGCGAGTATGGCCACCTGCTGACAACCGAGTTCTTCTCCCGTGGCGGCAAGATCGTGATGCGCGATTTCCACTCCCCGTCCGAGCTGGGGCACCTGCCCGAAAAGGTCATCATCAACTGCCCCGGCTATGCGGCGCATGACTGGTGGCGCGACAAGTCGATGATCCCGGTGCGCGGCCAGACCGAATGGCTGATCCCGCAGCCGGAGGTGAATTACGGCCTGACCTATCGCAATGTCGAGACACGCTCCAAGAGCGACGGGGTGATGGTGATCCAGATCGGCCCCGAAATGTTCGCCAAAAGCTGGAAGAACAGCAACGAGATCCCCAACCGCGCCGAAGCCGAAACCGCGGTCAAGGTTGTCGAGGAACTGATGTCGCGTTTTCCCACCCGTCCGGCCTGAGAGAAGCACCATGCGAACCAAGATGATGGCAATGGCGATTCTGGTGTTGGCGAGTGGCGCGGCGCAGGCGCGCAGCTCGATCTGGGACGGGGCCTATACCGACGCCCAGGCCGATCGCGGCCGCACCGCCTACATGCAGAATTGCTCGCGCTGCCACGGCGCCACCCTGATGGGCACTTTTGAGATCCCGCCGCTGGTGGGCCGCATCATGCCTTACTATTCGGGCTCCAGCCTGGAGACGTTCTTCGAATATATCGCCACCGCCATGCCGCTGGATCGTCCCGGCAGCCTGTCGCCGGCGACCAATGCCGATATCGTGGCTTACATCCTCAAAACCAACGATGTCCCGTCCGGCTCCAGGGAATTGACAGCCGCCGGCAGCAAGGCAATCCAGTTCGACGTTAAGCCTAAGCCGCGCAAGAAATAGCATGCGCCACTATGTTGCCGCGTTGATGCTGCTGGCGCCCGTGCCGGTCGCGGCTGCGACCTATCACCTGCCTTCCACCCCGCAAACGGTGCATCGCAGTGTGCTGTCGCCGGACTTTGCGCCGGTGCTGAAGATCAAAAGCGGCGACACGGTGGTGATCGACACGGTCTCGCATGGCGGGCTGACCACCGGCGATCCGGTCACCTTCTTCGCCGCGGACGGCATCGCCGAGAAGGACGTGCTGAAAGACGCCGCCGCAATCGCGAAAATTCCTTATGACAAGAGTTTCGGCGGCCATGTTCTGACCGGGCCCATTGCCATCGAGGGCGCCCAGCCCGGCGACATGCTGGAAGTGCGCATCAAGGCGGTGACGCCGCGCGTCGGCTATGGCGTCAACAATGCCGGCAACGGCGTCGGCGCCGCGCCCGACCTTCTGGCCAAGGACACGCCCAGCTCCCGCACCATCAAATTCGATTCCAGGATGGCGCATTTCAAGCCCGGCATCAGCTTTCCCTTGCGTCCCTTCCTGGGCACGATGGCGGTGGCGCCGACCAGCGCCATCCCCAGCCGCGCACCGGGCATCTATGGCGGCAATATCGATTTCCAGAAATTGCAGGCCGGTTCGACCCTGTACCTGCCGGTGCAGGTGAAGGACGCGCTGTTCGCCGCCGGCGATCCCCATGCATCGCAAGGCGACGGCGAAGTCAGCGGCAATGCGCTGGAATCCTCCATGACCGCGACCTTGGAGTTCGTCCTGCACAAGGGCGAAGGGGCGGCGATGACCATGCCCTATGCCGAGGACAAGCAGAATTTCTACGTCTTCGGCATGGATCACGACCTGGACGTGGCGCTGTCCAACACCATCAAGGAGACGGCGAAATTCCTGGGCGCCCGGTACGGCCTGACCCCGCAGGAATCCTATTCGCTGTCCAGCACCGCGCTGGATTACGGCCTGGCCGAAGCGGTGGACCTGAACCTGGTCATGTACGCCACCATTCCCAAGGCCTACTTCGCCAAAAAATCCCCTTACTGGAAATAGGCAGCTTGCACGAATAGCCATCATGCAACGCCGTCAGACCTCAGCCGGAGGTTTTTGACCTAGCTTCGGGCCATGTCACTCCAGACCCTGATCGCCGTCCTGATCTTTTCCACGGTCATGGCTTTCACGCCCGGGCCCAACAACGCGATGCTGGCCTCGTCCGGTTCGCGCTTCGGGCTCGCGCGCACCCTGCCCCATGCGGCCGGCGTCACATTGGGCTTTCCGGTGATGATCTTCCTGGTCGGGCTTGGCCTGGCCTCCATCCTGTTGGCCTCGCCGCTGCTGCAGCTGGGGATGAAGAGCATCTCCTGCGGCTATCTGCTGTGGATGGCATTCCAGATCGCGCGCAGCGATTCCACAAAGGAAAGCCGCGGCAAGGACAAGCCCCTCACCTTCCTGCAGGCGGCCGCTTTTCAGTGGATCAATCCCAAGGCATGGCTGATGGCGGTGGGCGCGATCTCGGCCTACACCACGGCAAGCGGGCGGCTGTATCTCGAGGTCGCCATCATCGCCGCCGTCTCCCTGGTGGTCAGCATCTTCAGCACCCTAACCTGGGCTGCCTTCGGCGCCGGCATCCGCCGCTGGCTGCGCAGCCACACCGCGCTGCGGCTGTTCAACATCGCCATGGCGCTGTCGCTGGTCGCCTCGATGGTGCCGATCCTGATCGAAATCGCCGACGCCCTGAAATGAAAAAACCCCGCGGAATCGCTCCCGCGGGGCTTCATTCAAATCCGGTACCGCTTAGCGGCGATAGGGATTGTTAGGACGGTTGTCGTACCGGTTCGGAACGCCATCATTGTCCCGGTCGCGGTCCATACGGTCGGGAATGCCGTCCCGGTCCTGGTCATGACGATAGCCGCGATAATGATTGCGGTAATTGGCACGATACCATTCGCGTTCGCGCTGATGGCGCCAGGCGTGCCAGCGATGCGAACGGTCATAATAGCCGTCGTCATAAGCAAAGCCGATATCACCCATCCGGAACGAGAAGCCGCTGGGCTGGGCAGCAGCCGGGACGGTGGCGGACATGCCCGCACCGCACAGCAGGCCGGCGGTCAGCAGGATTTTCAGCGAGGTTTTCATAGGTTTCCTTTCACAACGGCGAGGAATACCCTGGAAAACTCCAAGGCAGTCCGGCCCTCCGCAGTGGAAGCTCACCGTTTGGCTAAAAGTTCCGCAATGTTGCGGCCGGTTTAAATTCCGCCGCCATCGGTCAGGTGGATGCCGCACTCATCCTTGTCCAAGCCCGCCCAGCGGCCGGCCCGGTAATCCTCGCCTGCCTGGACGCGGCGGGTGCAGGGCATGCAGCCGATGGAGGGATAGCCGTCCTCGACCAGGGGATGGGGCGGCAGCTTGTTGCGTTCGGCGAAGGCTTCCAGCTGCTGCAGGTCCCACTGCCAAAGCGGATTGAAGCGGTAGCGACCGTCATGGAATTCCACCGGCAGCATGTCGGCGCGCTCGCGGGTCTGGAAGCGCTTGCGGCCCGTCACCTGCGCCCGGAACGGCGCCAGCGCGCGCGCCAGGGGAATGGTCTTGCGGAAGTCGCAGCAGGCATCGGCATTGGTCGACCACAAGCTGCCTTCGGGGTCCTTCAGGTTGCGATCTTCCAGAGATGGCGACAGCGAACGCACGTCGCCCAGGCCCAGCACGTCCTGCAGCCGGTCGCGGTACCGCAAGGTCTCGCCGAACAGCTTGCCGGTGTTGAGGAACAGGATGGGCGTATTGGGATCGATGTCGGCCACCAGCTTCAGCAGCACGGCGCTTTCGGCGCCGAACGACGACACCACGGCCGTCTTGCCGGCGAATTCGCCGGTCAGGGCCAGTTCCAGAATGCCGTGGGCATCGCGGCCCGCCGCCTTATCCTGCAGCTCTTTCAGGTGCGCGGGATTTTCCTCGATCGTGTGCGGACGCAGACCGCGCTTGGTGTCGATGACAGTCACGCTGCTCATAGCCAGCCCATCCGCGCGATCATCTCGCGCACATTCTGGGAAACCTCACGGGGCGAAAGCCCCTGGCTGCGCCACTTGGCGCGCGCCAGTCCCAATTCCTTAAGTCTCAAGGTCCATTCCGGGCCGAACTGGTCGGCCAGGGTTTCGCGCAGGGCGCGGGCCAGGCCCGGCGCATGCCCGCCGGTCGATGCGGTCAGCAGCAACTCGCCTCGCCGCACCATGGCGGGAACGTGGAAATCGCACAGGGGCATCACGTCCTCGACATTGACCAGCACGCCCAGTTTCCGGGCGCGGGTGGCGATATCTCGGGCCTCCCCCTCGGGGATCCCGGCGACGAACAGGACCTGCAGGGAGGCCAGAAGATCGTCAGGGACCGGCTCGGGCAGCAGCCGCACTTCCACCCCCGCCTCGGCCAGCAAGGCGGCCCTACGGTCGCGCTCAGGCCCACGGCCGGCCAGGCCGGTCTTGAGATTGACGGGGTTCAGGACAAGGGGAAGCATCAGGCCCTCTCAGGTTCAGAGAGGTATGCCCGGAGGGGGTAAAATGCAAGTTTCAGGTGGGGAATAAATAATTATACGTCAAATACGACGTATTAATAGCCCTTCAGCAGGTCAACCACGGAAACCGCGATCTTGTCGCCCTGGATCTGGATTTCGCCCTTCGCCACCGGCTTGTCGTTGGCCAGGATGGTCACCGGGTCGTCCTGGTGGGTATCCAGCTCGATCACGGCGCCGCGGCCCATGCGCAGCAGCTGGTGCATGGGGATCACCGAGCGGCCCAGCACGACCGAGATCTCGACTTTAACATTATCGACATTGGACGCCATGGGCGGTGGCCTTACATTGGTGGAAGCCCGGCCAGCCTGCCGGAACATGGTTTCGGAAAGCTTAATTTGGACGCCCCCGTAAAGACCCAGCCCGAGTGGAAGATCAGCGACCAGCCGGTGCCCTACCCCGAGGCGCTGGCCGCCATGGAAGCCCGCGCCGCCGCCATCGCCGATGGCACGGCCGGCGAACAGGTCTGGCTGCTGGAGCACCCGCCCATCTACACCGCCGGCACCAGTGCCAACGACGCCGATCTTCTGGACGCGCGCTTTCCGGTCTACCGCACCGGGCGCGGCGGCCAGTTCACCTATCACGGGCCGGGCCAGCGCGTGGGTTACGCCATGCTGGACCTGAAGACCCGCACGCCGGATGTGCGCGCCTATGTGCGCGACCTGGAGCAATGGCTGATCGAGGCGTTGGCGCAGTTCAACGTCAAGGGCGAACGGCGCGAGGGGCGTGTCGGTATCTGGGTCCAGCGCGGCATGCGGGAAGATAAAATCGCGGCGCTCGGTGTTCGCATCAAGCGTTGGGTCACCCTGCACGGCGTGGCGCTGAACGTGGAGCCGGACCTGTCGCATTTCTCCGGCATCGTGCCGTGTGGCGTCACCGCCCATGGCGTCACAAGTTTGGCGGACCTGGGGATCCAGGTGTCCATGGCGGACGTAGATGTGGCGCTGATGCAGAGCTTCAGGAAGATTTTCGGCTAGTCATTTCAAAAGGGGGAATTTCATGCCGCGTGTATCTGCTGCTTTCTTCATGACAGGTGCTTTGTTTCTCGCAATGGGAATGTGCTGGGGCATCGCCATGGCGGTGTCGCAGAATTTCGCGCTGGCGCCAGCGCATGCCCATCTCAATTTGCTGGGCTGGGTGACCATGGCAATCTACGGCACCTTCTATGCGTTGACCCGCGAGACTTTCTCAGCGCGCCTGGCCTGGATCAATTACGGTTGCGCCACCCTGGGCGTGGCAATCATGATCCGGTCCCTTGCGATCATGCTCAACACAGGCAACACCGCACTGGAGCCGTTGGTGGGCATCGGCAGCCTGCTCAGCCTGATCGC
Source organism: Micropepsales bacterium (assembly GCA_038317805.1). GTDB lineage: Bacteria > Pseudomonadota > Alphaproteobacteria > Micropepsales > Micropepsaceae > Rhizomicrobium. The sequence continues at coordinate 18,956 of JBBQBL010000024.1, forward strand.
TTTGCTGGTCTTCGCAGTGTCCGCTTTTCGCGAACTGAAACGACCGCGCTAAAGCGAAGGCCTACGGATAAAGCCCTTTTCGGCGGGCGGTTCACTGTTGTGAAGGTCCACCGCGCTGACCTTGGCGCCCTGCGGGCCCCGGGTGGCGTTGGTGACGAAAATCTCCACCGCCTTGGTGGACCCGGAGACCAGGGCCTCCACAGATCCGTCGGAACGGTTGCGCACCCAGCCGTCCAGATTCTGCTGCTGCGCGGCCATTACCAGGAAGTCGCGAAAGCCGATGCCCTGGACAAAGCCATGCACATGCACCCGCATGGATGTAATATCGTCACTCACGCCTGTACTCCTGCGGCAAAAGAAAGCTCGCATCTAACATAGTCGCCCCTATTCTCCAGACAAG
>JBBQBL010000025.1:0-18388 GCA_038317805.1 Micropepsales bacterium
GTGATCATGGAGCCTGCCATGTGCAACCAGGGTGCGATTCAGGCGGCCCCCGGCTACCTGGAAGGCGCGAAGGCTGCCTGCGCCAAGCATGGCGCGATTTTGATCTTCGACGAAGTGATCACGGGATTCCGCTTGGGCCGCTCGGGCGCGCAGGCGCGGTTCGGCGTGACACCCGACATGTCGCTGGTCGCCAAGGCGGTGGCCAATGGTTTTCCGGTGGCGGCGCTGGTGGGCCGCGCCGACCTGCTGGACATGTTCGTTACCGGTGGGGTGCTTCATGGCGGCACCTTCAACGCCCAGCCCGTCACCATGGCGGCGATGGTGGCGACGCAGCAGGGGCTTACGCCAGAAGGCTATGAAAGCACGTCAAAACGCGGTGTCCGCCTGCGCGACGGCATCCGCGAAATCCTCAAGTCGGCGGGCGTGAAGGCCCAGGTCACCGGCTTTGAGCTGATGTTCCATGTTGCGCTGGGGCTGGATGCGCCCGCGAAGAACTATCGTGACCTCTTAAAAACCGACAAGGCGCTGTATGTGAAATTCGCCCATGCCCTGCTCAAGCGCGGCGTGCGGGTGCTGGAACGCGGTGCCTGGTTCGTTTCTTTCGCGCATGACGATGCGGTGATCGATACGACGTTGGCGGCGGTGAAAGAGGCGGCGAAGGAAATTTCCTAAGCCTTTTTCTGCTTGAACATCAGCCAGGTCAAAGCGTGGGCGGTGGTGCAGGCCAGCAGCGACAGGCCGAACGCCGCCCAGATGCCGGTGATGCCCAGCAGGATATAAAGCGCAAAGCAGAACACGCCCACCGAGGCCAAACCCATCGACAGGCCCGCCACCGCTTCCTGCACGGCATGGCGGCCATATTGCAGATGGCTGGAGATGGCGATGATCGAGCCCATTACCGGGAAGGTGGTGAAGATGCCCGACCAGTGGGTGCCCAGCGCCGCCGAGAATTGGGTGATCAGCACTGTCAGGGTGGCGCCTGCGATCATGCGGGCCGGCTGGCCCCACCAGATATGCTCCCGCTCTTCGTCCGACGGCTCGCCGCGGGGAAAGCAGAATTGGGCGCCGATAAAGGCGGCAAAGGGCAGGATTTCCAGCCAGCGTGAGGCGTCCTGCAGGTTCACCGCCAGCACTGCCACGGCCGTCCACACCGAAAAGCTGATCAGGGTGCACCACACCCAGTTCAGCGCGCGGCTGCACCAGGCATAGGTCATGGTGAAAGACAGCCAGGGCACCAGCCCGAAATAGGCGCCCAGCGCCGCCTGGCTGCCGAAGGTGGGACCCTGGTCCAGGGTCAGGAACAACAGCAGCGGTCCGCCCACGATGGGAAAGCCCGACAGCCAGCCGGCCACGCGCGGGCCATGCCGCCGCTCGATGACGCCGAACAGCAGCAAGGCCAGCGGCACAATGGTCAGTTTGAGGATCAGCAAATCACTTCCCGCCCGCGCGCATGGTGACCGGAAACAGGTTGCTCGCCAATGCGCCGAAATCCGGCGGAATGCCGGATTGGCGCACCGTTTGTTCCTGCCCCCTCCGGCTTCGCTGGCCCGAGGGCCAGCTACGTCACCTCCCCCGCCGGTCGCTTCGCTCGCGGGGGCGTGGTGCAGCGCGGCAGCGCTTGCAGGCGGACGAAAAACCACCGAAAGTTTCGCCGTCAAAGGGGCACAGCATGACCAGAGTTTTTGTCGCAGGCATCTTTCACGAGACCCATTCCTTCACCGGTGGCAGGACCGGTCTGGAAGGCTTCACCATCCATCGCGGCAAGGAAATTACCGCCCGGCGGGGCGATGCCTCGCAGATCGACGGCTTTCTCAGTGTGGCAGAGCGTGAAGGTTGGGAGGTAGTGCCCAGCGCCATCTATACCGGCGGCGCCGACGCCACCGTGGACCATGCCGTATTCGAGCAGTTCTGGAGCGAGGTCGAGCCGGTGCTGAAAAAGGCGCTGGCCGAAGGGCTGGATGGCATTCATTTGTCGCTGCACGGCGCCATGGTCACCAGCGAATGCGATGACCCCGAAGGCGAGCTGATGGCGCGCATCCGCGCCACACCGGGCGCCGAAAAGCTGCCCATGTATTGCGTGGGCGACCTGCATGGCACCCTGACGCCGCGCATGGGCGCGCTGTCGGACGGCATGATCTTCTACCGTGAATGCCCGCACACCGATCAGTTCGACAGCGCGGTGCTGGCGACCGAACTTCTGGCGCGCCACCTGAAAAGCGGCGTGCGTCCCAAGCATCTGGTGATGGTGACGCCGATCGTGTGGCCGCCCACCGGCACCGGCACCCGCGACGGGCCCATGCGGGCGCTGGAAGACGAGGCGCGCAGGATCGAGAAAGAAGTGCCCGGTGTGCTGGCGGCCAACATTGTCGGCGGCTATGCTTTTTCGGACGTACCCTATGCCGGCCTGGCGTTCAGCATCATCACCGAGGGTGACGAGGCGGTGGCGCAGGAAGCCTTGCGCGGTTTGGGCCAGATCGCCTGGGACCTGCGCGAAGAGGGCATTCCCAAGCAGCACGACCTGGACACGGTGGTGCGCGAGTTCAAGGACAGCAATTACAAGTTCGGCGGCAAGGGTCCGCTGCTGCTGGTCGAGCCGTCCGACAATATCGGCGGCGGCGCGCCGGGCGACGGCACTGACGTGATGCGGGCGCTGTTGAAATACGACATCGAGAAGGCCGGTGTCTGCATCAACGATCCCGAAGCCGTGCAGGCGCTGCAGAACGTTCCGATCGGCGGCAAGATTACCCTGCCGATTGGCGGCAAGGGCAGCCCGCTGGATGCCGGTCCCGTCACCCTGGAAGTGGAACTGATCTCCCGCAGCGACGGGGTGTTCGAACTGGAAGACAAGAACTCCCACCTGGTCGGTTCGCTGGGCAAGATCATCCACATGGGCCCTTGCGCGGTGGTGCGCCATCGCGGGCTCACTATTTTGCTCAGCACCAAGAAGCTGCCGCCCTTTGATCTGGGCCAATGGCGCAGCCAGGGGATCAATCCCGAAGAGCTCAGCATCATCGGCATCAAGGCGGCGGTGGGTCACCGCGTCGTCTGGGGCAAGATCGCGGTGGGCGAATATACCGTCAACACCTCGGGTCCCTGTACCTCGGACATCACAAGGCTGCCTTACACCCGGCTGCGCCGGCCGGTGTTCCCGCTGGACAAGATGTCGGCAGGCGGCTGATGACGGTGGATCGCCGGGCCGTTCTGGGCGCGGCAGGCCTGCTGGCCGCTTCGCCGCTGGCTTGGCCGGCGCAGGCCTGGGCCGCCCCAAAAGGCGGCCGCATCATCAACGCCATGATGTTCGCCGAGCCGGCGCATCTGAATTATCCGCTGTTGAACACGCGGATCATGCAGGAGATCTGCGGCAATATTAACGAGTCGCTGCTGCGGTTCGATTGGAAGTTCAAGCCGCATCGCAACCTGGCGCGCAGCTTTGAAATGTCGCCCGACGGACTGACCTATACGTTTCGGCTGCGCAACGACGTCACCTGGCATGACGGTGTGAAGTTCACCGCCCGCGATGTGGCGTTCAGCTGCGGCATCATGCTGCCCAAGGTCAATCCGCGCAGCCGCAACGCCTTTGGCCAAATCGCCAGCATCGCGATGCCGGACGACTATACGATTGTGTTCAAGTTGAAGAGGCCGGTGAACGCCTTCCTGATGTCCTTCATGGCGTCCAACGCGCCGATGATGCCGGCCCATATCTATGAAGGCACCAACTTCCGCACCAACCCCTACAACTTCAAACCCATCGGTACCGGCCCCTTCAAGTTCGCCGAATGGAAACGCGGCGAATATATCCATCTGGCGCGCAACGACCATTATTGGCGGCCCGGCCAGCCGGGCATGGACGGCATCTATTTCCGCGTCTGTTCCACCCCGGAGCAGCGGCTGGTGGCGATGGAGACCGGCGCGGTCGATATCGCCATGGCCGACGATATCGACACGGTGGTGTCCTCGCGGCTGAAGGCCAATCCCAATATCGTGACACGCAGCGACGCCTATAACGGCACCGCCGAAATCATGATCATGGAAGCCAATATGCGGCGCTGGCCGTTCACCGACCGCCGCGCCCGCGCCGCCTTCCTGCATGCGGTGGACCGCGAATTCATGGTCAAGGCGATCAACTATGGCGAGGGGAAAGTGGCGCATGGGCCGATCCCGTCCACCGTGCCCTTTTATGACGAAAAGGCGCTGGTCAAATATCCCTATGATCCGGCGCGCGCCCGCGCTCTGCTGGACGAGATGGGTTGCAAGCCGGGGCCAGGTGGCGTGCGCCATCGCTTCGGCCTGATGCTGGTTCCGGACGGCGGCGGCGCGTGGACCCGCATGGGCCATTACGTCAAACAGTGCCTGGCCGAAGTCGGGCTGGACGCCAATCTGGAAGCCGTCGACTGGCCCACACAGAGCCGGCGCAGCGGCAATTGGGAATTCGACGTCGACACCAATTCCTATGGCGAATATGGCGATCCGGCCATCGGCACCTCGCGCTTCTATCTGTCGTCCAATATCCGCAAGGGCGTCCCGCTGACCAACCTGCAGGGCTATAGCAATCCCGAGGTGGACCGGCTGTTCGCCCAGGCCGCGGTGGCGGTGGACCCGGCGGAAGCGCAAGCCTGTTACAGCAAGCTGCAGCACATTTTGACTCGTGATGTCGCCATGCTGTGGATGTTTGAACGCTACCCCCTGTTCTTCCACAACAGGCGGCTGAAGAACGTCATCTTGGGCCCCAACGGTCCCGCGGATGGCCTGGGCGCGGTTACGCTGGCATGAAGCTCCACTATATCGTCATGCGTCTGGTCAAGACGGTGCTGGTCGCCATCGCGGTGGTGCTGCTGAGCTTCTTCATGATCCGCCTGGCGCCGGGCGATGTCGCCACCGTCATGGCCGGCCAGTCGGGCTATGCCGACGAAGCTTATATGAAGAGCCTGCGCGCCGAATATGGCCTGGACCAGCCGGTGCCGGTGCAGCTGTGGAAATATGTCAGCGCGGTGGCGCATGGCGATCTGGGCACATCCTATGTCCGCAGCCAGCCGGTCCTGACCATCATCATGGAGCGGCTGCCCAACACCTTGCTGCTGGATGCCTTCGCGCTGGTGGTGGCGGCCGTGGGTGGTATCTGGCTGGGCGGCATCGCGGCGCGGCGGCCCGGGTCGGCCATCGACAACGCCACGACCGTGCTGGCGATGTTTTTCTATTCGGTGCCGCAATTCTGGCTGGGCATGATGATGATGCTGGTCTTTGCCGTGTGGCTGGGCTGGCTGCCGCCTTTCGGCATCGAGACAATGGGCGCCGATTATACCGGCCTGGCGCGCATTGGCGACGTGGCGGTGCATATTCTTCTGCCGGGCACGACTCTGGCCTTCTATTTCATGGCCAGCTATGCGCGGCTGACGCGCACCGCCATGATCGAAGTGGCCGATCAGGATTTCGTCAAGACCGCTCGCGCCAAGGGTATCGGCGAGCGCCAGGTGGCGCGCCGCCACATCCTGCGCAACGCCCTGATCCCGCTGATCACCTTTGCCGGCCTGCAGGCGTCCATCCTGGTGGGCGGCAATGTGCTGGTGGAAAATGTCTTCAGCTGGCCCGGCGTGGGCACGCTGGCCTATGAAGCGGTGGACAGCCGCGACAATCCCCTGCTGCTGGGCATCTTTATCGTCACCGCCATTCTGGTCAGCCTGTTCAACCTGGTCACCGACATCGCCTATTCCATCGCTGATCCGCGGGTGGAGCTGGGGCAATGATCAATTTTGCACGCCGCTTCTTTTCCCGTCCCACCGCGCTGCTTGGCTTTGCCGTCTTCGCCGCAATCGTGGTGATCGCGTTGGCCGCGCCGTTTTTGTTTTCGCGCGGGCCCTTCGCCATCGTCGGCATGCCGCTGCTACCGCCCGGCGCGCCTGGCCTGCCGGCCGGCAGTGACGTGCTGGGGCGTAACATGATGATCGCGCTGGCCTATGGCGCACGCGTGTCGCTGCTGGTCGGTATTTCGGCGACCCTTTGTTCCACCTTTGTGGGCATCCTGCTGGGCGCGGTGGCCGGCTATTATGGCGGGCTGGTGGATGACCTGCTGATGCGGGTGACCGAGTTCTTCCAGATCATCCCCTCCTTCGTGCTGTTGATGGTGCTGGTGGCGTTCCTGCAGCCCAGCCTGACCTCTGCGATCATCGGCATCGCCCTGATCACCTGGCCGAATGTGGCGCGGGTGGTGCGCGCGGAGTTCCTGTCCCTGCGCAGCCGGGAATTCGTGGAAGCAGCCCGAACCCTGGGCATGCGTGACACGCGGATCATCCTGACCCAGATCCTGCCCAACGCCTTGCCGCCCATCGTGGTGGTCAGCTCCATGATGGTGGGCAATGCGATCCTGGCGGAATCGGCGCTGAGCTTCCTGGGGCTGGGCGATCCCAATCTGCTCAGCTGGGGCAGCATGATCGGCGGGGCGCGCTCGGCCATGTGGGTAGCCTGGTGGACCACGACCTTGCCCGGCCTCTCCATCATGATCACGGTGCTGGCGTTGAATTTCGTCGGCGACGGACTGAACGACGCCCTCAATCCCCGGCGGGGGCGCTGATGCCGCTGGTTTCCATCCAGGGTCTGACGGTCGCGCTGCCGCTTGGCGCGGACCGCGACAAGGCGGTCGACGATGTCAGCCTGGACGTAGGGCGCAACGAGATTGTCTGCATCGTGGGCGAATCCGGTTCGGGCAAATCGCTGACGGCGCATGCCATCATGGGCCTGTTGCCGCGCGGGGTGACGGTGGCGGGTGGCCAGATCCTGTTCGATGGTGTGGACCTGCTGAAAGAATCGCCGCGCGCCTTGCGCAAGCGGCGCGGCCGCGACATCGCCATGATCTTCCAGGATCCGATGGCGGCGCTGAATCCGGTGGTGAATATCGGCCGCCAGGTGACCGAACAGATCCGCGCCCATCGCGCCATTTCGCAGGCCGAGGCGCTGAAACAGGCGGGTGCGCTGCTGGGCGAAATGGGGCTGAAGGATGTGCCCAGCCTGCTCAAGGCCTATCCGCACCAATTGTCCGGCGGCCAGCGCCAGCGGGTGATGATCGCCATGGCGCTGTCCTTGTCGCCGCAGCTGCTGATCGCCGATGAGCCCACCACGGCGCTGGACGTCACCACCCAGGCGCAGATTCTGAAGCTCATCAAGCGCATCCAGGCCGAGCGCGAGATGAGCGTGCTGTTGATCACCCATGATTTCGGTGTGGTGGCAGACATGGCCGATCGTGTAGCGGTGATGCGCCATGGCCGGGTGCTGGAAAGCGGCGTGGTGGGTGCGGTGCTGGGCAATCCTTCCCATTCCTATACCCGCGCCCTGATTGCGGCGGTGCCGCACGGCGAATGCCAGTTGCCGCCGCCGCCCGATGCGCGGCCGCTGGTCCAGGTCACCGGACTGACCAAGCGTTTTCGCCGCGGCGGCATGTTCGCGCCTGGCCGGATCAACACGGCGGTCGACAATGTTTCGCTGACCCTCAGCCGTGGCGAAACCCTGGGCATTGTGGGCGAGTCCGGCAGCGGCAAGTCCACCCTGGCGCGCTGTGTCATCCGCCTGCTGGATCCGGACGCCGGTGAGATACTGCTGGACGGCGCCGATATAGCCCATATGAAACCGGGCGAGCTGCGGCCCTTGCGCCGGCGTATCCAGATGGTGTTCCAGGATCCCTTTTCTTCGCTCAATCCGCGCCAGAGCGTCGGCGACATCATCACCATCGGCCCGCGCATCTATGGCGAGGACCCCAGGGAGGCGCGCGCCCGCGCCGCCGACATCCTGCGGCTGGTGGGGCTCAATCCCGAAACCATGAACCGGCTGCCGCATGAATTTTCCGGCGGCCAGCGCCAGCGCATCGGCCTGGCCCGCGCCCTGATGCTGAAACCCGATGTGTTGATCGCGGACGAGCCGGTCTCGGCGCTGGACGTGACGGTGCAGGCCCAGGTGCTGCAGTTGCTGGACGATGTGCGCCGCCAGATGAACCTGGCCATGCTGTTCATCACCCATGATATGCGGGTGGCGGCGCAAGTGTGCCACCGTGTGATGGTGATGCGCCACGGCAAGATTGTGGAAACCGGTGTGACGCGGGACATCTTCGCCAATCCGTCCAGCGATTATACACGCGCGCTGGTGGCCGCAATTCCGGGCCGCCAGACCAGATAGGAGAGCGCCATGCGCATCGCCATTGCCGAGTTCAAGCAGGAAACCAACAGTTTCGTGCCCTTCACCACCACGGTGCAGACCTTCGAGGAGCAATATCTGCATCGCGGCGATGCCATGCTGACTGCCTTCGGCAATGGCCGGCTGGAAATTCCCGGCGCGCTGGACGCGATCAAAGAAGCCGGCGCCACGCCGGTGCCATTGCTGGCGACCATGGCGATGGCGTCCGGCACGGTGGAGCGCAAAGCCTTCGACCATTTCATGACCGAGATCGAGGAACGGCTGAAGGCCGCCATCAAGGATGGAGGGCCGGTCGATGGCGTGTTCCTGGCGCTGCATGGCGCCATGATCGTGGAGGATGAGCCGGATGCGGAATCGGAAATTGTGCGCCGTGTGCGCGCGATTGTGCCCGGCACGCCCATCACCGTCTCGCTCGACCTGCATGGCCACATCACCCAGGCCATGATCCAGCCGGACGTCGCCTATATCGCCTATCGCGAATTTCCCCATATCGACATGTATGAGACGGGCTATCGCGCCGCGAAGCTGTTGATCGACTGGATCAATGGCAAAGTGAAGCCGGTGATGGCGCTGTCCAAGCGCCACATGGTGTTCAGCCCCGACACCGCGCGCACCGGCACCCCGCCCATGTCCGACATTGTGGCCGAGGGCCGGGCGATGGAGGAACGGGGCGAGGTTCTGCATGTCTCGCTGTTTCCGGTGCAGCCCTGGATTGATACGCCCGATCTGGGCTTTGCCGCGCTGGTGTGCGCCCAAAGCAAGGAGACGGCGCAGGCGGCGGCCGACAAGCTGGCGAAGATGGCCTGGGACCGGCGCAAGGAATTCGAACCCGATGTCATGGCGCTGGAAGAAGCCATCCGCATCGGCCTGTCGTCACCCGGCGTCACTGTGGTCAGCGATGCCGGCGATGCGCCGTCGGGTGGCGGCGCGGGCGATTCCACCGCCGTGCTGGCGGCGCTGCTGAAGGCGGGCGCGGACCGCAGTGATCGCATCTCCATCTGCACCATCGCCGATGCCGAGGCCGCAAGCGCGGCTGCCAGGGCCGGGGTGGGCAACACCGTGACTTTGGATGTGGGCCACAAGCGCTCCGGGCTTGGCGAGCCGCTCAGGGTGACCGGTACGGTCAAGGTGATCAGTGACGGCACCTATCTGCTGGAAGGCCCCGGTTATAATGGCATGATCGGCGAGATGGGATTGACGGTGGTGCTGGCCATCGGGTCGATCCGGCTGAATCTGCGCTCCATCGCCCATTTCGAATGGGATCTGGGAATTCACAAATCGGTGGGCCTTAACCCGGAAAGCGCCGCGCTGGTGTTCGTGCGCTCGCCGGCGCATTTCCGCTGTTCCTACACACCGATCGCGGCGCGCATCTTTCTGGCCGACACGCCTGGTCCAACCTGTGTGAACATGCGGCGCATCCCCTTCACCAAGGTGACGCGGCCCTTCTATCCCCTGGATCTGGTGAACGATTAGGCGCGCTGCTTGGCTGCCGCAACATGCTTTAGCGGCGCATAGCTCTTGCGGAAATCCTTCAGCACCGGGCGCAGGCCCAGTTCGCCGATCTGGATGATCGCCTGGTCCAGCGGCACCCAGGCCAGGGTGCGTGCGCCTTTCTCCGGCCAGTCATGCAGTTGTTTGGTGACGGCCAGAGCAAAGACGTCCACGCTGCAGGGCAGGCCGCTGCCGTCCTTCTTTTCCTTCAGATAGTGATAGGTGCCGACCGGCTTGTCGCTGATCTTGCCGGTGACGCCGGCTTCCTCGAAGGCCTCGCGGGCAGCGCTTTGGGCCGGCGTCAGGTCAGGCTCGGGCCAGCCCTTGGGCAGGATCCAGCGCCTGGAATTGAGGGAGGTGATCAGCAGGACTTCCAGGACGGGCCGCGCGCGCCAGCACAAGGCCGCCACCTGCTTGCCGTGTTCGCGAAAGAGAGCCTCGCTCTTCAAACGTCCCCGCGTGATTCGTTCGCGCTTATTGTAGGGTTCATCCGTCTACGGCCCAAATCGGGCCCAGACCATGTCATGTTAACGATTGGGGTCAGCCCAGTCCGAAGGCGGCGGCCAGCAGATAGAACACCGCGCCGATCAGGCCGGCCGCCGGCATGGTCACGATCCAGGCCACGACAATATCCTTGGCCACGTTCCAGCGCACCGCCGACACACGGCGGGCCGCGCCCACGCCCACGATGGCGCCGGTGATGGTGTGGGTGGTGGAAACCGGCACGCCCAGCCAGGTGGCGCCGAACAGGGTCACCGCGCCCGCGGTCTCGGCACAGACGCCCTGCATCGGCGTCAGGTGGGTAATGCGCGAACCCATGGTGCGCACGATGCGCCAGCCGCCGAACAACGTGCCCAACGCCATCGCCGTCTGGCAGGCCAGCACCACCCAGAAGGGGACATGGAACGTGCCGCCTTCCATGCCATGCGCGAACAGCAGCGCGGCGATGATGCCCATGGTCTTCTGCGCGTCATTGCCGCCATGGCCCAGGCTGTAGGCGCTGGCGGAAATGAACTGCACATGGCGGAAGATCTTGTCCACCCAGATCGGGTGTGCCTTGATGAAGCTCCAGGAGACGACCAGGATCAGCAGCAGCGCGACGACAAAACCGGTGGCCGGTGACAGCACGATGGCGGCGGCGGTCTTGCCCAGCCCCGACCAGACCACGGCGTTCCAGCCGCCCTTGCACAGGCCCGCCCCAACCAGACCGCCGATCAGCGCATGGGACGAAGACGAGGGGATGCCCGCCAGCCAGGTCACCACGTTCCAAACGATGGCGCCCATCAGCGCCCCGAAGATCACCGCGTCATCGATGATGTGGGGCGAAACGATGCCGGTGCCGATGGTGGCCGCGACGTGCAGCCCAAACACCGCAAAGGCGATGAAATTGAAGAAAGCCGCCCAGGCCACGGCATAGCGCGGCGACAGAACCCGGGTGGACACGATAGTGGCGATGGAATTGGCCGCGTCATGCAGCCCGTTCAGAAAATCGAAGATCAGGGCGATGGCGATCAGGATCGCGATCAAAACCATCAGACTTGCTCGATGACGATGCCGCTGATGCGGTTGGCGACGTCTTCGAAGCGGTCAACCACCTTTTCCAGATGGTCATAGATCTCGTTGCCGACGATGAAGGCCATGGCGTCGCCGCCCTTGTGCTTGAGATACAGCGCCTTGATGCCCTGATCGTTCAGCTCGTCGGCCTGCTCTTCCAGCCGGGTAATCTCTTCGGCGATGGCATTGATGCGCGCCTGGCTGTCGCGCATGGAGCCCAGCAGGCCCACCGCTTCCACGGTCAGTTCGGCGCAGCGCAGGATGATGTCGGCCATCTGGCGCATCTGCAGTTCGAAGCTAGTGACTTCGAACAGGGTGATCGCCTTGGCGGTCTTCTGCATCTGGTCGATGGCATCGTCCAGCTGGCCGATCAGGTCCTTGATGTCGCCGCGGTCGAAAGGGGTGATGAAAGTGCGGCGCACGCCGATCAGCACATCGCGGGCGATGGCATCGGCCTGGTTTTCATGGGCAACGATGCGGCGGCAGGCATCGGCGACGCCGGAGCCGCCTTCCAAAAGGTCGCGCAGCGCGATGGCGCCTTCGACCAAGGTGCGGGCATGGGCGTTGAAAAGAGCGAAGAATTTTTCTTCGCGGGGCATCAAAGCCTGGAAAAAGCGCAGCACTGGGGACCCCCGGTTTGGCCGCTTGATTGCTATGCCGCCATGCGGGCGTCAAGCGGGTCCCGATTTTGATAAAAAAATCAATTAATACAAACGATTAGGGGCGGCGCTGGCGCGCCGCCCCTGTCGCAACGGGAAGTGTTTGTCCGCTTATTTGTCGTCCGGCCGGCCGAAGACGAAAAGGTTCTGGCCGGTGGCCGGACGGTGAACTTGCGTCAACATGGTGCCGGGCTTCAGTTGCCGCCGCCGGTCGCCAGTTCCGGCTGGTACCAGTGAAGGTTGTCGGGGCGCGGAATGTAGGCGAGGCGCGTGGACGGGCCGTCGCCATACGGCATGGCGCGGTGCCAGCGGCCGGTGGGGGCGGCGACCAGGTCGCCATCGGTGACGGTCACCAGTTTTTCGCCCTCGACCAGGAATTGCTGGGTGCCTTCGATGATCAGCCAGATTTCCGGGAAGTTGGCGTGGAAGTGGCCCCAGACATTGTCAGCCGGGGTCGGCACGCCCTTGGCCGAGCGCAGGATGGTGACGTAATTGTTGTCGTCGCGCAGCCAGACACTGCGCTTCTCGCCGCCCTGCACGATCTGCTTTTCAAAATCGACATACGGCACGTTCACCTTGCCGTCATAGTTGCCGTGGCCGCTATAGACCGCCTTGATATATTCCACGCCCTTCACCGGCGTCGGCGTTTCGCTCAGCGGATAGTCGGGGGATTCGCCGGCGGGCCGCATCTCGAAACGCAGCGCCGGCTCGTTGCCCACCACTTCCATGCTGTATTGCAGGCGCTTGGGCACCTGGATCAAAAAGTGCTTGGAGGCGATGAAAGGCTCCTGGCCTTCGATGGTCACTTTCATCTGGCCGGACTGCACGACCCAGAAGACGCGGTCATCGGCATAGAACTGGGTCTTGGTCTTTTCGCCCGGCGCCATGGATATCCAGGCGCCGGCATAATCACGGCTCAGGAACACTTCCTGTTGCCAGCTCTGCTTGCCCCTGTGCGCGGCCAGCACGTCGGCCAGGTGATAGACAAGCTTGTTGGGCCCGGTGAAAGGCGGCAGCTTCGCGGGCTTGGCAGCCCAGGCGACGATGTTCTTGGAGGTGGTGGCCGGCGCAGTGGCCTGCGCCTGGGTCTGTGCCAGCGCGTCCGATCCGATGGCCAGCGCCAAAATGCCAACTTGGGCCGCAGTGGCGGCCCATTTGATGAAATGCATGTGATCCTCCCAAAACCCTTCTGATGAGGGCGTTTTCTGGAGGTTACCCTAGCAGCGGTGCGGTGATGGGGCCAGCGGCACAGGGGCCGCAGTCAGCCACCGGGTGCGTGGACCTGGGCCAAAATCTCGTAGGACTTGCGCCGCGCCGCCGCATCGAAGATCTGGGCCGTGACCATAAGCTCGTCTGGTTGGTGGCGGGCGATGAAGCTGCCCAAACCTTGCGCAATCGCCGCGCGGTCGCCCACGATGGCGCAGCGCAGCACGCTGTCCAGCATGTCGGTCAGGCGCGGGTCGAGACGATCACGATAGCCGGCCAGCGGCGGCGGCAGCGGCGCGGGATGGCCGGTGCGCAGGTTTATGAAGGCCTGCTCCAGTGATGTGAACAGCAGTTGCGCGTCTTCATTGGTGTCGGCGGCAAAGACGTTCAGCCCCAACATCACATAGGGCTTGTCCAGATATGGCGAGGGCCGGAACTGCTGGCGGTAAAGCTGGATCGCATATTCCAGATCGGCCGGCGCGAAATGCGAAGCGAAGGCATACGGCAATCCCAGCGCGGCGGCGAGCTGGGCGCCATAATGACTGGAGCCCAATATCCACACCGGCACATTGGTGCCTTCGCCCGGAATGGCGCGCACCAGCTGGCCCGGCTGGCCGGGCGCGAAGTAGGCCAGCAGCTCCTGAACATCCTGCGGGAATGTGTCGACGCCGCCTTGCATGGTCCGGCGCAGCGCGATCGCGGTGCGCGGATCGGTGCCGGGCGCGCGGCCCAGTCCCAGATCGATGCGGCCCGGAAACAATGAGGCCAGGGTGCCGAACTGTTCGGCGATCACCAAAGGCGCATGGTTGGGCAGCATGATGCCGCCGGCGCCGACGCGGATGGTCTTGGTGCCGGCCGCGACATGACCGATTGCCACCGCGGTGGCGGCGCTGGCGATGCCGGGCATGTTGTGATGTTCGGCCAGCCAGTAGCGGCGATAACCCAGCGCTTCGACATGGCGCGCCAGCTCCAGGCTTTCTTGCAATGCCTCGGCGGCGCCTAACCCTTGCTTGATGGGTGAAAGATCCAGGACGGACAGCGCTGTCATGGTTCCAACGTGGCGTTTTTTGCAATGCTTTCAAGGGGCGCCCCAAAAGCTTCAGGCGCGGTCACATTTCGGACCCGATTGGTTTATAGGTAGCGGCAGGGGCCAAACGCCCGCGCCATGCGCGGGTCGGCGAAGGATCACTGTCAATGAAACGCAGAAATCTCCTGCTCAGCGCAGGTGCGCTGGTGGTTTGCATGGCCTCGCCCGCATGGGCCGCCAATCCGGCGGAAGCCTTCGTCAGCGGCAACATCCAGGCCGGTTTCGACATTCTCAACGATCCGGCGGCCAGCGCGGGCCAGCGCCGCGAGCGTTTCGCGGCCTTTTTGCTGGGCCTTACCGATGTGCGTCGCGTGGCGCTGTTCATGCTGGGCCGTTATGCCGATGGCGCGTCGCAAGCCGATCTCGATGCTTATGTTGCGGCCTATCAGGATCATGTGCAGTCGGTCTATCAATCCTATTTCGCGCGCTATGCCGGACAGAGTTTGCACGTGATGTCGTCGCGCGAACGCGCGCCCGGCGATTATGTCGTCGCCACCAATCTCACCGGCAATGGCGCCGCGCCGATGGAAGTGGATTTCCGCGTGCGCACCGACGGCCCCAAGCCGCTGCTGCTGGATATCGGCGTTGCGGGCCTTTGGCTTGCACCGGCGCAACAGGCTGAGTTCCTCAGCGTGCTCGCGCAAAACAACGGCGACATCAAAGCGTTGAGCGCGCACCTGCGCGTTGCGCAAGCGCAGTGAAACCTTTCGGAACTTTTGTTCCGAAAGTTGCAGCTTGAATTTGCACGGACATGAAGTTATGTCCGCATTACTGGGGTGCATACACGCGCGGAATGATTTGGTTCCGCGCACCAACTGAAAAGTTTGACGCGCCCGCAAGTTCCTCAAGTTTCTCGAACGTCCTTCACTCTGACCCCGCTGGGAGCCACTGTGTCCGATTCCAATACTGTTGCTGTTCTGAAGCCTTCGCCGCGCGGCTTTGTCCGCACCCTGGTGTTCGGCACGCTCGTCGCGGCCACCGCGCTGATGACGCAAAATCCCGCGACGCAGTTCAAGGGCGTGAAGGTGCATCGCCCGATGCTGCGCCTGATCGATGCCACCGAAATGCAGCCGTCCGCTTACGACGAAGAATCCGGCATGACCTCGGCGCAGCTTTTGAATCGCTGGGATGCCACCATCACCGAAGCCTCGCAGCGTTTCCACGTGCCCAAGGCCTGGATCCGCGCAGTGATGGCGCATGAGAGTGGTGGCCGCACCATGCTGGGCCAGGACAGGCCAATTGTCTCCCGCGCCGGCGCCATCGGGCTGATGCAGGTGTTGCCCGCCACTTATGATGAGATGGCGACGCAGCACCAGCTTGGCGCCAATCCGTTCGACGCACGCGACAACATCATGGCCGGCACCGCCTATCTGCGCTGGCTGCACCAGCGTTACGGTTTTCCCAAGATGTTCGCCGCCTACAATGCCGGCCCCGGCCGGGTGGAGCAGGGCGGCAAGCTGCCGGCCGAGACCCGCGCCTATGTCGGCGGGATCACCCGCAGCCTGAAGGTCGCCCGCAACGTGGACATGGTGAAACTGACCCGTCCCGATGGCGCCGCGGTGAAGATCGACGTGGCCAAGGTCACGGCCGTGCGCGCCGCCCAGCCGGGCGAATATGCAGGCAGCGTCAAGGCTGTGCTGATTCTGGGCAAGCACAAGCGCCAGGGCATCCAGGAAGATGTCCATGTCGCCACCGCCGCCATCCGCAGCTTCGGCGGCTTGATCTAGCGCGCGCCCATCAGCCGGGTAATATCGTCCTCGTCATTTCGCGGGGGCGCCCATGCGCAGCATTATATATGTCACTTTGTTGCTGGGCGCCGTGCCCGGCTTCTTGTTGGCGGCTCCGGCTCGCGCCTACGCCGCTGCCGGCCCATTCGATGCCCCCAGCACCTTGCCCTACCAGGCGCCGCGCTTCGACATCATAAAAGACAGCGATTACCAGCCGGCCTTCGAGGCGGGCATGAAACAGCAGCTTGCCGAGATCGCTGCCATCGCGGGCAACCAGGACGCAGCCACGTTCGACAACACCGTCGTGGCGATGGAGCAGTCGGGCCGGATGCTGGAGCTGGTCAACAACGCCTTTTTCGGCGTGGTCCAGGCCAACACCAATCCTGCCCTGGACAAGGTGCAGACGATCGAGGCGCCCAAGCTGGCGGCGCACAATGATGCGATCTACCTCAATCCAAAATTGTTCGCCCGGGTGAAGGCGCTGTACGACAAGCGCGCGTCCCTGAAGCTCGATGCCGAAGCGCTTCAGGTTCTGACGCTGTATTACCGTCAATTCGTCCATGCCGGCGCCAACCTGTCGGACAAGGACAAGACACGGTTGCAGCAGATCAACAAGCAGGATGCCAGCCTGCAAACCGATTTCCAGCAGAGGCTGGTGGCCGGCACCAAGGCCGGGGCGCTGGTGGTGAGCGACAAGGCACAGCTGGCGGGTTTGTCGGAGGCGGAAATCGCCAATGCGGCGCAAGCAGCCAAGGGGCGCGGTCTTGCGGGCAAATATGTGCTGCCGCTGCAGAACACCACCCAACAGCCGCTGCTGACGTCACTGGCGGATCGCGCCGTACGCGAGAAGCTGTTCAACGCAAGCTGGACCCGTACCGAGAAGGGCGACAAGAACGACACCCGCGCCATCATCGCGCAGCTCGCCATGATCCGCGCCGAGAAGGCCAAGCTTTTGGGTTATCCCAACTATGCGGCCTATGTGCTCTACGATCAGATGGCCCAGACGCCGCAGGCGGTGGAAAAGTTCATCCGCCAGCTGGTGCCGGCCACCCGCGCCAAGGCGGGCGAGGAAGCCAAGCTGATCCAGGCCGCCATCGACAAGGACGGCAAGCATTTCGACCTGAAGCCATGGGATTGGCAGCGCTATGCCGAGAAGGTGCGCAAGGCGCGTTATGATCTGGATGAAGAGGCGCTCAAGCCTTACTTCGAACTGCACAAGGTGCTGGAGGATGGCGTCTTCTATGCCGCCACCAGGCTCTACGGCATCACTTTCAAGAAGCGCACCGACATCCCCGTCTATCACCCCGATGTGATGGTCTATGAAGTGTTCGACCAGGACGGCTCCAAGCTGGGCCTGATGTATTTCGATTACTTCAAGCGCGACAACAAATCTGGCGGCGCCTGGATGAGCAATTTCGTCGGCCAGTCAAAACTGCGCG
The DNA here is from genome assembly GCA_038317805.1 of Micropepsales bacterium. Taxonomy (GTDB): domain Bacteria; phylum Pseudomonadota; class Alphaproteobacteria; order Micropepsales; family Micropepsaceae; genus Rhizomicrobium. The sequence goes on from JBBQBL010000025.1 coordinate 17,339, forward strand.
CGACGAAGCCCGTGATCTACAATGTCGCCAATTTCACCAAACCGGCGCCGGGCGCGCCGGCGCTGATCAGCTTCGACGATGCCAGCACCATGTTCCACGAATTCGGCCATGCCTTGCACGGGCTGTTCGCCGACCAGACTTACCCCCTGGTGTCGGGCACGAATGTGGCGCGCGACTTTGTCGAGTTTCCGTCCCAGTTCAACGAACACTGGGCGCTTTATCCCGATGTGCTCAAGCATTATGCGGTGAACTACAAGACCGGCGCGACCATTCCGCAAAGCCTGGTGGACAAGATCAAGGCGTCGGAGAATTGGGGCCAGGGCTATGCGCTGGGCGAACTGCTGGCGGCGTCACAATTGGACATGCAATGGCACACATTGGCGCCCGGCACGCCCAGGCAGGATGTGGATGCGTTCGAAACCCAGGCGCTGAAGAATACCGGCACCGATTTTCCGAATGTGCCGACGCGTTACCGCTCCAGCTATTTCCTGCACATCTGGGCCAATGGTTATGCGTCTGGCTATTACGCCTATCAATGGACGGTGATGCTGGATGACGATGCCTATGCCTGGTTCACTGCCCATGGCGGGTTGACCCGCGCCAACGGCCAGCGCTTCCGCGACCTGATCCTGTCGCGTGGCCACACCCTGGATTATGGCCCCATGTTCCGCGCCTTCTACGGCAAGGACCCCGATATCGGTCCCATGCTGGAGCATCGCGGCCTGGTGCCCCCCAAAAAATAGGGAACTTTCGGGTTTTTCGTACGTTTTGGCTCGAATCGGCTTTGTACAGGGCCGGCCGGGCCAGGGGGTTTGCGTGCCATTCAAGTCTGCTGTGTTGGGGATATCCGCCGGCCTGTGGCTGGCTGTCTCCGGCTTGGCCGCGCAGGCCCAGCAGGTCGCCAGCGCCGATGTCCAGCAACTGAGCATCGAACAACTCGCCAATGTGGAGATCACCTCGGTTTCCAAGCGCGCTGAGCCCCTCAATCAGGCTGCCACAGCGATCTTTGTGATCAACCAGGACGATATCCAGCGCTCCGGCGGGACATCC
>JBBQBL010000026.1:0-18360 GCA_038317805.1 Micropepsales bacterium
CGCCGGCGTTGTCGGTGACCGGACCAAAGGCATCCAGCGCCACCACCATGCCCGCCAGCGACAGCATGGTCGACACCGCGATGGCGATGCCGAACAGCCCCGCCATCATGTAGGTGACGATGATGCCGGCGCAGATCACCAGGGCCGGAAGGGCGGTGGATTCCATCGAAATCGCCAGGCCCTGGATCACATTGGTGCCGTGACCGGTGACCGAGGATTTCGCGATCGACTGCACCGGGCGGAAGTTGGTGCCGGTATAATATTCGGTGATCACGATCAGCGCGCCGGTGACGGCCAGGCCGACCACGCCACACCAGAACAGGGTCATGCCGCTATAGTCCATGCCGCCCGAATTGATCGCCGTGTCCATGCCGATCAGCTTGTCGGTGAGCGGCCACAGGCCGATCAGCGACAGAACCACGGTGGCGATCACGCCCTTGTACAGCGCGCCCATGATGTTCTTGGAAGCGCCCAGGCGGACAAAGAAAGTGCCGATGATCGAGGTGATGATCGACATTCCCGCAATGGCCAGCGGATAGATCATCAGCTGGGCCTTGATGTCGCCCGAGAAATAGATCGAGGCCAGCACCATGGTGGCGACCGTGGTCACCGCGAAGGTTTCGAACAGGTCGGCCGCCATGCCGGCGCAGTCGCCGACATTGTCGCCCACATTGTCGGCAATGGTGGCGGGATTGCGGGGGTCGTCTTCGGGAATTCCCGCTTCGACCTTGCCCACCATGTCGCCGCCAACGTCAGCGCCCTTGGTGAAGATGCCGCCGCCCAGACGCGCGAAGATGGAGATCAGCGAAGCGCCGAAGCCCAGGCCCACCAGGCTGTCCACAATGATGCGGCTCTGCTCGGTATTTTCCAGGGAAAGGCCAAGGCCCATGGTCAGGAAGGCATAGTAGCCGGCGACCGCCAGCAGCCCCAGGCCCACCACCAGCATGCCGGTGACGGCGCCGGAGCGGAACGCCACCGACAGGCCGGCGGCCAAGCCGGAGCGCGAAGCTTCGGCGGTGCGCACATTGGCGCGCACCGAGACATACATGCCGACATAACCGGCGGCACCCGACAGGGCCGCGCCGATCAGGAAGCCGATGGCCACCTGCCAGCCCAGCACGAAGAAGGCCAGCGCGAAGATCACCACGCCGACCGCGGCGATGGTGGTGTATTGGCGGTTGAGATAAGCGGCCGCGCCTTCCTGGATGGCGGCGGCGATTTCCTGCATCCGGGCGTTGCCCGCCGACAGGCTGAGGACCGACTTGATGGTCCAGAGGCCATACAGCAGCGCAAGCACGCCGCAGGCCAATACGATTTCCAATTCCATTGTTTCCCCCAGAGGTTTGTTTCGTTTGGGTCGGAGGGAGCACCCACTCGGAAGAGGAGGAAGGGCTCGCGCCGATCCCCATGGCCGGTGCCTCGGCTATACAAGCCGGACTCGCCGCTTCAAGGGCGCGCGAAGACTGCCAAAAGCCGGATTATGAGGCAACCCGAAAGACCGCCTGCTGCAGTGCGATATCAGGGTTCGCAGCGCGATTTGACGGGGTTCTTGTGCTCATCCACGGCCGGCTGGTCGGCCGGGGCGGTGCGCGCCTGGGACTGGACCGGGTGCAGTTCCGCGATCTGGACGGTGCAGACGGTGATGTGTTTGACCTTGTCGGCGCCGATCACCTTGCGGGCATCCGCGAGCAGACGCGATTCCAGCTTGGGTACATCCACGCTTTCGGGGTCCTCGGCGGTGGTAACGGCGGCGCCGTTCACGTCGCGCACCATCACATCCTGGATGAAGGGCAGCTTGTCGCGCACCGTCAGCGCGAAGCCTTCGGAAGATGCGGTGAGACGGGTGGAGATATAGGCGTAACCGGTCAGCTTGCCGTCGGCATCGGTCAGCGGCGCCATCAGGAACGGCATGTCGACATTGGTGCCGGGCTTGCCCTTCTTGGCCTCGCCTTCCTTGCCCTCTTTCTTGGCTTCGCCATGCCCGGCCTTCTCTTCGGCGGCAAAGGCCGGAAGGGTCAGGGCAGCAACCAGCAACGCCAGAATCGGGGCTTTCCGCATGGGGAAAGACTGACAAAACGTGGTGAATGAATGATTAATTCTGTTCGAGATTCAGGAAGTCCATGGCATCGCCGATGGGGATGAAGAAGTTGATCCCCGTCGCGTAGCTGGTATCGACCCCCGACACCGCAATGCCGATCATCGCGCCATTCTCGTCCAGCAGAGCGCCACCGCTCGAGCCGTGGGATATGGCGACGTCGCTCTGGATATAGCGCAGGCCTTCGATGGTGCGGGTGGCAGAAACCACGCCGCTGCTGACAGTGCCTTCGTAGTCCTTACCCCTCGGAGAACCGATGGCAAAGACGCGCTGGCCCGGGCCGACCGGCCCCCGCTTGAGCGCCAGGGGATCGCGGTCGCGTGAACTTGTCTTGATCAGAGCAACATCCCGGGTCTTCACGACACGAACCACTTCGCCCACCGTTTCAATCCCGTCGGACCAGCGTACGCGGACCTGCTTGTCATCGCCCACGACATGGGCATTGGTCAGCATGTAGCCATCGCTTGATATCAGATCGCCCGAACCGCTGCCCAGGCCGCTGAAGACGGTCACCACGCTTCCCACCGCATCCGATATTGGCCGCTTGCCCGCCTTCAGGCTGCCGGCCAAGGCGATCTTGTCCTGTTTGCCGGGCGCGATGATGCCATCGGGCGGCCTGGTGCCGCGCACCGCTGCACGGAAATCGGCATTGGATGCAAGTTGGCGCACATTGACCGCGAAGGGCTCGCTGACCAGACGGGCGATCCCACCCGGAACGCTATTCTCCAGCCTGGACGAACCGCTGGTGCTGATGCGCGCCACGACCTGTTTTTTGATCGGAGAATAAATCTGCCAATCCACCTTCATCGCGGAGTCGCCACGGACATCGTTCCGGCTGGTGAAAAGCGTGCCTGGGGAGATACAGCCATCGATATGCTCGTCGGTAATAATGGCGGCCGCTTCCAGGTCGGCTGACGCGGTATCCTGGTTGAACAGGTCCTCGGCCGGCGTGACAACCTTGTATCCGGCACGTCCCATCTCAGCTTCGAAAGCCGGAGAGTATTCCGACAAGCGTTGTGGAGCGCGGCCGGCTGTCCAGGTTTCCGTGAGTGTGTTCTGGATGCAAAGCGAATCCTGCTTCAGTTTAAGCCATGGCGTACCCTGAGGAAGCGCGACGATCACTCGCAGAAGCTTGATCGAATTCTGGGGCGCCGCATCCGGTGCGGCTTGCGCGAAGGCCGCTGTGCAGGCCAACAGCCATGCCGCCGCAATTCGCATCCATGTCCAGATCATCGCCCGTTCCCGCAAACCCCGGCTGCCAGAATAAGCGCGCTGGGTATGCAGTGACAATTGCCTAGAAGTGCCGGTAGCCAGGCCGCGGCACGGCGACCTCGACGCCGCCCAGCGTCAAGACGGCGCCCACGCCTGCTGCGACGCGGCCTATCGCGGTAAATGGGCCCGTCAGCCCCGCCGGTGCGGTGAAGGCAATCTGGTAATCATCGCCAGCCGTGACCGCGCGAAGAAGCGCGGTATCACCCCAGAATGTACGCAGCGGTACAGACAGGGGTACACATTCGCCCTCCACCACAATGTGAACACCGGACGCGGAGGCGATATGCCCCAGGTCGGCGATCAATCCGTCTGAGACATCCACGCTGGCATGGGCGATGGCGCGCAGGCTTGCCGCAAAATCGACCGGCGGCTGCGGCACCCGGTAGCGCGCGATCAGCGCGTCACGGTCGGCATCGGACAGGCTGTGCTTCTCGCGCTTGAAGATGGCCAGCCCGCCGCCGGAATCCCCGATGGTGCCGGTGACATAGACGGCATCGCCGACCTTGGCGCCGTTCCTGCGAATCATCTGGCCCTGCGGCACGAAACCGAACGCCGTCACGGCGATGCTGAGCGGACCATCGGTGGCGCCGGTGTCGCCGCCCAGCAGCGAGATGTTGAATTCCTTCTGGTCCTTCGCCAGCCCATCGGCGAAACCGGCCAGCCAGTCCGGCGTGATGGTGTGCGGCAAGGACAGGTTCAACAGGTAATGGGCCGGCACAGCACCCTTGGCCGCCAGGTCCGACAGGTTCACGCGCAACGCCTTGCGGGCGATGTCGGCAGAGGGATCAAAGGCGAAGAAATCCACGCCCTCGGTCACGGTGTCAGTGGTGATGATCAGGTCTTGGCCAGGGCGCGCCGGCAGCAGCGCGGCGTCGTCCTTCAGGCCGAAGGCGCCCTCTCCCGCCAACGGAGCGAAATACTTGGCGATGATGCCGAACTCATCCATGTCCGACAGCATAAAGAAAAACGGCGGCGCCGTAAGGCGCCGCCGTTGATCTTTCCGAAGACCGGCGTTTACTTCTCTTCGGCGTCGAAGTTGTGCAGGATCGGGGGACGCGGGTTGAACGGCACGCGGGTGGACCACGGCGCGCTCGGGTCGTTGCCCGCACGGTGCCAGCGGCCCTGGGCCGCGGTCATCACGTCACCCGGATCGGTGACGAAATACTTCTCGCCTTCGATCTTGATGCCGATATGGCCTTCCATGATGAACCAGAACTCGGTCCAGCCGACATGGAAATGGCCCTTCTTGTCGTCGCCCGGAACCGGGGCGCCCTTGCCGCGCAGGATGTTGGACGTGAAGTGGTCGTCCCACACGAACTTGCCGCCATAGGGCTTATCCGTGCCGTTAAACTCCTTCATGTAGTCCACATAGATCGGGTTGGAATCTTTCTCCTTGGCCGGGCCGGTCAGGTTGGTGACCTTGACATAGGTCATGCCCTTGACGGGATCGGGGGTCTCGGTAACCGGATAAAGCGGAACCGAGCCGACTTGGCGCACTTCAAAGCGCAAGGCGGGGGTGGAGCCGACATTTTCCAGGGTGAAGAGATTGCGGAAGGGCACGTTGACCATGAAGCCCTTGGTGGCGACGAAAGGTTCGCGGCCGGCGATCGAGACCTTGATCGAGCCGTCCCAGACGATGAACACCAGACGGTCGTCCGGATACATCATCTCCTTGGTCTTCTTGCCCGGGGCCATGGAGATGTAATCGGCTTCCTGGTCCTTGTTGCGGATGATGGGCTGCACCCAGTCGCTTTCGCCCTTATGCGAGGCCAGGATTTCCGACAGCTTCCAATGCGGCTTGTTCGGCGCAGTGTAGCGGGTCATCGTGGTCGGCTTGGGCGACCAGAAAACCGTGCCCTTGGCGAAACTGCCAATCGGATTTTCTTCCTTGCCGAGGAACTGTGCGGAGGCCGGCAGGACAAGCACCGCCGCGGCGGCAGCCGTCAGCAGGATATTGCGGATAGTCTTCTTCATTACTCACTCCCAGGGTTGAACAGTTAGCGGCGCCTTGGCGGCGCCTGTCAGGAAGAAGCCGCGCCTGATGGCCATCAGACTCCCCCTGAGTTTTTTGTAATGTCCTGACCTTGCAGGACATTCGTTGCAGTCGCAAGGCCATCAAAGGCCTTAAAACCCTTCGCAAATGCAACAAAATCGCAATTTCCAATCAGCGCATTTCCCGCGCACCTTCGCGCGAGGAATTTTGCGACCTGAGCAGGAGCGTCGCGCGGAGCGGGCTTAACGCCCGTGAGCACGCGCGACACACTCAGGGCGCAAAAGGCCCGCGCTAAACCGGCATTTTCCTCTTCGTATGCTCGCGGCCCAGGATCGCGGCATCTTCGCCGCACTCGATCACCATGGCGCCGTCGTTGATCTGGCCGATCACATAGTCGAAGGCCTTGGGATCGGTGCTGCCGGCATTGAGGAATTTGACGTTGTTTTTCTTGCACAGGTCGAGCACCCGTTTGCGGACGGCCACCATTTCGGGCATCTCGATGATATTGGGCGGACGCGAACCGTCTTCGGGCATCACATCCAGGCCATAGAGCCAGTAGCTGTGATCGCCGGGGCCCCACTCGGCCATCGACATGCCCGGCAGCGCCAGTGTGCCTTCCACCTGCTGGTCACAATAGGTGTCCTCGATCTTCACGCCGAAGATCAGCTCGCCCTTGGGGTTCAGCGGCCACAGGTCCGCGACATGATTGTACTTGAACGTGTCGATGCCCCAGATCTGCGCCGCATAGCCGGCGGAAGAGCCGCGCAACCCGCGCATGGGAAGGTCTTTGACGCCCGCGCGTTTAAAGGGATAGCGGCAGGCCATCTGCATCGTGACCTGCACCGCCTTGGTGTCGCGGGCATGGCACTGGTGGATGCCGTGGATGCCGCAATCCAGCAGCTGCTGGATGACCCAGCTATTGGCGCGGGCGTAAGCCTCGTCCAGGCCGATGATGCCGGTTTCCACGAACACCGCGGGTGTGCGGTGACCGCTGCGGGTGGGGCCGCCATCGACCAGGCCGCGCATGAATTCGCGCAGTTGGGAGAAGTCCAGCGCGCCATGCTCCATTTCGACATTGATGGCGTCGTACCAGGTGCGCGCCATCTTCACGCCCTGGGCATAGGGATCGACACCAGGTCCCAGGCCCGATCCTTCGTAATAGATGGGCTGACCGTCTTCCCACAGCTCGATCGCCTTGTTGATGCGGCGCGGCTTGTAATTCCAGTCCACCGATGACGGCTGCACATTGGAATTGGCCAGGCGGCGGTCGCCCACCGTGATAGGCCGGCCGGCCGGACCGGGACGTCCCTGTGCCTGCGCCGCGGTGGCGGCAAGACCGGCTGCGGCGCCAACGCCGGCGGCCAGTCCCAGGAAATCGCGTTTCTTCATGTCCATGGATGTTTCCCCTTTCCTGTTAAGGCAAGAGTGAACCCGCGCATTTGGTCCGTACAGGGAAAAGCTGTTTTGCAGTTGCGAGGACGCTGCGCTTTATGCGCCTAAATAAAGCGCTGCGCCGTTTGGTCGCCTGCCATTCGCGACACTTCGACAAACATTACCGGACAGAAATGTTTCGGATCAGAATTCCAATTCCCCTTCGGGAATTGGAAGGCCGAACTCAGGGGCGCGCTTTCGCCTGGCGATGGTATCGAGCGCGGCGTTGACGAAGCCCGGTTCGTCGCCGCCGAAGAAGGCGCCTGACACGGCGACATACTCGTCGATCACCACCTTGGCCGGCACATCGCGCCGCGCCACAAATTCGAACACGCCGCAGCGCAGGATGGCGCGCAGGATGGAATCCACCCGCTCCAGTTTCCATTTCTCGGACAGGGCGCCGGCGATGGCGCGGTCGATCTCCACCTGGTGCTTGGGCACGCCGTTGACGATGGCGTGAAAGAAATCGCCATCGGGCGGTACCGGCAATTCGCTGAAGCGATGTTCGGCGAATTCCTGCGCCACTTCCTCGGCGCCATTGCCGGACATTTCCATCTGGTAGAGTGCCTGCACCGCACCCAGGCGCGCGGCATGGCGGGCATCGCCTTTGCCTTCGCTCGTCGAGACGTCATTCATCGCTGATAGCCCTGGCGTTCGGCGAAGGTGCACAGGGCAAGACAGGCGCGCGCGGCATCGCCGCCCAGGTCCTGGCGCATCGCCAGGTCGTGGGCCGCGCCCTCGTCACCCGCCAGCACGATGCCGCTGCCCAGCGAAATGCCCGCCGCGCCCAGGGTCACAAGTCCGCGCAGGGTTTCGACATAGTACATGTCGGCGATATGGGCCGGGCCAGTGACACAACCCAGCGCGACATAGCCGTCAAATGGCCGCGCCGAGCGCGCCGCGATGGCGATGGCGGCGGGCAATTCCAGCACGCCGGGCACCGACATGCGTTCGAAGCGCGCGCCGCCTTTTTCCAGCGCGGCGGTAGCGCCGTCCACCAGCGCGTCGGCGACGTCGGGATGGTAACGGGCTTCGACGATCAGGATGTTCAAGGCTTGTCTTCTTCGCCTTCGAGTTCGCCGATCAGCATTTCGAAGTCACGGGTCTCGCGGAAATTCTTGTAGACCGAGGCGAAGCGGACATAGGCCACCTTGTCCAGGCTGGCCAGGGCCTGCATCACCAGTTCGCCGATCACATTGGCGGGGATCTCGTTCTCGCCCATGGATTCCAGACGACGCACGATGCCGGTGATGGTGCGGTCCACTCGCTCCCGCTCGACCGGGCGTTTGCGCAGGGCGTGATTGACCGAGCGTTCCAGCTTGTCGCGGTCGAAACTTTCGCGCCGGCCATTCTTCTTGACCACGATCAGTTCGCGCAACTGCACGCGTTCAAATGTCGTGAACCGGCCGCCGCATTCGGGGCAGTGGCGGCGGCGGCGGATGGCCGAATTGTCCTCGGAAGGACGCGAGTCCTTCACCTGGCTGTCTTCATGTCCGCAGAACGGGCAGCGCATCTTGGGTTCCCTTTACGGATAGATCGGAAAGCGGTTGCACAGATCGGCGACGCGGCGCGCCACGCTCTGTTCCACCTGGGCATCGCCCGCTTCATTCTTGGCCACGGCGTCGACCACTTCCACGATCAGCTTGCCGACCTCGCGGAATTCGGCGGTGCCAAAGCCGCGGGTGGTGCCGGCGGGCGAACCCAGCCGGATTCCCGAGGTGATGGTGGCCTTTTCCGTATCGAACGGCACGGCGTTCTTGTTGCAGGTGATGCCGGCACGATCCAGCGCATGTTCGGTGGGACGGCCCTTGGCGCCCTTGGGGCGCAGATCCACCAGCATCAGATGGGTGTCGGTGCCGCCTGTGACGATGTCCAGGCCGCTGGCCTTGAGGACTTCGGCCAGCGCCTTGGCATTCTCCACCACATTCTTCGCATAGGTCTTGAATTCCGGCTTCAGCGCTTCGCCGAAGGCCACCGCCTTGGCGGCGATGACATGCATCAGGGGCCCGCCCTGCAGGCCGGGGAACACGGCCGAGTTGATCTTCTTGCCGATGGCTTCATCGCGCGACAGGATCATGCCGCCGCGGGGCCCGCGCAGGGTCTTGTGGGTGGTGGTGGTGACCACGTCGGCGAAAGGAATGGGGCTGGGATGGACACCGCCCGCCACCAGGCCGGCGAAATGCGCCATGTCCACCATGAACAGTGCGCCGACTTCGTCGGCGATCTTGCGGAAGGCTTCAAAGTCCCAGGTACGGGCATAGGCCGAACCGCCGGCCAGGATCAGCTTGGGCTTGTGCTCGCGGGCAAGCGCCGCGACCTGGTCCATGTCGACGCGCTGGTCATCTTTGCGGACCGTGTAAGGCACCGGCTTGAACCACTTGCCCGAATAGTTGGCCGGATGGCCGTGGGTGAGATGGCCGCCGGCGGCCAGATCTAGGCCCATGAAGGTGTCGCCTGGATTCAGCAGGGCATAAAAGGCCGCCTGGTTGGCGTTGGCGCCCGAATGCGGCTGGACGTTGGCGAAGGCCGCGCCGAACAATTTGCAGGCGCGTTCGATGGCGATCTGTTCGGCCACAGCGACATATTCGCAGCCGCCGTAAAAGCGCTTGCCCGGATATCCTTCGGCATACTAGTTGGTCAGGACAGAGCCCTGGGCCTCCAGCACGGCCTTGGAGACGATGTTCTCGGAGGCGATCAGCTCGATCTTGTCGCGCTGGCGGTTCAGCTCGTCCTGGATGCTGTTGAAAACGTCCGGATCGGCGGCTTCCAGCCCTTGGGTGAAGTAATCGGACGGGGGAGCCAACGGGACAGCGGACATGCAAGCCTCTTTGCAACCAGAAGGGGTACGAGGGCCGATATTGCGCCCCCGCGCAGGAATGGCGGATTTACCCCTTCGGCGGCACCAAATCTAGCGGCTTAGCCAAGATTTGAAGAGCTTCTTGCAAGGCACGGGAAAAGCTGAGATTTCCTGTACCGGCCTGCCGCCTTAAGGTGACGGGCGACAACATTGGGTTCGGATTTATGGGCAAGGATAGCGAGGACGACATCCTCAAGCTGGTGACGGAAATCGTCGCCGCCTATGTCAGCAAGAACCCGGTAGCGGCCAGCGAACTGCCCGGCATCATCAAGAATGTCCATGCCACCCTGGGCGGGTTTGCCGGTTCCGAGCAGCGCGCCCTGCCCCGCGCCCCCGCCGTGCCGGTCAAGAAGTCGGTCCAGCCGGACTACATTGTCTGCCTGGAGGACGGCAAGAAACTGAAGATGCTCAAGCGCTACCTGCGCTCGCGCTACAAGCTGTCGCCGGGCGAATATCGCGAGCGCTGGAACCTGCCGCCCGACTATCCGATGGTGGCGCCCAACTATGCCCAGAAGCGCAGCGACTTCGCCAAGAAGATCGGCCTGGGCAAGGGCGATGGCCGCAAGGGCAAGAAGAAGAAGTAAGGACCGGTTCATGGCGAAGCTTCTCTTCGGAATGAACCTTTCTCTGGACGGCTATGTCGACCACGACAAGTTCGTCCCTGAGCCCGCCATGTTTCGCCACTGGATCGAGCGCGTGGGCGCCTTGAGCGGCAGCGTGTATGGCCGCCGCATGTACGAGATCATGCGCTATTGGGACGAAGACAGGCCCGAATGGACAGCGGAACATCGCGAATTTGCCACGGTCTGGCGGAACCAGCCGAAATGGGTTGTATCGCGCTCGCTGACGTCGGTCGGCCCCAACGCCACTCTTGTGCCGGATGACGCGGAAACACTGGTACGTGAACTGAAGGCCCGGCTCACCGGGGTGATAGCCGTCAGCGGGCCGAAACTGGCGCAGAGCCTGACCGATCTGGGTCTTATCGATGAGTATCGGCTTTATCTGCATCCCGTCGTGCTTGGCGGTGGACAGCCATTCTTCGCCGGCGCCCGGCCACCGCTTCGCCTTGTGGCGAGCGAACGGATCGGCGAGAGCGTGATCAGCTTGAGTTACGTTCCCGCCGGCTAATCCGCTGCCGCCAGACGGTAGCCGACGCCCTGTTCGGTCAAAATCAGCCTAGGCTGCTCGGGATCGGCCTCCAGCTTCTGGCGCAGGTTGCGGACATAGATGCGCAGATACTGCACATCCGCCTCGCCGCCCCACACGTCATGCAGGATGAATTTGTGGGTCAGGACCTTGCCAGCATGGGCCACCATCAGCCGCAACAGATCGTATTCGCGCGGCGTCAGCTTCACCTCCGCGCCGCGCGCGGTCACGATGCGCCGCACCAAGTCCACCGACACATCGCCGCTGCGGAACAGGGGCTTCTCGCCCTCCTGCATCAGCTTGTGGCGCAGCGCCGCGCGGACGCGGGCCGACAATTCCTCGACCCCGAACGGCTTGGAGACATAATCGTCGGCGCCCAGGTCCAGCGCCGCCACCTTGCCTGCCTCGTCATCGCGGCTGGACAGGATGATGATGGGAACAGCTTTGCCCTCGGCGCGCAGCCGGCGCACCACCTCCAGCCCGTCCATGCCCGGCAGGCCGAGATCGAGAATGACCAGATCCACCGAATTGCGCTTGAGGAAATCCAGCGCCGCCTCGCCGTCGCCGGCTTCCTCGACCCGGTAATCCTGCGCCGCCAGCGCAGTGCGCAGGAAACGCCGGATCGGCGGTTCGTCGTCCACGATCAGGATACGCAAAGGGTTCATGGCACCGGCAAGGTCAATGTGAATACCGCACCCTGGGCATCGCTGCGGTTGGCGGCGGTGATGGTGCCGCCCATCGCTTCCATGAAGCCGCGGGCGATGGCAAGCCCCAGGCCGGTGCCGGCCCGCTGCTTGTCGCCCGCGCGCACCCGGTAGAATTTGTCGAACACCCGCTCGCGGTCGTCCTCGGGCAGGCCCGGCCCCTCGTCCAGCACCTGCACTTTCAGCGCGGCGCCCTCGCGGCGGGCGCGCAAGGTGATGGCCGTGCCGGCGGGGGCATACTTGGCGGCATTGTCCAGAAGGTTGAACAACACCTGTTCGAACAGGACCGGATCGAGCCGCGGCATGGGCAGGCCCTGCTCCACATCCAGTGTGACCTTGTGCTGCTGGACTAGCGGCCTTACCCGCCGCAGCACGCTGCCCACCACATCGCCCAGATCCACCGGCTCCAGGTTCGGCGCCAGCGCACCGGATTCCAGCCTTGTCATGTCCAGCAGATTGGCGATGAAGTGATTGAGGCGTTCGGCTTCTTCCTGGATGGTGCCCAGAAGCTGCTCCTGGTCGGCCTCGCCCATCTGGCCGCGATACTGCTTGAGGCTGGTGACCGAACCCAGGATCGACGCCAGCGGCGTGCGCAGGTCATGACTGATCGAGGTCAGCAGCGCCGAGCGCAGCTTTTCGGTTTCGGCGGCGACCCGCGCCCGGTCCATTTCCTCGGACAGATGCAGCCTTTCGATGGCCAGCGCCGTCTGGTCCGCCAGCGAATCCAGCAGGCGGCGCTGATCGGGCGTGAGCAGCGCCCCGTCACGGCTGGAATCCAGGCCAATGACCGCCACCACACCCCGCGCCGTGCGCATGGGCAGGAACAGGCGGCGCGCGCCCGGCAAAGTATCTGCGCCGCGCCCGGCTTCCTGGCCATGCTGGATAGTCCATTTGGCGGCCGCAAGATCGGCGTCCTCCAGCGTATCTTCCGGCGGATAGCCGGCGCGCACGTTCAGCTCTTCACCTTCCGGCAGCAGCAACACCACATGCAGCCGCAACATATGCGCCATCTGATAGGCCGTGGCCCAAAGCAGGTCGTCCAGGGTGGCAATGCCCGCCAGCTTGCGGCTGAAACGATAAAGGTCCTCGGTGGTGGCGGCGCGCTGGCGCGCCACGATGGCCTGCATGCGCACCCGCGCTGTCAGGTTGCTGGCGATGGCCGCCACCAGCACGAAAACCATCAGGGTGATGACATTCTCCGGCTCGGCGATGGTGAAGGTATAAAGCGGCGGCAGGAAGAAGAAGTTATAGGCCAGCGCCGACACCAGGCAGGCGAACAGTGACGGCCACAAGCCGAAGGTCACAGCGCTGGCCAGAACCGCGACCAGCAGCACCAGCGCAACATTCGACACTCCAAGCCCCTGGCGCAGCAACAGCGCGGCGCCCAATCCCGCGGCGCTGAACAGCAGGCTTCCCAGAAAAGCGCGCGGATCGATTTTGGGGCGTGGCGCCTGTGGCGCGGCGGCGATCTGGGCGGCTTCTCCACGCCCCTGGGCGGCGACCGGCACGACATGCACACTGATGTCGCCGGCGCGGCGGATGATCTGCCCGGCCAGTGGCGGGCGGATCACGTCCCACCAGCGTGGCGGCGATGCCATGGCGACGATATGGGTTACATTGTTGGCGCGGGCAAAGGTAACGATGCCGTCCGCCTCGCTGGCGGCGGGCACGGTCGCCGAAACCGCGCCCATCCGTTCAGCCAGGCGCAAGGCCTGGGCGACGCTATCGCGCTCGGCCTCGCTGGCCGCGCCGGTCTCGACATGGATTGCCGTCCAGGAGGCGCGCAACCGGTCAGCCAGCCGGCGGGCATAGCGCAATGCGCTGGCCGCGCCGGGGCGCGCATTCACCGCAACCAGCAACCGTTCGCTGGCTTCCCAGGGCCCCGCAATGGCATGGGCGCGCATGTAATCTACCATCTGCGCGTCCACCCGCTGGGCGGTGCGCCGCAGCGCCAGTTCGCGTAGCGCTGCCAGGTTGCCGGGAATGAAATAGTTCTGCTGCGCCCGCTCGGCGGCGCCCGGCAGATAGACCTTGCCGTCCTTCAGGCGCTGCAGCAGATCTTCGGGCGTCAGGTCGACCAGTTCGATATCGTCGGCGCGGTCCAGGATGGAATCGGGCACCGTCTCGCGCACCCGGACCTTGGTGATCTTGGCGACCACATCGTTCAGGCTTTCGACATGCTGGACATTGAGGGTGGTGTAGACATCGATCCCCGCCGCCAGCAGTTCCTCGACATCCAGGTAGCGCTTGGGGTGTCGGCTGCCCGGGGCATTGTCGTGCGCCAGCTCGTCCACCAGCACCAGGCGCGGGCGGCGTTGCAGGATGGCGTCCAGATCCATCTCCGCCAGCACCTTGCCGCGATAGGGCACGCGCTTTTTGGGAACAGTCTCCAGCCCCTTGGTCAGCAGGTCAGTCTCGACCCGGCCATGGGTTTCCACAACGCCGATCACCGCATCCACCCCGTCCAGCCTGCGGCGGCGCGCCTGCACCAGCATCTCGTAGGTCTTGCCGACACCCGGCGCAGCGCCGAGGAATATCTTCAAACGGCCGCGACCGGACTGACCCGCTTCTTTCAGCAAGGCGTCCGGCGAAGGCCTGTGATCGGTGTCGGTCATCCGGCGGTGATATTATGCCTTTCGCGCCTGCTCTGCTTGCCTGACGCCAATGCGTCCAGCGCAAGGTTCAGCTTCAGGACGTTGACATGAGGTTCGCCCAGCAGGCCGAAAAGCCGTTGCTCAACATGGCCTTGCACCAGGGTCCTGACCTGGTCCACGGACAGGCCGCGCGCCTTTGCCACGCGCAGCACCTGGAACAGGGCGCCGGCAGGAGAGATGTCGGGATCGAGCCCGCTGGCGGAGGCGGTGACCAGATCGTCCGGCACCGGCCGGGCGGGATTTTCGGCACGCAGCTTGGCGGCATCTGCTTCGACGCGGTCCTTCAGCTTTTTGGACGTGGTGGCAAGATTGGAGCCGGAGGAATTGGCGGCGTCATAGCCATTGCCGGCAGCGGAGGGACGGCCATGGAAATACTGCGCCGAGGCGAAGTTCTGTCCGATCAGTTCCGAGCCGATGACCTTGCCGTTCGCGGTGACGAGGCTTCCCGCCGACTGATGCGGGAACAGCGCTTGCGCCGCGCCGGTGATGGCCAGGGGATAAAGCAGCCCCGTGAGCAATGTCATCAGGACCAGCATGACGATGGCGGGACGGATATGTTGCATCGGAATTCTCCTAAGCCAGCCCAAGAGCGGTGACGGCCAGATCGATGGCCTTGATGCCGATAAACGGCACCACCAGGCCACCCAGTCCATAGATCAAAAGGTTGCGGCGCAGGACACTCGATGCTCCCGCCGCGCGATAAGCCACACCTTTCAGCGCCAGCGGGATCAGCGCAACGATGATCAGCGCATTGAAGATGATCGCAGACAGGATGGCGCTTTGCGGGCTGTGCAGGCCCATGATGTTCAGCGCCTGGAGCTGGGGATAGAAAGCCAGGAACATGGCTGGGATGATGGCGAAATACTTGGCCACGTCATTGGCGATGGAAAAAGTGGTCAGCGCGCCGCGGGTCATCAGCAGCTGCTTTCCGATCTCCACGATCTCGATCAGCTTGGTGGGATCGCTGTCCAGGTCCACCATGTTGCCCGCTTCGCGCGCCGCCATGGTGCCGGTGTTCATGGCCACGCCGACATTGGCCTGGGCCAGGGCGGGCGCATCGTTGGTGCCGTCGCCGCACATGGCGACCAGCTTGCCCTTGGCCTGTTCTTCGCGGATCAGCGCCAGCTTGTTCTCCGGCGTCGCCTGGGCCAGGAAGTCGTCCACACCCGCTTCGGCGGCGATTGCCGCGGCGGTCAGCGGATTGTCGCCGGTGATCATCACGGTGCGGATGCCCATCTGGCGCAAGGCGCCAAAGCGCTCGCGGATGCCACCCTTGACGATGTCCTTGAGGTGGATGACGCCCAGCAGGCGTTTGTCACGCGAAACGGCCAGCGGCGTGCCGCCGGTCTTGGCGATGCGGTCGGCAATGGTGGTCAGGGCCGCGCCCGACAGGGACAGGCCGGCCCAGCTCAGCACGGCATCCACCGCGCCCTTGCGAATGGAGCCGCCCGCGCCATCGATGCCCGAAAGCCTCGTCTGCGCTGTAAAGGGCACGAAGGCGCCATGCGCCACGCTTTCGGCGACGCCGTATTTCTCGCGCGCCAGGGCGACGATGGAACGGCCCTCCGGAGTTTCGTCGGCCAGCGATGCAGCCATCGCCGCTTCCGCCAATTCCTGTTCGCTGACGCCTTCCAGCGGCAGGAAAGCCGTGGCCTGGCGGTTGCCAAGGGTGATGGTGCCGGTCTTGTCCAGCAACAGCGTGTCGACATCGCCGGCCGCTTCCACCGCGCGGCCCGACATGGCCAGGACGTTAAAGCGCACCAGCCGGTCCATGCCGGCAATGCCGATGGCTGACAGCAGCGCGCCGATGGTGGTGGGGATCAAGGTAACGAACAGCGCCACCAGCACCAGCACGCTGAGACTGCCGCCCGCGAAGGCCGCGAACATGGGGATGGTCGCAACAGCAAAGACGAAAATGATGGTCAACCCGGCCAGCAGGATGTTCAGCGCGATCTCGTTGGGGGTCTTCTGGCGCGCGGCACCTTCCACCAGCGCGATCATGCGGTCCAGGAAAGTGCTACCCTGCGTGGCGGTGATGCGGACCACGATATAGTCCGACAATACGCGGGTGCCGCCCGTTACCGCCGAGCGGTCGCCGCCGGATTCGCGGATCACCGGGGCGCTTTCGCCGGTGATGGCGCTTTCGTCCACGGATGCGACGCCTTCGACCACATCACCGTCGGACGGAATGACATCGCCCGGCTCCACCAGCACCAGGTCGCCGCGCGACAGAAGCTGGGCCGGCTTCCTGGAATAGATCTTGGAGGCCTGGTCCGCGAGCACCTTGGCCACCGTATCGCTACGGGTGCGGCGCAGACTTTCGGCCTGGGCCTTGCCGCGCCCTTCCGCCACCGCTTCAGCGAAGTTGGCGAACAGCACGGTGAACCACAGCCACAGATTGATCTGAAAGGCGAAACCCAGATGGTGCTGGCCCGCCAGCCAGTCGCGGATGAAGAGAAAGCTGGTCAAGGCGGCCGTGACTTCCACCACGAACATCACCGGGTTCTTCGCCATCACCCGGGGATCGAGCTTCTTGAAGGCGTTGCCGATGGCTGGGACCAGGATGGCCGGGTCCAACACGCTGCTGGCTTGCTGTTTGCTCATGGCGTTCTTTCAGAAGAAGGTGCCGGTCTGCATCGCCAGATGTTCGACGATGGGACCGAGCGACAAAGCCGGGAAGAAAGTCAGGCCGCCCACGATCAGGATGACGCCGATCAGAAGGCCGACGAACAACCCGCCATGGGTGGGAAAGGTGCCGGCCGAGGCGGGCACGATCTTCTTGGCCGCGAGCGCACCGGCCACCGCCATCATCGGAACAATAAAGAGGAAACGGCCGATCAGCATCGCCAGGCCCAAGGCGGTATTGTAGAAGACTGTGTTCGCTGTCAGGCCGGCAAAGGCGCTGCCATTGTTGCCGGTGGCCGAGGTGAAGGCATAGAGGATCTCGGAAAATCCGTGCGGTCCCGTGTTCAGCGGTCCGGCAAGGCCCAGCTTGGTGACCGAGGCCAGCGCGGTGAAGCCCAGGATGGACAGCGGCAGGATCAGGATGGCGAGCATCGCCATCTTGACCTCCCGCGCCTCGATCTTTTTGCCAAGATATTCCGGGGTGCGGCCCACCATCAGGCCGGCCACGAACATGGCGATCACGGCGAACAGCAGCATGCCGTAAAGGCCCGAGCCGACGCCGCCGAACACGATTTCGCCCAGCTCGATATTGATGATGGGTATCAGCCCGCCCAGCGGCGTAAAGCTGTCATGCATGGCATTGACGCTGCCGTTGGAGGCATCGGTGGTGGCGGTGGCCCAAAGCGCCGAGTTGGCGACACCGAAGCGCACTTCCTTGCCTTCCATGTTGCCGGCCTGTGTCACATGCGCGGCGGCGACGGCGGCATTGCCATGCCCCTCCGCCCAATAGGTCGCGCCTAGCCCGCCAAGAAACAGCAATCCCATGACGGCAAAGATCGCCCAGCCCTGCCGGGTGTCCTTGACCATGCGGCCGAAGGTGTAGGTCAGCGCCGCGCTGATCACGAGGATGGACCACATCTCGACGAAATTGGTCAGGCCGGTGGGATTTTCGAAGGGATGGGCGGAATTGACGTTGAAGAAACCGCCGCCATTGGTGCCCAGCATCTTGATCGCTTCCTGCGAGGCAACCGGCCCCTGCGCGATCAGTTGCTTGGCGCCTTCCAGGCCCAGTGCCTGGGTATAGACGCCCAGATTTTGGGGCACGCCCTGCCACACCAGGAACAGCGCCATCAGGATGGACATCGGCAGCAGGACATAAAGCGTGCAGCGGGTGAGATCGGCCCAGAAATTGCCCACCGTCTTTGCCGAGCGCCGCGCAAAGCCGCGGATCAGCGCCAGCGCCAGGGCGATGCCGGTGGCCGCGCTGACAAAATTGTGCACGGTCAGGCCCAGCATCTGCACCAGGTAGCCCAACGTGCTTTCGCCGCCATAGGACTGCCAGTTGGTGTTGGTGACAAAACTGATCGCGGTGTTGAAAGACAGGTCCGGTCCCACCCCGGTTAGCCCTTGCGGATTGAACGGCAATACCGCCTGCAGCCGCTGCATCAGATACAGCGAGACAAATCCCGCGATGCTGAAAGCGAGCATGGCGATGGTGTAGCTGGTCCAATGCTGCTCTTCATTCGGTTTGACGCCGCACAGCCGGTAGATGCCGCGCTCGACAGGCCCCAGCACGGGCGACA
>JBBQBL010000027.1:0-18226 GCA_038317805.1 Micropepsales bacterium
AAGATACAGACCGACACCTACACCTCGCCGGTGCTCAAGTATCGCCGCTGCGACCGCAACGGCTGCTATGTCGAGCTGGCGGTGGACAATGCCATGATCGAGGCGCTGGCCAGTTCCAGCGGCGGCGCCAAGGTCATCATCGCGGCCGACAACGGCAAGACCTATCCGCTGGCCTTCTCGCTGAAGGGCTTTCCGGCTGCCCATGACGACATGGTGGCCAAGGCAAAGGCCAAGGCCAAGCCGGTCAGCCAGCCGGACGCCGCGGCACCCGCTGCGCCCACGCCATAAGACAAATTATCGGATTGAAAAAAGGCCGGTCGCGAGACCGGCCTTTTTCATGCTTTGGCTTTGAACGTCATCGCAACGCCGTTCATGCAATATCTTAGTCCCGTAGGCCGCGGCCCGTCGTCGAACACATGGCCCAGATGCCCGCCGCAGCGCCGGCAGTTCACTGCCGTGCGGCGCATGCCCAGGCTGTTGTCGGTCTTGGTCTCGACCGCCTTGTCCAAGGGCTTCCAGAAGCTGGGCCAGCCGGTGCCGCTGTCGAACTTGGTGTCCGAGGAATACAGATCCAGGGCGCAGCCGGCGCAGGCGAACACGCCCTTGCGATGCTCATTGTTTAGCGGCGAGGTAAAGGGCGCTTCGGTGCCTTCATGACGCAAGACGTCATAGGCGGCAGGGGAAAGCTGTTTTTTCCACTCCGCATCGCTCTTGGTCACTTCATAGGCATAAGCCGGCAAGGCCGCCATTGCGGCGCTGCCCATCAGGGCGGTCATGAACATCCGTCGCTGCATCATCATCTCCTAGCCGTTCTACGTACTTAAGCATTCGCCGGATCGCCGCAAAAGGTTACGGGAACTCAGGCGGGCCAGGCCCGTTATCCTATCAGCGTGTTCCCCGCGCAAAACCCAATTCAGGAGCATATTATGGACAAGGATCGTATCGAAGGCGCGGCCAATCAGGCCAAGGGCGCCATCAAGCAGGCGGCCGGCAAGGTTACCGGCGACGCCAAGCTGCAGGCCGAAGGCGCTGCCGACAAGGCCGCCGGCAAGGTGCAAAATGCGGTGGGCGGCGCCAAGGATGCCGTGCGCGACGCGCTCAAGCACTAAGCGATCGTCACAAATGCGTGAAAGCCCGGCCCCTGTTGGGAGCCGGGCTTTTTCGTTACATTGCGCGCAAATCCCATCTTTGCGTCCCAAGGAATTTTCATGATCCGTTTTCTCACCTGGCTGCGCGACCTTTTGATGTCCGTGGTGAACATGTTCGCCAAGGCCGTCGTTCTGGTAATTCTGCTTATCGCGGTCCTGCTGGTGGTGTCGCTGGCGCGGGGCGATGGACTGCCGGGCAACATGGTGCTGGCGCTGGACCTGCGCGATCCGATCGACGACAGCGCCGCTGCCCCCGGCAGCATTTTTACGCCCCGCCGCGCCACGGTGATGGACGTGGTGCTGGGGCTGGATGCGGCGGGCCGCGACAGCCGGGTCAAGGGCATGGTGATCAAGCTGGGCAACGGTGCGCTCTCCACCGCCGAGGCGCAGGAAATCGCCGCCGCCATCGATCGCTTCAAGGCGAAGAAAAAGTTCGTCATCGCCCAGGCGTCCGCCTTCTTCGGCGCCGGGCTTGGCGATTACCTGGCGGCCAGCGCCGCTAATGAAATCTGGGTAATGCCCAAGGCGCCCTTCTCGGTATCGGGCGCCGGCGGCGGAGAGCTGTTCCTGCGCGGCACCCTGGACAAGATCCAGGCCGTGCCCCAGATCGCCAAGCGCGCCGAATACAAGAGCGCCGCCGACATGATGATGGAAAAGCAGATGTCGCCGGCCGACCGCGAGCAGCTCACCGCGCTGATGAACTCGGTCTATGACGGCGCGGTCAAGCAGATGGCTGCCAACCGCCACATCACCCCGGCCGAAGTGATCGCGGCATTCGAAGCCAGCCCGCAATTTTCCGAAGATGCGCGCAGCCGCCGTCTGGTGGACCGCATCGGTTATGACGATGAGGCGCGCGCCGCCGCCAACGCCCGGGCAGGCAGCGGCGCCAAGTCGATCAAATTCACCGACTATGTGAAGCAGGCCGACGAACGCTTCGGCACCGCCAACATCGCCATCGTCGAAGCGGCGGGTGAGATTCGCGACGGCACCGCCAAGAACTCCCTGATCAACGCTTCGTCCGGCATCGCCAGCGACGACCTGTCGGCGGCCATTGGCCAGGCGGCGCGGGACAAGAACATCAAGGCCATCGTGCTGCGGGTGGATTCCCCCGGCGGCTCGGTCACCGCTTCCGACCAGATCCTGCATGCGGTGAAGGTGGCGCAGAAGGCGGGCAAGCCGGTGGTGGTTTCCATGGGCGGCGTCGCGGCCTCAGGCGGCTATTACATTTCGCTCAGCGCCAACAAGATCGTGGCGCAGCCCGGCACCATTACCGGCTCCATCGGCGTCCTGACCGGCAAGGTCAGCTTCAACAAGACGCTGGAACTGGTGGGCGCCAGGGCCGAGACGGTGGCGGTGGGCAAGAACACCCTGATGGATTCGCCGCTGCAGCCTTTCACCGACGAGCAATGGGCCAACCTCAATCACCAGGCCGATGTCATCTATGACGACTTCACCGCCAAGGTGGCGGCGGGCCGCAAAATGCCACTGGAGAAAGTGCGCGACGCGGCGCG
The DNA here is from genome assembly GCA_038317805.1 of Micropepsales bacterium. GTDB lineage: Bacteria > Pseudomonadota > Alphaproteobacteria > Micropepsales > Micropepsaceae > Rhizomicrobium. The sequence continues at coordinate 2,660 of JBBQBL010000027.1, forward strand.
CGGCCGGGTGTGGTCGGGCGCCGACGCCAAGGCGCACGGCCTGGTGGACATGCTGGGCGGCTTCTGGACCGCAGCCGGCCAGGCGGCCAGCCTGGGCGGGGTGCCGGCAGACAGCATGACATTCAAGGTCTATCCCCGCCGCACCGGGCTTCTGGCCCGGCTGGGGATGCTCTCGGACGGCCTGGATGCCAGCCTGGGCCTGTTCGGGCGCATCGAATCGCTGCTGAACTTGCCGGCGCTGCAGGCCCTGCTAGGCGAGGTTTCCAGCCTGCCCCAGGGCGGTCCCGGAAGTTCCCTACAGCTGCGCGCGACGCATCTGCCACGGCCGTGACCCCAACTCCACAGCGGCGGCAAGGAAACTGCTTGCTGATGGGCATTGTTGAACTATAATTGCTGTGTGCGGGCGAGCGAAGCTGGTTTGGCGGGGCCATAATTGCGATTATGGTGCGCTGCAGTTTCGGGTGTTTCCGGAACAGATTGCATAGCTGGAGCCTTCGCCATTCCCCCCGCCAAATCCGACAAAGCCATCGAGGAGCTGAGCTTCGAAGGCGCGCTCAAGGAGCTGGAAGCGATCGTCTCGCGCCTGGAGCAGGGCGAAGTCGATCTTGAAGACTCCATCGCGCTGTACGAACGCGGGCAGGCGCTGAAGGCGCATTGCGAGAAGAAGCTGAAATCCGCCGAGGGGCGTCTGGAAAAAATCGTGCTGGGTGCGGGCGGACCGCAAATCGGCGAAAGCATGGAAACGGCGTGACCCGCCGCTGCAAACAAGAGAATTTTCGCGCATGAACATCCCCAATACCAAGACCCCGCTGCTGGATCAGGTCGATCTGCCGGAAGACCTGCGCAAGCTGGACAAGTCCCAGCTGCGCCAGTTCGCCGACGAGCTGCGCACCGACCTGATCGATATCGTTTCGGTGACCGGAGGTCACTTTGGTGCGGGATTGGGCGTGGTCGAACTCACCACCGCATTGCACTACGTGTTCAAGACACCTGACGACCGCATCATCTGGGACGTCGGCCACCAGGCCTATCCGCACAAGATCCTCACCGGCCGTCGCGCCCGCATGCGCACCCTGCGCCAGGGCGGCGGTCTTTCCGGTTTCACCAAGCGCAGCGAGAGCGAATATGATCCGTTCGGCGCGGCGCATTCCTCGACCTCCATCTCCGCCGGTGTCGGCATGGCGGTGGCGCGCGACCTCAAGGGCGGCGACAACAATGTGATCGCGGTGATCGGCGATGGTTCGATGAGCGCGGGCATGGCTTATGAAGCCATGAACAATGCCGGCGCCAACAAGAACCGGCTGATCGTCATCCTGAACGACAATGACATGTCCATCGCCCCGCCGGTCGGCGCGATGAGCGCCTATCTGGCCCGGCTGGTTTCGTCGCGCTCCTACACCGGCATCCGCAACCTGGCCAAGCGGCTGGCGCGCAAGCTGTTGCCGCGCGGGTTGTTCAAGGTTGCCCAGCGCACCGAGGAATATGCCCGCGGCATGGCGATGGGCGGTACGCTGTTCGAGGAAATGGGCTTCTTCTATGTCGGCCCGATCGACGGCCACAACCTGGATCACCTGGTGCCGGTGCTGGAAAATGTGCGCGACACCATGACAGGCCCTGTGCTGGTGCATGTGGTGACCAAGAAGGGTCATGGCTATGCACCCGCCGAAGCGGCCGCCGACAAGTATCACGCCGTCGCCAAGTTCACCGTGCTGACGGGCGAGCAGGCCAAGTCCACGCCCAAGGCGCCCGCTTATCAGAAAGTGTTCGGCGAAGCCCTGATCGCGGAAGCCAAAAAGGACAGCCGCATCGTCGCCATCACCGCCGCCATGCCGTCGGGCACCGGCGTCGATCTGTTTGAAAAGGCCTTCCCGGAACGCACCTTTGACGTCGGCATCGCAGAGCAGCATGGCGTGACCTTTGCCGCCGGCATGGCGACCGAAGGCATGAAGCCCTTCTGCGCCATCTATTCCACCTTCCTGCAACGCGCTTACGACCAGGTGGTGCATGACGTGGCGATCCAGTCGCTGCCGGTGCGCTTTGCCATGGACCGCGCCGGGCTTGTGGGCGCCGACGGCTGCACCCATGCCGGCTCGTTCGACATCGCCTATCTGGCGGCGCTGCCCAACTTCGTGATCATGGCCCCGTCGGACGAGGCCGAGCTGACCCACATGGTGGCCACTGCCGCGGCCATCGACGACCGGCCCAGCGCGCTGCGCTATCCGCGCGGCGAGGGCACGGGCGTCGCCCGTCCCGCCGAAGGCATCCCGCTGGAGATCGGCAAGGGCCGCATCATCAAGCAGGGCAGCAACATTGCCATCCTGAACTTCGGCACCCGCATGAAGGAGGTCCTTCTGGCCTCCGAGCGCATGGGCGGCTACGGCCTGTCGGCAACCATCGCCGATGCGCGTTTCGCCAAGCCGCTGGACACCGACCTGATCCGCCGCCTGGCCAAAGAACATGAAGTCCTGATCACCATCGAGGAAGGCTCGGCCGGCGGCTTCGGCGCCCATGTCATGCACTTCCTGGCGCATGACGGACTGCTGGACCGCGGCCTCAAGGTTCGTCCTATGACCTTGCCCGACGTGTTCCAGGATCACGACACGCCCGAAAAGATGTACGCCCAGGCGGGCCTGGATGCCGACGGCATCCTGCGCACCGTGCTTCAAGCTTTGGGGCGGGGTTCCGAAGTCACCCATCTGAGCACGGGCCTGATCGCCTGAACCAAATCTGCCGGCATTTTGGTTCCTGCGGCGGCTGTCTGCTGCAGGACTTGGGCGCCGCCGATTATGCGGCGGCCAAGCGCGCCGCTGTTCAGGATGCGCTGATGAAGGCCGGCGTGAACGCCGAGGTCCTGGCGCCCATCATCGTGCCGCCGCACTCGCGCCGCCGCGCCGCGTTCAAGATCAAGAGCCTGCCCGAAGGCCTGCATATCGGTTTTCACGCGGCCCGGTCCCACACCGTCATCGACATGCACCAGTGCGATGTTCTGACCCCGGCGCTGTTCGCGCTGGTGGGCGCCCTTCGCGTAAGGCTGGAGCCGCTGTTCGGGGTTGGGGAAATTGCCGAACTGCATGTCACGCAAACCGATACCGGCTTTGACTGCGCCTTCCGCTGGCGCAGTCTGACCCCGGCGCTCACGGCCGCATTGTCCACCGCGTTGTCGGGCCTGGGCATAGCCCGTCTCACCATGGGCGGCGAGACGGTGTTTGAGACGGCGGTGCCGCAAATCACGCTGGGCGGCGTTGCCGTTGCGCTGCCTTCCAATCCTTTCCTGCAGTCCACGGCCGAAGGCGAGGCCGCGTTGCAGAAATGTGTGCTGACGATTATCGGCAAGGCCAAGATGGTGGCGGACCTGTTCAGCGGTGTGGGCACCTTTGCGTTCCCGCTGGCCAGGATCGCCAAGGTTCATGCCGTGGAGCAGGACGAAGCCGCGCTGGCCGCCTTGAGCGCCGCAACGCGGGGCGCCAGGGGCATCAAGCCCATCACCACCGAGAAGCGGGACCTGTTCAAAGTGCCCCTGACGCCGCTGGAACTGAAGCCTTATGGCGCGGTGGTGCTGGACCCGCCCCGGGCGGGTGCCGAAGCGCAGGTCCGCGCTCTGGCCAAGTCCAAGGTTCCCGTCATTGCCTATGTTTCCTGCGATGCCGCCAGCTTTGCCCGGGATGCCGCGATCCTGGTCGCCGGGGGCTACCGGCCCGGCCCCGTCACACCGATAGACCAATTCCTCTGGTCATCGCATATTGAGCTGGTGGCAGGGTTTAAGCGGGACGGGGCTTGAGCAAGACTCTTATCGCGCTGGGTGCGGTGCTGGTGTTGGCGCTGGGCGGAGCAGGCCTGTGGTTCCTGCACGAGGGGCGGTCGCCCGCCGGAACATCCGAGGCGCCCTCCGACCTAACCAGCTTCAAGGATTGGGCGGTGGTGCTGGTGGCCGGCGATTACCGCGCCCATTCCGGCGCGCCTTCCAAAGTGTTCGACAATGCCCGCCATGACCTGGCCCAGACCTTCGCCAAGATCGGCTTCAGCAAGGCCAACATGGTGCAGTTCTCGGCCGATTATGATGACGGCACCCTGCATACCGCCATTCCCGACATCGCCGGCGCCCTGCACGAAACCGCCGCCAGGGCCAAGGCCGGTTGCCTGATCTATTTCACCTCGCATGGCGTGCCCGAAGGCATCATCATCGGCGAAGGTGTGCTGGGGCCGCAGCAGTTGCACGACATGGTGAACAGCGCCTGCGGCAAGCGTCCTTCGGTGATCGTGATGTCGTCCTGCTATTCAGGTCAGTTCGTGGCGCCGCTGAAGGGCGAGAATCGCGTCATCATGACGGCCTCGCGCCCCGACCGCACCAGCTTCGGCTGCGGCGAGCTCAACCAATACACATTCTTCGACGACTGTTTCCTGCGGGCGATGGATATCTCCGGCGATTTCCCCGGATTGGGTGTTGGCGTGCAGGAATGCGTGCGGGTGCGCGAGCAGCAGATGAAGGCGACGCCGGCGTCCGAGCCCCAGGTCAATGTCGGGTCCGCCGTGGCCTTCAGCTTGCGCTGGCGGGACATGCCGCCGTCCAGTCCCTTCGAAGCTCCGGCTGACCGGCCGCCGACCTGATCAGGCGGCCATAGCTGCTTGCGTTGTTTCCGCCGGCGCGGGGCCCACGCGCAACTGCTTTTCCCATTTGCTGACGATCACCGCCGCCACCGAATTGCCCACCACATTGGTGGCGCTTCGGCCCATGTCCAGCAGATGATCCACGCCCAGGATCAGCAGCAATCCGGCTTCCGGCAGGTGAAACACCGGCAGGGTCGCGGCGATCACCACCAGCGAAGCGCGCGGCACCCCGGCAATGCCCTTGGAGGTGATCATCAGCAGCGCCAGCATGGTGATCTGCTGGGCGAGGGTGAGGTGGATGCCGTAAGCCTGGGCGATGAACAGGCTGGCAAAGGTGCAATAGACCATCGAGCCGTCCAGGTTGAAGGAATAGCCCAGCGGCAGCACGAAGCTGACGATCCTGCGCGGCACGCCGAATTTTGGCAGGCCCGCCAGCAGGCCGGGATAGGCCGCTTCCGAGGTTGCGGTGGAAAAAGCCAGCAGCCAGGGCTCGCGAATGGTGCGCAGCAGATCGCCGATCCTGCTTCCCACGGCAATCCATGCAAACCCGATCAGGATGGCGCACAGCAGCAGCAGCGACAGATAGAAGCCGCCCACGAACTTGGCATAGACCAGCACGATGCCCAGCCCCGAAGTCGCCACCGTGGAGGCCAGGGCCGCGAACACCACCAGCGGCGCCAGCACCATCACATAGCTGGTGATCTTCAGCATCACCGCCGCCAGCTGCTCGCAGGCGGTGAGGATCATCGGCGCCTTGCCGTCCAGTGCCGCCACAGCCGAGCCCACGAACACCGAGAACACCACGATCTGCAGGATCTCGTTATGGGCCATGGCGTCCACGATGGAAGCCGGCACCAGATGGGTGATGAATTCCTTCAGCGAAAAGCTGGTGGTGGCGACGCCGGCTTCGGCGGTGGCCGGCGGCAAGGCCAGGGCAAGCCCTGCACCCGGCTGCAGCAACTGCACCAGGATCAATCCCAGTGTCAGCGAGATCAGCGAGGCGAACATGAACCAGCCCAGGGTCTTCACCCCGACGCGGCCGATGGCGGCGGAATCTTCCATGTGGGCGATGCCAACCACCAGGGTGGAAAAGACCAGCGGCGCGATGATCATCTTGATCAGGCGCAGGAAGAGGTCGGTGATGATGGACAGGCCCGCGGCGGCGGCCTTGGCCTGGTCCGGCGGCAGTTCGCTGTTGATCAGAAATCCGGTCAGCACGCCCAGGACCATGGCGGCGGCAATCAGGGCCGGGAAATAGCGCTTCAAGATCACCTCGGGCGGTAATGAAGGACCATGACACCTCAGAAGAGGTGTGATGTCCACTGGCGCGGACCATCTTTGGAAGCCTGCAAATTGTGCTAGGTTTCGGCGGGTTGCACAAAAATGGGGATGGTCATGAACAGGCGCGGGGCATCACGGGCAGCGGGGTTGGTGTTGACCATCGGTCTGGCGGCGGCGGCGCAGGCGCAGACCACGGAATGGAAGGACTGGGGCGGCAGCAGCGCCCGTCTGAGTTATTCATCCCTCAATCAGATCAGCGCGGCCAACGTCGGGGGACTGAAGCCGGTCTGGGTGTGGGACAGCGGCAAGTTCGGCCGCACCTGGGAAATCCGGCCGCTGCTGATTGATGGCCTGCTCTATATCTCCGAACCCCAGAGCGGCGACATCCTCGCGCTGCAACCGGAAACCGGCAAGGAAGTGTGGCGGACCAAGCCGCCGGTCCGGATCGGCGCCGGGCTCGACCGCCGCAGCTTTGCGTATTGGGCGGGTGACGGCACGATGAAGCCGCGCCTGATCGCCATCTGGGGTCACAATGTGTACGGCTTCGACCTCAAGACCGGCCAGCAATCGCCGGATTGGCCCGCCACGGGCCTGGACATCGGCCTGCCCAACCCGGCGCAAGGCGGCAAGATCGGCGGCGGCGTCCAGTCCAATTCGCCGCCCATCATCTACAAGAACACTATCATCACCATGGGTGCGACCGGCTTCCTGCCGCCCCCGGCGCAGCCCGGCGATCCCCATGCCAATGATCTGCGCACCGGCAAGCTGTTGTGGACGGCGCGCATCATACCGGGCGCGGGGGAACCCGGCGGCGACAGCTGGGGACCGGACACGCAAAACGTGGTGAGCATGGGCGGGTGGGGCCACATCACGCTGGATGAATCCACCGGCACCATCTACGTCCCCACCGACTCCGGCAGTCCCGACTATATCGGCATCTGGCGGCCGGGCGACAATGCGGGCTCCGGCTCTACTGTCGCCATCGATGCGGCGACCGGCAAGATCAAGTGGCGCTTCCAGAACCTGCACCACGATATTTTCGACCTGGACACCAATGCCGCGCCGTCGCCGCTGACAATCACCAAGGAGGGCAAGCGCGTGAAGGTGGTGGTGCAGCCCACCAAGCAATCCATGATCTGGATCCTCGATGCGGCGACGGGCAAGCCCATCCATCCCTGGGAAGAGCGTCCCGTGGCGCAAAGCCAGATTCCGGGCGAGAAATCCTCGCCCACCCAGCCCTTCACGATTTTGCCGCCGCCGCTGATCCCGGCCACGGTGAAGCGGGATAATTTGAGCCAGCTTTCCGCGCAGGCCAATGCCGAATGCAAGGCGCTGTTTGACGAGCGCAAGCTGGAAGATGTTGGCCCGTTCTCGGTGCCCAAGGGTGACGGCGCCTGGGCGCTCAACAGCATCGGCGCGATCGGCGGCATGGACTGGGGCGGGGTGTCGGTCGATCCCGAGCGCGGTTACGCCTTCGCCAATGTCTCCAACATGCCCACCCATATCACGGTGGCCAAAACCAGCAGCGGCGTGAAAGGCAATGGCGGCCTGACCGTCAATGTCAGCAATGTGCGTTTCCACGATCAGAACGGGCGCAGCTGCAATGGCGGCCGCCAGGGCGAGCTGGTCGCGGTCAATCTGGGATCGGGCAAGATCGCCTGGCGCGTGCCGCTGGGTTCGCTGGAAGACGAATATGGCGCGGGCGCGCATGATATGGGCGCCACCAGCATCGGTCCCATCCTGTCGACCGGAGGCGGGCTGGTCTTTGCAGCGCCTTCCGACGACCGCTTCTATGCCCATGATGCGCGCACCGGAAAGATGTTGTGGCAGGTCAAGTTGCCGGCGACTTCGGATGCCGGACCGATGACCTATACCGGCAAGGATGGCCGCCAGTATGTGGTGATCGCCGCGGGCGGGCCGGGCGGTTCACGCCGGCCGTCACCGCGGGAGAATGCGCTTTATCATCAGGTGCTGATTGCCTTTGCGCTGCCCAAACCGGGTGAGGCGCCGGTGGACATCATCGGCCCGTATCCCGCGCGCAAGCAGGGCCCGGGACCTTGGCCGCCGAACTAGCTGATATTCATCTCTGCCCGAAGGATCAGTGCGGCCCGCTGACGATGAAATAATCGTCGAAGGTTTTGCGCGCCGTCAGCTTTTCATTCTTCCAGTTGAGGAAGTTCAGGATCACGTCCCGGTGCATCGGCCCCGGGCGGGTGATGGGCGTATGCTCGAACATGCGCAGTTCGGTGTTCCAGCGCGCCTCCCAGCATTCGCCGTCCCAGGTGAGATAGCGGATGATCGTATCCATATGGCCGTAGTTGCGGTTGATGGGCGTGTGGTGAAACTGGTTGCCGCTCATATAGGCGGTCCAGGCCGACCGGTCGCAGGTGAAGTAATAGATCATGTGCCGCTTTTCGGGCGCAGCCCGGGCGGGCAGGGCGGCCGTTAGGCCCAGCGCCAGCGCCGCACCGACAAGCAGGCTCGCGGAAAATCTCGTCATGAAACCCCCATTCGAAACGGCTAGCCGACCTGTCCGCGATGCCTCAGCGCCTGGTCCGCCAGCACGATAGCCATCATGGCCTCGCCCACCGGCACGGCGCGGATGCCCACGCACGGATCGTGGCGGCCCTTGGTCAGGATCTCGGTTTCCGCGCCCGACTTTTCGATGGTCTTGCGCGGCGACAGGATGGACGAGGTCGGCTTGACCGCGAAGCGCGCCACGATGGGCTGGCCGGTGGAGATGCCGCCCAATATGCCGCCGGCATGGTTGGCCAGGAACATGGGCTTGCCGTCATTGCCCATGCGCATCTCATCGGCATTTTCCTCGCCGGTCAGGGCGGCGGTGGCGAAACCGTCGCCGATCTCCACGCCCTTGACGGCATTGATGCTCATCAACGCGCTGGCCAGTTCATTGTCCAGCTTGGCATAGACCGGCGCGCCCAGGCCCGCGGGGATGCCTTCGGCCACCACTTCGATGATGGCGCCGACCGATGAGCCGTTCTTGCGGATGGCTTCCAGATATTCTTCCCAGGCCGGCGCCGCTTTTGCGTCAGGACAGAAAAAGGGGTTTTGGTTCACCGCGTCCCAGGACCAGTTGGCGCGATCGATCTTTTGCGTGCCCATCTGCACCAGCGCGCCGCGGATGGTCACCTTGCCGTACAGCTTGTCCAGGACCTTGCGCGCGATGGCGCCGGCCGCCACGCGGGTGGCGGTTTCGCGCGCGCTCTGGCGGCCGCCGCCGCGATAGTCGCGCACGCCATACTTGGCTTCATAGGTGTAGTCGGCATGGCCCGGCCGATACTTGTCGCGGATGTCGGCATAGTCCTTGGAGCGCTGGTCGACATTCTCGATCAACAGCCCGATGGGCGTGCCGGTGGTGACCTGGGCCGGCAGGCGTTCGTCCTGGAACACGCCCGACAGGATTTTCACCGTGTCCGGCTCCTGGCGCTGGGTCACGAACTTGCTCTGGCCCGGACGGCGTTTTTCCATCCAGGGCTGGATATCGGCTTCGGTCAGTTCGATGCCGGGCGGGCAGCCGTCCACCACGCAGCCGATGGCCGGCCCGTGGCTTTCGCCAAAGCTGGTGACGCGGAAGAGGTGGCCAAAGGTGTTGTACGACATGGGCCGGGTTTAGCCCGATTTGCCTTAAGGTTCCAGTTTAACGACTTCGGCGCCTTGGACCCGGAAAACCACGCCCTGCGGCTCGTCCAGGCTGCTCATCTCCCGCCAGTCCAGCCCCGCCAGCAGGCCCCGCAGGATGCGGGTGGTGGCGCCATGGCTGACAGCGATGGTGTCGGTTTCCAGCTCGCGTACCCAGTCGCTGACCCGGGCGGCGACCTCGGCATAATTCTCCCCGCCCGGCACCCGCACATGCCATTTGTCGTTGCCGCGCTGTTCAAACAGGGTAGGGCTCTGGGCGCGCGCCTCGTCATTGGTCAGCTGGTCCCAGACCCCCAAATTGATTTCCTTCAGCCGGTTGTCGGTGGCAAAGCCATCGGCCGGCAGGCCCATCGTCTGCCGCGCAATCTCCATGGTGGTGATGGCGCGGGTCAGCGGGCTGGAGACGAAACGAAAGCCGTCCGCCGTACCCAATTCGCGTTTCAGGATGTGGCCGACCTGGGCTGCCTGTGTCAGGCCCAGTTCGGTGAGGGGCGTGTCCTTGTAGCCGGAGAAGCGCTTTTCGACATTGGCCTCGGTCTGGCCATGGCGGGCGAAATAGAGCGTCAGCCCCCGTGGCAGCTCAAGCGCCATCCGACTTCTGCGGCACGGCGATGTCGGGCGCGTCTTCTGCCTTCATGCCCACGACATGGTAGCCGGCATCGACATGCAGGTTTTCGCCGGTGACGGCGCTGCCCATGTCGGACAACAGATACAGCGCGGCATTGCCCACTTCGCCCTGCGTCACGGTACGGCGCAGCGGCGAGTTGTATTCGTTCCACTTCAGGATATAGCGGCTGTCGGCGATACCGGCGAAGGCCAGCGTCTTGATCGGACCGGCCGAGATCGAATTGACGCGGATATTCTTCTTGCCCAGATCCTCAGCCATGTAGCGCACGGATGCTTCCAGCGCCGCCTTGGCCACGCCCATCACGTTATAGTGCGGCATGTTCCGTTCGGCGCCCAGATAGCTGAGCGTCACCATGCTGCCGCCATTGGTCATCATCTTCTCGGCCCGCTGGGCGACGGCGGTGAAGGAATAGCAGCTGATGTCCATGGTCATGCGGAAGTTTTCCGACGTGGTGTCGACATAGCGGCCACGCAGCTGGTCCTTGTCGGAGAAGGCGATGGCATGGACGATAAAATCCAGGCTGTCCCAAACCTTGGCGAGTTCCGCGAAAGCCGCATCGATGGACTCGGGCTTGCTGACATCGCAATCGATCATCGCCGCGGGCTTCATGGTCTCGACCAGCGGCACCACGCGTTTCTTGAACAGGTCGCCCTGATAGGAAAAAGCCAGTTCGGCGCCGGCATCGTGCAGCGCCTGGGCAATGCCCCAGGCGATGGAGTGCTGGTTGGCCACGCCCATGACAAGGCCGCGTTTGCCCTTCATGAGACCTGGAAATGGCATGCTGATATCCCCGTTATCTTGGCAGTGATTTACCCTGAATAGGCCAGCCGCCAAACGGGATTTTGCGTGTGCTAAAACACACTATATTTCAATTGGTTAGCGCATCTTGGCGCGGGGGTCATAATTGTTGCCCCACCCCTCAAGGAACGTCTTGAGGGACTCGTCCGGCTTGTCCGGAGCCGAGATGACCAATCGGACATACAAATCGCCCGGCCCTTCCTTGGCCGCGATGCCCTTGCCCTTCAGCCGCAGCACCGTGCCGGTGTTGGAATTGGGCGGCACGCTGAGCGACACGGTGCCGGTCAAGGTCGGCACCGGCACTTTGCCGCCCAGCACCGCTTCCTTCAGGGTCACCGGCAGGTCCATGCGGATGTCGTTGCCGTCGCGCGTCTTCCAGGGATGCAGCGAGACCGACACGGTCAGCAGGATGTCGCCGCTGGGCCCGCCGCCGCGGCCCGCGCCGCCGCGGCCTTTCACGCGGATGGTCTGGCCGTCCTTCACGCCGGCCGGAATCTTGACGTCGATCTGCTCGCCATTCTGCAGCACCACCCGGCGCGTGCCGCCGCTGGCGGATTCATCGAAGCTGACGGTGACGGAAGCGGCGAAATCCTCGCCCTTGGCGGCGCGGGGCTGCCCGCGCCCGCGCCGGCCGCCCATCAGGTCGGCGAAAATATCTTCAAAGCCCGCCGCGCCGCCCGGCGCGTCGTCGAAACTGAAATGAAATCCGCCGGGGCCTGCGCCGCCGCCGCCGCCAAAGGGATTGCCCTGGCGGAAACCGCCGCCGCCCTGGCGCGGATCGAAGCCGCGCGGGTTGCCGTCCGGCCCGATGGCGCCGGCGTCGAACTGGGCGCGCTTATCCTTGTCGCCCAGGATGTCATAGGCGCCCGAAATTTCCTGGAAACGCTTCTGCGCCGATGCATCGCCCGCATGCTTGTCGGGGTGATGCTTCTTGGCCAGCGTGCGGAACGCCTTCTTGATGTCTGCCTCGCTGGCGCCTTTGGCGACGCCGAGGACTTCATAGGGGTCTTTCATGGCGTCCTTAACTGGGCCTTTTATACCACCATATCAAGGCCTTGAGCGTTTGTGGAACTTTTTGATCGCCCCGGCGTTCCAGACTTTGGGGCAGGATTATCTCGTATGAACAAGCCATTGATGGAGAACCGGGCCTATACGCCGGATGAAAGTGCCCGCTACCGCGTCCTGGTGGAGGCGGTCACCGATTACGCCATCTATATGCTGGACCCCAGCGGCATCGTCTCCAGCTGGAACGCCGGCGCCCAGCGCTTCAAGGGTTATACCCCCGAAGAAATCATCGGCCAGCATTTCTCCCGCTTTTATACCGAGGAAGATCGCGCCACCGGTTTGCCGGTCCGCGCGCTGGAAATTTCGGCCCGCGAAGGCAAGTTCGAAACCGAAGGCTGGCGGATACGCAAGGACGGCAGCCGCTTCTGGGCCCATGTCATCATCGATCCCATCCGCGATACGTCGGGCATGCTGACCGGCTTCGCCAAGGTGACGCGCGACCTGACCGAGCGCCGCGCCTCGGAAGAAGCCTTGCGCCAGAGCGAGCAGCAGTTCCGCCTGCTGATCCAGGGCGTCACCGACTATGCCATCTACATGCTCAGTCCCGAGGGTATCGTCACCAACTGGAATCCCGGCGCCCAGCGCATCAAGGGCTACAGTCCGGTGGAAATCATCGGCAAGCATTTCTCCACTTTCTATACGCCGGAGGATCGCGCTACGGGCATGCCGGCGCGGGCGCTGGAAACCGCGGCGCGGGAAGGCAAGTTCGAAGCCGAGGGCTGGCGGCTGCGCAAGGATGGCAGCCGATTCTGGGCCCATGTGGTCATCGATCCCATTCGCGACGAGACCGGCAAACTGACGGGATTCGCCAAGATCACGCGCGACGTCACCGAGCGCAAGGAAGCGCAGGATTCCCTGGACCGGGCCCGCGAGGCGCTGTTCCAGTCCCAGAAGATGGACGCCATCGGCCAGTTGACCGGCGGGGTGGCGCACGACTTCAACAACCTGCTGATGGCGGTGCTGGGCAGCCTGGAACTGTTGCGCAAGCGATTGCCGGACGATCCCGCCCAGTTGCGGCTGGTGGACAATGCCATCCAGGGCGCCAAGCGCGGCGCCAACCTGACCCAGCGCATGCTGTCCTTCGCGCGGCGCCAGGACATGGATGTGCTTCCCCTGGACCTGCCGGTGCTGGTGAACAGCATGGCGGACCTGCTGGAACGCACTCTGGGCAAGGACGTGGAAATCCAGATGGAATTTCCACCGGCGCTGGTGCCTGTGGTCGCCGACGAGAACCAGCTGGAACTGGCGCTGCTGAACCTGTGCGTCAATGCCCGCGATGCCATGCCGCGCGGGGGACGCATCGTCATCGCGGCGCGCGAAGAAGCGGTGGACCTGCGCCATGCCTCCGGCCTGACGCCGGGCAGCTATGTCTGTCTCTCCGTCACCGACAGCGGCGAAGGCATGGATGCCGAAACGCTGGCCCGCGCCTCCGAACCCTTCTTCACCACCAAGGGTGTCGGCAAGGGCACCGGGCTGGGTCTTTCCATGGTGCATGGCATGGCCGAGCAGATGGGTGGACGCCTGATGATCCACAGCACGCCGGGCGAGGGGACCACTGCCGAGATATGGCTGGTTTCGGCCAGCGAGACGGCGCCGGCGCAAGGCACGGTGGATGAAGCACCCAGGCCGCAGGATGGACCCCGCAAGCTCAAGGTGCTGGCGGTGGATGACGACCGGCTGGTGCTGTTCAACACCGTCGCCATGCTGGAAGATCTTGGACATGAGGTGGCCGAGGCCGGTTCGGGCGCCGAAGCGCTTGAACTGCTGGGCCAGCAGCGCTTCGACCTGGTCATCACCGACCAGTCCATGCCCCGGATGAGTGGCACCCAGTTGATGGACGCCATCGCGCAGAATTGGCCCGGCACCAAGATGATCTTGGCGACCGGCTATGCCGAACTGCCGGGCGGCATCGAGGTCAAGGTGCCACGGCTCAATAAGCCTTTTGCTGAGCACGATCTGAAAAAGATACTGGCCGCGCTTTAGGGCGCGGCGGGCGCCGCCGCTTGCGGCCCGGCGGGTGCCGGGGTTTGTGCAGACGGTGTTGGCGCCGGCGTGGCAGCGGGTTTGGCCACCGGCGGTCCCAGGAAGGCCGAACGCGCGGCAGCTTCCTTCATGCCGTGGCTGGCGGCGGAAGCATAAAGCTGGCGCGCGGTTTCCAGGTCCTGCGGCACCAACGGCGGCGCGCCGGTTTCATAGAATTGGCCCAGCTGATATTGCGCCACCGGATGATTGGCGGCGGCGGCCGCTTCCAGCAAAGGCAGCGCGCGGCGCAGATCGGGCGCGCCCAGTTCGCCCTTCAGATACATGTCGGCCAGATCGGCCTGGGCGGTGGGAAGGCCGGCTTCGGCGGCGCGCAGATACACTTCTTCGGCCTTGTCGGGGTCCTTGGGCGTGCCCTGGCCCTTGCGCAGCATGAGCCCCAGGTTTCGCATGGCCGCCAGATCCTCGAAGCGCAGGTCCCACCAGATCTTGAAGGCCTTTTCGTAATCGCCCGCGTCATAGGCGGCGACGCCGGAATCGAACGCCGCAGCGATCTCGGCGCTGCCGCGGGCCATCGCGGGCGTGACTGCGAGGCAGGCGCAAACCACGGCGGCAAGATACGGGAAAATATTGTGGTTTCTGGTCATGGGTTGCCAAGGCTACCCTGCCAAACACGAAACTGCTAGGACGCACCCATGACGATGGAGACAGGTGGACCTCTGGACGATGGCGGCATTGCCGCTGGTGCCGATCCCTTCGCGCTGTTCCAGGACTGGATGAAGGAAGCCGAAGCCGCCGAGCCCAACGACGCCAATGCCATGGCGCTGGCCACCGCCGATGCCGACGGCGTGCCCAATGTGCGCATGGTGCTGCTGAAGGGCGCCGATCCGAACGGATTTGTCTTCTATTCCAATTCCCACAGCATCAAGGGCGAGGAACTGGCGAGCAATCCCAGGGCGGCGCTCAACTTCCACTGGAAGAGCCTGCGCAGGGTGGTGCGGGTGAAGGGGCTTATTGCCCAGGTCTCTGACGCCGAAGCCGACACCTATTTCGCCACCCGCCCCAAGGACAGCCAGATCGGCGCCTGGGCCTCGCCCCAGTCGCGGCCGATGGAAGGGCGCTTTGTCTTCGAGAAGGCCATTGCCGAATACGCCCTGAAGTTCGCCCTGACCAAGGTGCCGCGCCCGCCGCACTGGACCGGATGGCGGATCACGCCGCTGCGCATCGAGTTCTGGCGCGACCGCCCTTTTCGATTGCACGACCGCCTGGTCTATAGCCGCGCCGATGCCGGCGCCTCCTGGACGACAGAGCGGCTGTTTCCGTGAGCGACCCGATGCACTTGCACCGCGCCGGCAGCCTGATGCGGCGCGCCGCCATCGCCTCGGTGTCGGTGTCGGCATTCCTGGTGGCGATCAAGGCCGGCGCCTATTTCGCGTCCCACTCGGTGGCCATGCTGGCGAGCCTGGCGGACTCCGCGCTCGACCTTTTCGCCTCCAGCCTCAATCTCATCGCCATCCGCCATGCCCTCACGCCCGCCGATGCCGAGCACC
>JBBQBL010000028.1:0-17780 GCA_038317805.1 Micropepsales bacterium
GCGGTCATGCAGACAAGGGGCGGAAACGCCCCTTTATCTTTGGTGCAATTACGAGCATTGGGTTTCGAGGGACGAACGATGGACAAGGACGACACATTGACGATGGGGGGGGCGCGAGACGCGGCCCAGGCGGCGGGCGAAACCATGACCGGCGCGCAGATGGTCATTCGCGCCCTCAAGGACCAGGGCGTCACCCACATCTTCGGCTATCCCGGCGGCGCGGTGCTGCCGATCTATGACGCGCTCTTCAAGGTCGAAGGCATCGAGCATGTGCTGGTGCGCCACGAACAGGGCGCCGTCCATGCCGCCGAAGGCTATGCCCGCTCCACCGGCAAGCCCGGCGTGGTGTTGGTCACTTCCGGTCCCGGCGCCACCAATGCTGTCACCGGCCTGACCGATGCGTTGATGGATTCCATTCCCCTGATCGTGCTGACCGGCCAGGTGCCGACGCACCTGATCGGCACCGATGCGTTCCAGGAATGCGACACGGTCGGCATCACCCGGCCCTGCACCAAGCACAACTGGCTGGTGAAGGACGTCAACCACCTGAGCCGCGTGCTGCATGAAGCCTTCGAAATCGCGACCACCGGCCGTCCCGGCCCGGTGGTGGTCGACATCCCCAAGGATGTCCAGTTCCAGAACGGCGCCTATCACGGCCCGCAGTCGGTGCATCACCGCACCTATCGTCCCAAGACCGATCCCGACCTGTCGGCCATCGTGAAGGCGGTGGAGATGATGGCGGCGGCAAAGAAGCCGATCTTCTATACCGGCGGCGGCCTGATCAATTCCGGCCCCGAAGCGTCCAAGCTGCTGCGCGAACTGGTGGACCTGACCGGATTTCCCGTCACCTCGACCCTGATGGGGCTGGGCGCCTTTCCGGCTGCCCGTCCCGAATGGCTGGGCATGCTGGGCATGCACGGCACCTGGGAAGCCAATCACGCCATGCATGATTGCGACCTGCTGATCTGCCTGGGCGCGCGGTTCGACGACCGCGTCACCGGCAAGGTCAGCGCCTTCTCGCCGGGATCGAAGAAGATCCACCTGGATATCGACGCCTCGCAGATCAACAAGATCGTGCGCGTGGACGTGCCGATCGTTGCGGACGCGGCCAAGGCGCTGCGCGAGATGATCCGCTTCTGGAAGACCCAGAAGCACGCGGTCCAGGCCGATGCGCTGAAGAGCTGGTGGAAGCAGATCGACCAGTGGCGGACCAAGAAGTCGCTGGACTATCGGAACTCCGACAGCATCATCAAGCCGCAATTTGCCATCGACCGGCTGTATGAACTGACCAAGCATCGCAAGGACGTCTTCATCACCACCGAAGTCGGCCAGCACCAGATGTGGGCGGCGCAGCGTTTCCATTTCCAGGAACCCAATCGCTGGATGACCAGCGGCGGGCTGGGCACCATGGGCTATGGGTTGCCGGCAGCGGTGGGCGTGCAGATGGCCCATCCGGGCGCGCTGGTGATCGACATCGCCGGCGAAGCATCCGTCCAGATGACCATGCAGGAAATGTCCACGGCGGTTCAGTACAATCTGCCGATCAAGATTTTCATCCTGAACAACGAATATATGGGCATGGTGCGCCAGTGGCAGGAAATCCTGCATGGCGGACGCTATTCGCACTCCTACTCGGAGGCGCTGCCCGATTTCGTCAAGATGGCCGAAGCGTTTGGCTGCGTCGGACTGCGCGCGGAAAAGCCGTCCGAGCTGGACGGCAAGATCCAGGAGATGCTGGCGGTGGACAAGCCGGTGCTGTTCGACTGCCGCGTCGACCCGGCCGAGAATTGCTATCCCATGATCCCCAGCGGCGCGGCGCATAACGAAATGCTGCTGTCGCCCGATGACGGCGGCCAGATCAGCGACGCCGGAAAGATGCTGGTCTGAGATGCACGATACCAAGGTCAAGCTTTCCGACGAGATCGAACGTCACACCCTGACCGTGCTGGTCGACAACGAGGCCGGTGTGCTGGCCCGCGTGGTCGGCCTGTTCTCGGGCCGCGGCTACAATATCGAAAGCCTGACGGTGGCCGAGGTGGACGCGATGGCGCGCACATCGCGCATCACCATCGTCACCAGCGGCACGCCGGCGGTGATCGAACAGATTGAAACCCAGCTGCGCCGCCTGGTGCCGACCCACAAGGTCACCAACTGGACGAGCGCCAAGGCCGGCATCGAGCGCGAAATGGCGCTGGTCAAGGTCGCGGGCACCGGCGAGAAGCGGGTGGAAGCCTTGCGCATGGCCGACGCCTTCCGCGCCCGCCCGGTGGACACCACCCATGCCAGCTTTGTATTCGAAATCACCGGCGCCCCGTCCAAGATCGACAGCTTCGTCGATCTGATGCGGCCGCTGGGCCTTGTCGAAATCTCCCGTACCGGGGTCGCTGCGATCAGCCGCGGCCCGGACGCGATGTAACAACCCTCAAACTCAAAACCTCCAGGAGTGGACTGATGCGCGTTTATTATGATCGGGATGCCGATCTCAATCTGATCAAGAATAAGAAAGTCGCCGTGATCGGCTTCGGCTCCCAGGGTCATGCCCATGCCCAGAACATGCGCGACTCCGGCGTCAAGGATTTGGTGATCGCGGTGCGTCCCGGCGCGTCGGCCAAGAAGGCGGAAGCCGCCGGCTTCAAGGTGATGAGCGTCGCCGACGCCGCCAAGTGGGCGGACGTGATGATGATGGCCACCCCGGACGAGCTGCAGGCCGACATCTACAAGGACGACCTGGCCAAGAACATGAAGCAGGGCGCCGCCCTGCTGTTCGCCCACGGCTTCAACGTGCATTTCAAGCTGATCGAGCCGCGTCCCGACCTGGACGTGCTGATGGTCGCTCCCAAGGGCCCCGGCCATACCGTGCGCGGCGAATATCTGAAGGGCGGCGGCGTGCCGTCCCTCATCGCCGTCCACCAGGACGCGTCGGGCAATGCTCATGACCTAGGCCTGTCCTATGCCTCCGCCATCGGCGGCGGCCGTGCCGGCATCATCGAGACCAATTTCAAGGAAGAATGCGAAACCGACCTGTTCGGCGAGCAGGTCGTTCTTTGCGGCGGCCTGGTCGAACTGATCCGCGGCGGTTTCGAAACCCTGGTCGAAGCCGGCTATGCCCCGGAAATGGCCTATTTCGAATGCCTGCACGAAGTGAAGCTGATTGTGGATCTGATCTATGAAGGCGGCATCGCCAACATGAACTACTCCATCAGCAACACGGCCGAATACGGCGAATATGTCACCGGCCCGCGCATCATCACTCCGGAAACCAAGGCCGAGATGAAGCGCGTGCTGAACGACATCCAGCAGGGCAAGTTCGCCCGCGACTGGGTGCTGGAAAACAAGGCCGGCCAGGCCAGCTTCAAGGCCACCCGCGCCCTGGGCGATGCCCACCAGATCGAGGAAGTCGGCGCCAAGCTCCGCGCCATGATGCCCTGGATTGCAAAGAATAAGCTGGTCGACACGGCGAAGAACTGATTTTCTTTCCCCACCGGGAAAAGAAACACCAAAGGCCCGGCGCCCAGCCTGGCCTTTTTTGTTGGGACGAACGACATGACCGCACGCCCGCCGATTCCTGATCCGCCCTATACCGGCGGCTGCCTGTGCGGCGCGCTGCGCTGGCGGCTGGAGGAACGGCCGCTGGCGGTCAACGCCTGTCATTGCATCGACTGTAAGAAGCTGACGGGCGCCACCAACCTGCTGATGCTGGTCGCAAAGCGCGACGCCTTCGAGGCCGAGGGCGCCGGCGATGTCTTCCGCAAGGAAGCCGACTCCGGGCGCGAGATCGACATCGTGCGCTGCGCCGATTGCGGCACCCGGTTGTGGCATGAGCCGCTGGCCTCGCCCGCGCTGGTCTTCATTGCCGCGGGCACACTGGATGATCCCAGCTGGGTGATCCCGACTTCGCATATCTGGATCGAGCGGGCCTCGCCCGGTGTGGTGATGCAGGACGACGCCATCAAGATTGAAGGCCAGCCAAGCGACCGTCAGGCCCTGATGGACGCTTTCACCAAGGTGTATGGCGCATGAATTTGGGAACACCGCTGTCGCCAGCCGCCGTAAAAGTGATGCTGCTGGGCTCGGGGGAGCTCGGCAAGGAAGTCATCATCGAACTGCAGCGCCTGGGCGTGGAAACCATCGCGGTTGATCGCTATGCCGGGGCGCCGGCTGCCCAGGTCGCCCACCGCGCCCATGTCATCGACATGACCGATGCCAGGGCATTGCGCGCCATCGTGGAACAGGAACGCCCGCATTTCCTGGTGCCGGAGATCGAGGCGCTGGCCACGGACGAACTGGTGCGGATCGAGGCGGACGGCCTTTGCACCGTTATTCCCACCGCGCGCGCGGCCCATATCACCATGAACCGCGAACGCATTCGCGTCCTGGCGGCGGAAGAACTGAAGCTGCCGGTTTCGCCTTATGCTTTTGCCTCCTCGCTGGAGGAATTGCAGGCGGCGTGTGACCGCATTGGCTATCCCAGCTTCGTCAAGCCGGTGATGTCGTCCTCGGGCAAGGGCCAGTCGAAACTCAAATCCGCCGCCGATGTCGCGCCGGCTTGGGACAAGGCGCTGAGCGCCGGCCGGGTGCGCGAAGCCCGCGTCATCGTGGAAGGCGAGATCAAGTTCGATTTCGAAATCACCCAGCTGACCGTGCGGGCCAAGGACGGCACGCATTTTTGTGCTCCTATCGGCCATGTCCAGAAGGATGGTGACTATGTCGAAAGCTGGCAGCCCCAGACGA
Organism: Micropepsales bacterium; assembly: GCA_038317805.1. Lineage (GTDB taxonomy): Bacteria > Pseudomonadota > Alphaproteobacteria > Micropepsales > Micropepsaceae > Rhizomicrobium. The sequence goes on from JBBQBL010000028.1 coordinate 4,732, forward strand.
TGAGCGCAAAGGCGCTGGAAAGCGCCCGCGACATGGCGGGCAAGGTGACCGGCGCGCTGGGCGGGCTGGGTATTTTCGGCGTCGAGCTGTTTGTGAAGGGCGATGAGGTGTGGTTTTCGGAAGTTTCGCCCCGCCCGCATGACACCGGCCTGGTCACTTTGGTCAGCCAGCAGCAATCGGAATTTGCCCTTCATGCCCGCGCCATCCTGGGATTGCCCGTCAACACCGGCATGGCGTCGCCCGGCGCTTCGGCGGTGATCTATGGCGGCGTCGATGCCAGGGCGATGACGTTCGAAGGCGTGGACGCGGCGCTCAAGGTACCGGGCAGCGAGCTGCGCCTGTTTGGCAAGCCGGAGTCTTTTGTGAAACGTCGTATGGGCGTGGCGCTGGCGCGCGGCGCCGACACCGACCAGGCCCGTGCCCGCGCCAAACAGGCGGCCGCGTGCGTGAAACCAGTTGTTTACCCGTCACGGTAACTTCACAAATTTTGCTGCTTTGGTGAGCGGCTTTTAACTGCCCGCATACGCCGCCTCCCTAGGGTGCCCCCGCGATCACGGGAATTTTCAGCATGACAGGGCAAGGCGAGGATCTGACGGCAGGGATGCTGGCGGCGCGCACGCCGGCGCTCAGCGAGCGCACCAGCTGCGGCGAGGTGTTTGACTGGTTCGTCGCCCATCCGGCCGTTCCCGCCGCCGCTATCCTGCACAGCCAGACGGGCCAGGTGCTGGGCCTGATAAACCGCTTCATCTTTTTCGCCAGCTACGCCAAGCAGTATGTCCCTGAACTCTTCAGCCGAAAATCCATTCTCAAGCTGGCCAATGAATCGCCCCTGATTGTGGATGCCGATGTGCGGCTGGCCGACCTGGGCGCCACTCTGCTGGTGGAAAATCCCGATGCCCTGATTGAGTGTTTTGTGGTGACCCGGCGCGGCCGCTATCTGGGCGTGGGCACCGGCGAGGCGCTGCTGCAGGGCAAGGTCAAGCTTTTGCAGGCCCGCGAAGACGAACTGTCCCGCGCCCTGACGGCCGAGACCCGCGCCAATGCCGCCAAGAGCGATTTCCTGGCGCTGATGAGCCATGAGCTGCGCACGCCCCTGAACGCCATCATCGGATTTTCCGAAATTCTGGGCACCGAGATGATGGGCCCGCTGGGCCATCCCCGTTACCGCGAATATGCCAATGATGTGCATGGCGCGGGCAAGCATCTGCTGGCGCTGATCAATGATATTCTGGACCTGTCCAAGGCAGCGGCCGGCAAATTCGAGCTGGCCTGCGAGGAAATCGCGCCCGCCGACATCATCAGCGAATGCCTGCGCCTGACACGCGGCAAGGCGCATGAAGGTGGCCTGCGCCTGGGCTGCGAGCTGGCGCCCGGCCTGACCAACCTTATGGTGGACCGGCTGCGCTTCAAGCAGGCGCTGCTTAATCTGTGCTCCAACGCCATCAAGTTCACCCCGCCGGGCGGCAAGGTTCATGTCACTGCTTATCAGGGCGATGACGGCAGCTTTGTGCTGAAGGTTTCCGATACCGGAATCGGCATGACGGCGGAGCAAATCCCGCTGGCGCTGGAGCCGTTCCGCCAGATCGCCTCGCCCTTCGCCCGCAACACCGAAGGCACCGGGCTGGGACTGGCGCTGGTAAAGTCGCTGATCGAATGCCATGACGGCGCGCTGGATATCGAAAGCACCCTGCACAAGGGCACCACGGTGCGCCTTACGCTGCCACCCGAGCGAACGATCCGTCGTCTGACGGCGCTGTCGGCTTAGTGAGGAGCGGTTCGCGAAGCGAATGAAATGGTCAGGCGGACCATTTCAAGCGACGAACGCCGCGAGCTTGGGCGAGCGGCCACGGCAACAAATGATATTTACGTCGGATTCTCGAGCGAGAAGGCTGCGGCGTCGTCGTCATAGCTGAACAGCTCGCCGAAGCGCGCCCACGACACAACCGTCTTCAAGGTCTCTTCCGCCGCATCCTCGGGCATATGGTCTTCCAGCTCGTCCAGGAAGCGGGTCTTGGGTGCCGAATGGCTGACGCGTTCGTCCAGCACCTTGCGGATATGGGCGGCCAGCGGCACGTGGTTCTGCAGCGCGCGGGAGAAGATTTCCTTACGATCATTCAGTTCGCTATCGGCAAAACGCTTGCCCATATGGGTCAGCTTGATGTCGCCGCCCTCCACCTCCGCCAGCCGCAGCAGCTGCATGGCTTCGGCCACCGGAAACAGTTCGTCCACTTCCAGTTCCTGTTCATAGGCGATGTCGGGAAGATCGGCCTTGCCGTTATAGGGCGCCGCCGACAAGGCTTCGATCAGGCCGGAAATCTGGTTGGGCGAGACATGGCTCAGCGGCATCTCGATGGCGGCCGCGCCAACCTGCTGGCGCATCCGCTCCACCCGCCGCGCAGTCATTTCGACATAGATCTTGTCGACATAATCCTCGAACTGGGGGCTGGTGCGATCACGTGGCTGGGGCAGGTCGATCCTGATCTCGGAGGCCACCCGCCCGGGATTGGACGAGAACAGCAGCACCCGGTCGCACATCAGCACCGCTTCCTCGATATTGTGCGTCACCAGGATGATGCCTTTGATCGGCAGCTTGCGGTTGCCCCACAGCTCCACCAGGTCGGTGCGCAGGTTTTCCGCCGTCAGCACGTCCAGCGCGCTGAACGGCTCGTCCATCAAAAGGATATTGGGGTGCACCACCACGGCGCGGGCAAAGCCCACGCGCTGGCGCATGCCGCCGGACAATTCGCGCGGATAGGCGCTTTCGTAGCCGTCCAGGCCGATCAGGTCGATGGCGGCCAGCGCCCGTTCGCGCATCTCGCGGGCCGGCAGGTTCAGCGCTTCCAGTCCCAGCTGGACATTCTCCAGCACCGTCATCCAGGGAAACAGCGCAAAGCCCTGGAACACCATGGCCACGCCCTGGACGGGCCCTTCGATGGGCGCGCCCATATAGGCCAGCGCGCCGCCTTGCGGCCGCGACAGGCCGGCGATCAGGCGCAGCAGGGTGGATTTGCCCGAGCCGGAACGCCCCAGCAGGCCCACGATTTCGCCGTCCTTCAGGGACAGGTTGACGTCGTCCAGCACCAGCAATTCCTCGCCGCCGCCGCGCGGAAAGGTGCGTTTGACATTTTTCACGTCCAGAAGGTTCACCATCAGACCCTCATGTTAACCGGAATTTGCGTTCTGCGTACCAATAGAGCGGCCGCCACAGGATGCGGTTTACCACCACGACAAAACAGCTCATCACCGCGGTGCCCAGCACGACATGGCGAAAGTCGCCCGAGGTCACCGCGTCGGCGATATAGGCGCCCAGGCCGTGCGCCCGCAGGGTGCGGGTGCCCCAGCTGACCACTTCCGCCACGATCAAGGCATTCCAGGCGCCGCCCGAAGCGGTGATGGCGCCGGTAACGTAATAGGGAAACACCGCTGGCAGCGCGACGCGCCTCCACCACAACCAGCCCTTCACGCCGAAATTGTCGGCGGCGTCGCGCAATTCCTGCGGCATGGTGCTGGCGCCGGCGATGACATTGAACAGGATGTACCATTGGGTGCCCAGCACCATCAGCGGCGACAGCCAGACATCGGGATTGAGGTCCCATATCACGATCACCGACACCACCAGGGGGAACAGGATGTTGGCGGGGAAGGATGCCAGGAACTGCGCCACCGGCTGCACGATGGCGGTCAGGCGCGGGCGCAGGCCCACATAGATGCCGATCGGCGTCCAGATCAGGCTGGCCAGCGCAATCAGCACCAAAACGCGCAAAAGCGTGAGGAAGCCCAGCCCTACCGCCGTCGCCAGGTCTCCCCAGGTCAGGTTGCCATGGGCAAAATCGTAGATGCGGTACGCGGCATAGAGGCCGAGCACGCCCAGGATGGCGTACCACACGACGCTTGCGACGCGGCTGTCCACGTCGCGGGTAGCGGCGCGGATGCCGAAGCTGGGCGGATGCCAATAATAGGACCAGCGCATCATCTGGTCGAAGGGCGCGGTCAGCAGATCCAGAAAGCGCGAGCGGCGATAGACGTTCAGCGCCCAGGATTGCGGCTGTTCCTCGCTTTGTTCGTTGCCGATGCGGAAACGGTCAGCCCAGGCGACCAGAGGGCGGAACATCAGCTGGTCATAGATCATGATGACCACCAGCATGGCGCCAATGGCTTCGAAGATGGCCGGCAGGTTCTTCTGGGCAATGGCCACCGCGATCCAGCTGCCGATGCCGGGCAGGGCAATGTTGGTCTTGCCCACGCTGATCGCTTCGGACAGGGTGACGAAGAACCAGCCGCCGGACATGCTCATCATCATGTTCCAGATCAGCGGCGGTGTGGCGAAGGGCGCCTCGATGCGCCAGAAGCGCGCCCAGCTGTTCAGACCGAACATGCGGCCTGCCTCTTCCAATTCCGGCGGCACGGTGCGCAGCGACTGATAGAAGCTGAAGGCCATGTTCCAGGCCTGGCCGCAGAAGATGGTGAAAACGCAGGCCAGTTCGGCGCCGAATACCCGCCCCGGCGACAGGGACAGGAACCAGACGATGGTAACCGACAGGAACGACAGGATCGGCACCGATTGCAGGATATCCAGCAGCGGCACCAACAGGGCGCCAGCGCGCCTGTTTTTGGCCGCCCAGGTGGCATAGGTGAAGGTGAAGGCCAGCGACACGGCCATGGCGATCAGCATCCGCAGCGCCGTGCGCAGGGCATAGCCGGGCAGGTCGCCCAGGTTCAGCTGCAGGTCATGGCCGGTAATGGAGCTGAGGGGATGGACCAGGAAGCGGCTGACATCGGCAAAGGCGATGATGAAGGCCAGCACCAGGACCGCCGCCAGCAGGTCCCAGCGGCTGGGCAGCAAGCGGCGTGCTTCGATCGAGACGGGCGGCAGGATCTTCATGTCCGGCGAGCCTCGAAGGCGGGTGTTGGGACGGTTTTCCTGCCGCCCCGATAAGCGCGTTCGGCGGATGAGGCAACCTCTTTGAAGTGCCTGCACAAATGGGACGCCGGGCCCGGTGTCCGCGCGACGGTTCCATGACGCCGAAACCCCGCCCGGGCGGCGCGCGAGGTCAAAGCATTGTTTACACTGGAAATTTACCGTCAGGCCGCCCACAGCTCATTTCGCGCCTGCACCTGTGGCTATTGCGCCACCGCCCGAAATCAGCGTAAAACCGGCCGCACGCACGGGAAAAAACAGTGGATTATCCGCTGCTTAGCACCAAGCGCGCATCGTAAAAAATTCACGGGCGGAACGGCGACAGGTCAATGACGCAAGGCGTAACGAGCAGAATGGCGAAGGGTGGAATTTCCGCCCGTGCCTCTGCACGCGCCAACACGCAGCCCCGTCCTTCCCTCGGTTCTTCGCACACGCTTCTTCTTCTTAGCTGCCCCTAGGCGCTCATGGCGCGCGAATGGTCGCGCGCATGGTGTTTAGGGGATCAACGCAACAGGAGAATCGAAGCCGCGTCTGCGGCGAACAGAAGGACTACTTGTCATGGCCACCAACAATACTGAAACGACCCCGATTCAAATCTTCGACACCACCCTGCGCGATGGCGAGCAGTCGCCTGGCGCCGCGATGAGTCACGAAGAAAAAATGCAGATCGCCGAACTGCTGGACGAGATGGGCGTCGACATCATCGAAGCCGGCTTTCCGATTTCCTCGCAGGGTGATTTTCGCGCCGTTCAGGAAATCTCCAAGCTGGTCAAGCGCGCTTCGGTGTGCGGTCTGTCCCGCGCCGGATTCAAGGATATCGACCGCGCCGGCGAAGCCCTGAAAGGGGCATTTAGGCCCCGGATTCACACGTTTATTTCCACCAGCCCCGTCCATATGAAGCACAAGCTGAACATGGGCGAAAACGCGGTTCTGGAAGCGATCGGTGCGTCGGTGACGCGCGCCCGCAACTTCACCGACGACGTGGAATGGTCGGGCGAAGACGCCACCCGCACGGTTCCCGATTTCCTGTGCCGCTGCGTCGATGTCGCCATCAATGCCGGCGCCACGGTGATCAACGTGCCCGACACGGTGGGCTATTCCACGCCGCAGGAATATTTCGACATCATCAAGATGCTGCGCGAACGTGTGCCCAATGCCGACAAGGTGATTTTCTCCACCCATGTCCATAACGATCTGGGCCTGGCGGTGGCGAACTCCCTGGCCGGCGTGCTGGCGGGTGCGCGCCAGGTGGAATGCACCATCAACGGCATCGGCGAACGCGCCGGCAATGCCGCGCTGGAAGAAGTCGTGATGGCGCTGAAAGTGCGCAAGGACATCATGCCCTTCACCACCGGCATCAACACCACCATGCTGAACCGTGCCTCCAAGCTGGTCAGCAACGTCACGGGCTTTCCGGTCCAGTACAACAAGGCCATCGTGGGCAAGAACGCCTTCAGCCATGAGTCCGGCATCCACCAGGACGGCATGCTGAAGAATGTCGAAACCTACGAAATCATGCGGCCCGAGGATGTGGGGGTGAATGCCACCTCCCTGATGCTGGGCAAGCTGTCGGGCCGCCATGCCTTCAAGGACAAGCTGGAAAGCATGGGCTATGTGCTGGAGACCGAAGCCTTCGAAGACGCCTTCAAGCGCTTCAAGGATCTGGCCGACAAGAAAAAGCACGTGTTCGACGAGGATATCGCCGCCCTGGTGGACGACGAGATCATCCGCGGCCAGGACACAATCTCGATCAAGGCGCTGCGGGTGGAATCGGGTACCGGGATCATCCCGGTGGCCTCGCTGACCCTGGATGCGGCCGGTGTGGTCAAGAGCGTGACGGTGAGCGGCGACGGCCCGGTGGATGCCATCTTCATGGCCATCCGCGAAGCCTATCCCCACACCGCGACGCTCCAGCTGTTCCAGATCAACGCCGTGACCGAGGGTACCGATGCCCAGGCGCAGGTCAGCGTCCGGCTGGAAGAAAATGGCCGCACCGTCACCGGCAAGGCGTCGGATACCGACACCATGGTGGCGGCGGCCTATGCCTATGTGAATGCGTTGAACAAGCTGCTGGTGAAGCGCGAGAAGCAGGCGCCCGAAGCCCTGTCGGTCGCGCGGTGACGGCTTTTGTAGCGAAATGAAACGGCTGGCCCCGGATAAAGCGCGCCGGGGCCGGTTACTCAAGGAATGGCGCTTGCAGGTTTTGGAAACGGCTTTCCAGGTTAGGGACAGGAATTTAGCATGTTCGGCAGTCTTCTTGGCGCGCTTTCGAGCGATATGGCCATCGATCTTGGGACAGCGAATACGCTGGTCTATGTCAAAGGGCGCGGCATCGTCCTGAATGAACCGTCGGTGGTGGCGACCATCACCACCCGCGGCGGCAAGAAGTCCGTCCGCGCCGTGGGCAACGACGCCAAGATGATGCTGGGCCGCACCCCGGGCAACATCGAGGCCATCCGCCCGATGCGCGACGGCGTCATCGCCGACTTCGAAGTCGCCGAGGAGATGATCAAGCACTTCATCCGCAAGGTGCATAACCGCCGCTCCTTCGCCAATCCCATGATCATCGTCTGCGTGCCCTCCGGCTCCACCGCCGTGGAACGCCGTGCGATTCAGGAATCGGCCCTGTCGGCCGGCGCCCGCCGCGTCTTTCTGATCGAGGAACCCATGGCCGCCGCCATCGGCGCCGGCCTTCCCGTCTCCGAACCCACCGGCTCCATGGTCGTGGACATCGGCGGCGGCACCACCGAAGTGGCGGTGCTTTCGCTGGGCGGCATTGTCTATTCGCGCAGCGTGCGGGTGGGCGGCGACAAGATGGATGAAGCGATCATCGCCTATATCCGCCGCCACCAGAATTTGCTGATCGGCGAAGCCTCGTCCGAGCGCATCAAGAAGGAAATCGGTTCCGCCGCGCTGCCGATGGACGGCAATGGCGTGACCATGGAGATCAAGGGCCGCGACCTGCTGAATGGCGTGCCGAAGGAAATCACCATTACCCAGCGGCACATCGCCGAAGCGCTGGCCGAGCCGGTGGGCGCGATCGTCGAAGCGGTGAAGGTGGCGCTGGAAGCCACCCCGCCGGAACTGGCGGCCGACATCGTGGACAAGGGTATTGTGCTGACCGGCGGCGGTTCGCTGCTGGCCAACCTGGACCAGGTGCTGCGCGACGAGACGGGCCTTCCGGTGTCGATCGCCGATGATCCTTTGTCCTGCGTGGCGCTGGGCACGGGCCGGGTGCTGGAAAACAGCAAAGGCATGCGCCACGTCCTTTCCACCGCGTTCTAAACCCGCGCGGGCAGGGGCCGCGTTACCATGGCAAATGCCTGGAAGATCGCCCGCAAGAGCAATGCCCAGCTTCCGCTGGTCATCGTCATTGCGCTTGCGGTCGTCCTGGTGTTGCTGGGCAAGGCGCAAAGCGGGCTCCTGGACAAGGCCCGCGTCCATGTCACCGACATGCTGGCGCCCGTTCTGCAAACCGTGCGCGCGCCCGTGGCGGGTTTTGACCGCTGGATGGGCTCGATCACCGAGATTTTCTCGGTCTATCAGCAGAACCTGAAACTGAAGGAAGAAAATGCCCGCCTGCGCCAGTGGCGCAACGTGGCCATCGTGCTGCAGGGCCGGGTCGGGCGGTACCAGACCCTTTTGCATGCGGTGCCTGATCCCCAGATGAATGCCGTTCTGGCGCGGGTGATCGGCCGGGCCAACCGGCCCTTCCTGCAGACCATGATCCTGGATGCCGGGCGCGAGCACCATGCCCTGCCGGGCCAGGCGGTGGTGGATGCCCGCGGCATGATCGGGCGCATTTATCTGACCGGCAAACGCACCAGCTGGGTAATCCTGCTGACCGACCTCAACAGCCGCATCCCCGTCACGATTTCCGCCTCGGTGGGCAATACCGGCAACATCCAGGCGATGATGACGGGCGACAACAGCACCTATCCCACCATCGACATGGTGTCCCACACGGTCACGCTCCATGACGGCGACCAGGTCACCAGTTCCGGCGATGGCGGGCTTCTGCCGTCCGGCCTGCCCATCGGCACCGTGGTCAGCGACGGCAATGGCGGATGGCGCGTGGCGCTGCTGGCCGACCCCGGCGCCAGCCAGGACGTCGAAATCCTGAACTTCTCCAAACCGCCGGAAATCCCGCCAGCCACCGCGCAGCTGCCGGCGGAGGCCGCCGGCCTGAAGCCGCAAGCCCTGCAGCCGCCGCCGGCTCCGGTTGCCGCCGCGCCGGTCCCGCCCAAGCCCAAGCCTGTCGTGACCGACCCGGCCGCGCCGGCCGAAGACATGGACCGCTGACCATGGCCAGCCTGGAACGGGCCAGTTCAGCCCCCCGTTTTCGTTTCCTGGTCGCGCTGGTGCCGCTGCTGTTCGGCCTGGCTTGCGTCTTCATCGCCAACATTCCCATCTCCATCCTGGGCGGATTGGTGCCGTCGCCGCTGCTGGCGCTGGTGCCGGTCTATTTCTGGTGCCTGGTCAGGCCCGACCTGATGACCCCGGCCGTGGCGTTGGCCATCGGGTTCAGCGAAGACGTGATGTCGGGAGGCCCGCCGGGGGTGTGGACCCTGTCCTTTGTGCTGACCTATGCCCTGGTGGCGCGCCAGCGCGACAGTTTTGCCGGCCTTTCGGGGCTGGTGGCGGTGGTGGGCTTTGCCGCAGCCAGCGCTTTCTGCTGTGCGGTGGCCTGGATGACGGTGGCGTTCCTGGCCTTCCTCACCCCCGGCGTTCACCTGCCGCCGCTGTCGCCCATCATCGGCGAGCTGGCGATGACGGTCCTGTTCTATGCCCCCACCGCCTTGGTGGCAGGCTGGCTGCATCATAGACTGGTCGGCGCATCGCGAGGCGACATCTGATGCCGCTGTTCGATAAGAAGGACAAAAGCCGCTACGCCACCTTCACCCGCCGCTCGGTGGGCATGGGTGCTGGCATGACGGCGGTGTTCGCGGTTCTGGCGGGGCGTCTGTACCAGCTGCAGATACGCGACGGCGACCAGTACATGGTCGAGGCCGAGGACAACCGCGTCTCTGAACGCCTGATCGCGCCGCCGCGCGGGCGCATCATGGACCGTTTCGGCGTCGAGCTGGCCAACAGCCGGCGCAATTACCGCGTGCTGCTGGTCAGCGAACAGGCCACCGAAGGCGTGGCCCAGGCGCTGGACACGATCGGCAAGGTGATCGTGCTGAGCGACCAGCAGAAGAAAAAGGTCATCCACGACATCGCCATGAACAAGAAGTTCGTGCCGGTGCCGGTGGCCGAAAATCTCACCTGGGACGAATTCTCACGCGTCAACCTGCATTTGCCGTACCTGCCGGGCGTGCAATGCGATGTCGGCGAGACCCGCGATTATCCGTTTGGGAAAGAGCTGGTCCATGTCCTGGGCTATGTCGCCTCGGTATCGCCGCAGGACATCGAACATGACGACGATCCCCTGATGAACCTGCCGGGCATGCGCATCGGCAAGCGCGGCGTCGAAAAGCAGTTCGAAAAGGAAATTCGCGGCCGCGCCGGCGCGTCCCGTGTCGAAGTGAACGCCTATGGCCGCATCATCCGCGAGCTGGGCAAGGACGCGGGCGAGCCTGGCGAAGACATTTACCTGACCATCGACCATGAAGTGCAGAAGCTGGTGGCCGACAAATTCGGCGAGGAAAGCGGCGCCTGTGTGGTGATGGACGTGCATACGGGCGACGTCATCGCCATGACCTCCACGCCCGGGTTCGATCCCAACTTCTTCAATGTCGGCCTGTCGGGCCAGCAATGGCGCGATCTGACAACCAGCGATCACAAGCCGCTGCTGAACAAGTTCATGGGCGGCATCTATCCGCCCGGCTCCACCTTCAAGACGGCGCTGACCCTGGCGGCGGTAGATGCGGGCATCGCCACGCCGGATTTCCGGGTCAACTGCAACGGCGTCTACAATTTCGGCGGCCATGCCTTCCATTGCTGGCAACACAAGGGCCACGGCACCATGGACCTGGAAGGCGCCATCAAGAACAGTTGCGACGTGTTCTTCTACGAGACGGCGCGCCGCGTCGGCATCGACAAGATCGAGGAAGCCGCCCGCAAGCTGGGCCTGGGTTCGCTGACCGGGATCGAGCTGCCGGGCGAGCATTCCGGCCTGGTGCCGTCGCGCGCCTGGAAGCAGAGGACCTACAAGCAAGCCTGGCAGCAGGGCGACACGCTCAGCGTCGCCATCGGCCAGGGCTATGTCACCGCGACGCCCTTGCAGCTGTGCCAGCAGACGGCGCGCCTCGCCAGCGGCACGATGGTTTCGCCGCGCATCGTCCATTCGGTGGGCGGCAAGATTCAGCCGCGCAAGGAATTCGCCAGGCTGGATGTCTCGGACGAGGCGCTGGCGCGGGTCCGCAATGGCATGAGCCGGGTGATGAATGAAGGCGGCGGCACGGGCTTTTCCTGGCGTATCGCCGAGCCTGGCTTTGAGATGGGTGGCAAGACCGGCACGGCGCAGGTGCGCGTCTATACCCAGGAAGAGCATAGTCGCGGCCTGACCAAGAACAGCGCGCTGGACTGGAAACTGCGCGACCATGCGCTGTTCATCGGTTACGCGCCGGTCAACGATCCCAAATACGCCATTGTCACCATCATCGAGCATGGCGCGGTGCCGGCCCATCCCCATGTCGCGATCGCGCGTGACGTGATGCTGCTGTGCCAGCAGCGCGACCCCGCCAGGATGCCCGCCGCCTGGCCGGTGACCAATGCCGCCAGCGCCGCCCCGCCCCGGGTGCAGGGCGCCGTCCAGCCCATACCGCCCCAGCCGGTGAAGGCAGGCGGCTGATGGCGCTTCGTCCCTATGCCGCCGCCAAGCGCACGCTTTCCTTCGCCGACAAGCTGCTGGAAGTGAATTGGGGCCTGGTGCTTCTCATTTGCATGATCGGCCTGGCGGGCATCGCCATGCTCTATTCGGTGGCGAACGCGCATTTCCAGCCCTGGGCCTTGCGCCAGATCGGGCATTTCGCCCTGGGCCTGATCGTGATGCTGGCCGCGTCGGTAATCGACATACGGGTGTGGATGTCGCTCGCCTATCCCGCTTATGGCATTGCACTGCTGCTGCTGGTGGCGGTGGATGTGGTGGGCCATGTCGGCCTGGGCGCCCAGCGCTGGATTTCGCTGGGGCCGCTGGACCTGCAGCCATCGGAATTGATGAAGATCGGCCTGGTGCTGGCGTTGTCGCGCTTTCTGCACGGCAAGAGCATCGAGGAAGTCTCCAAGCCGGTCCCGCTGGCCATCGGGCTGGCCATGATCGGCATTCCCGCCATCTTCGTGGTGCTGCAGCCCAATCTGGGCACCACCCTGATCATCCTGGCCGATGGCTGCTCGCTGCTGTTCCTGGCGGGGCTGAGCTGGTGGTGGATCACGCCCACACTCGGCGCGGTGGCGGCCGCGGTGCCGCTGGCCTGGCGCTTTGTGCTGCATGACTATCAAAAGGCGCGGGTCGAGACCTTCATCCATCCCGAGCAGGACGCGCTGGGCAAGGGCTGGAACATCACCCAGGCCAAGATCGCCATCGGGTCCGGCGGGGTGGCCGGCAAGGGCTTCACTCAGGGCACCCAGAGCCGGCTGAACTTCCTGCCCGAAAAGCAGACCGACTTCATCTGGACCAGCTTCTGCGAGGAATTCGGCTTTGTCGGGGCGCTGGCGCTGCTGGTGCTGTTCGCGGTGGTGATCTTCTATGGCGTGCAGACCGCGATGAGCGCCCGCAGCCAGTTCGGCCGCCTGCTGGCCATGGGCATCATCCTGAACTTCTTCTTCTACATCATGATCAACGGGCTGATGGTGATGGGCCTGATCCCGGTGGTGGGCATTCCCATGCCGCTTCTGTCCTATGGCGGCAGCGCCATGCTGACGGTGATGTTCGGATTCGGCCTGCTGATGAGCGTGCACATCCACCGCCAGGTGGAAATCCCGCGCCATTCCGGCGGCATCATCTAGGCCGGTTTTGGGGCTGAAAACGGCCCAAAAATCCACCCACAGGGGTTCCCACACCTTTTCTGGACAGGGGGGTTATCCCTCTGCTATGAGGCCGCTCCCCGGAAGGAAAACCAAGCCTTTCGGACAGTGCTTGGGTGATTAGCTCAGTTGGTAGAGCAGCTGACTCTTAATCAGCTTGTCG
>JBBQBL010000029.1:0-17625 GCA_038317805.1 Micropepsales bacterium
GGCGATTCCCGCCAGTGGCTGGATTGCTATTACGCCGCCGCCGGGCCCATGCGCGTCCAGCTGGGCCTTGCGGCGCCGGGCGCCGCCGCGCGCGCGCCTGTCCCGGCGCCCGTACCGGTTCCCCAGCAATATGCCTCCGCCGCGCCGGCGCAGCCCGCGCCGCCGCCCGGCCCCCCGCCCATGCCGCGCGAGCGCGGCATGTTCGCCGGCATCTTCACCAGCCCCAAGCCCATCGTGAAGAACATGCCGATGCAGTCCTATGAGATCGACAAAAGGCGCAAATATTTCACCGTCACGCTGCAGGACGGCCAGGTGTGGGAACAGCAAGCCGAAGATGCCGCCCATCATACCGCCTACTGGCGCAGGCCCGCCGAGGAGATGGAAGTCACCATCACCCCCGACGCCATGCGCGTCTATCTGATGACGGTCAAGGACGACGGCAAGATCTACAAGGTCAAGCGCATCCACTGACGTTTTCGCCGGATATAAAAACAAGAATGGCTGGGAGGCCCCGATGAAGAAACACTTGGCTCTGATCGCTGTTCTCTGCATGGGGACGCCCGCATACGCCGCCGACACTGTGCTGATGGAGCGGATGACGTCCTATGAAATCCGGGACGCCATCGCGGCCGGCAAGACCATCGCCATCGTGCCCAGCGGCGGCACCGAGCAGAACGGTCCCGCCATGGCAACCGGCAAACATAATTTCCGCGTCTTCGCCAATGCCCAGACCATCGCACATCGCCTGGGCAATGCGCTGGTGACCTCGGTGATCTCCTTTACGCCCGAAGGCAAATACGATCCGCCCTCGGGACATCTGAAATATCCGGGCACCATCGGCGTGCCGGAAGATGTCTATGCAGGTGTGGTGGAAGGCGTGGCGCGCAGCCTGAAACTGCATGGCTTCCGCGACATCGTGCTGATCGGCGATCACGGTTCCGACACAGCCGGCCAGGATGCCGTCGCCGCCAAGCTGAACGCGGAATGGGCTTCCACGCCGGTCCGGGTACATGCCATCTCCGTTTATTACCGTGGCGACCTGGCGGGCGATCAGGCCGAGATGATGAAGATGGGCATCAAGAAGGAAGAGTTCGGCAATCACTCCGACGTCCGCGACACCTCGCAGATGATGTATATCGACCCCGCCATGGTTCATAAGGAACGACTGGAAGCGGGCAATGGCAAGAACGGCGTGGAAGGCGATCCCCGCCACGCCAGCGCGGAAATCGGCCGCATGCTGACCCAGCGGACCATCGAACGGACCCTGGACGCGATCAAGAAGTCCATCGCAACAACGCCACGCTGAATCTGCGTGTAAGTTTTTTGTAAAGACCCGCCGGCGCACCCGGCGGGTTTTTCGTGCGCAATTGAAAAGGGTCCCGGTTGGGATAGGCTCCGCGCGTCAAAAAGCTGAGGGAAATTTCCATGACCAACACGGTTTCGAATGGCGCCCGCCGCCGCGCTTTCCTCAAGCTGATGGCTGCCACACCGCTGTTCGCCACCATGGCGACCCAGAGCTTTGCCAAGACCGTGTCCGCCAAGACGACGGGCAATGCCTATGAGAAGCTGGGCATCCGTCCGCTGATCAATGCGCGCGGCACCTATACCTATGTCGGCGGCTCGCTGGAGCTACCGCAAGTACGCCGCGCGGTGGAAGAAGCCTCGCACCAGTTCGTGGACATGTTCGAATTGCAGCATGCAGCAGGCAAGCGGCTGGCGGAAATCTCCGGCGCCGAGTTCGGCATGGTCACGTCCGGCGCGGCCGCCGCCATGTCCACCGCGGTGGCGGCGGTGATCGCCGGCACCGATCCCGACAAGATCTGGCAGCTGCCCGACACCACGGGTCTCAAGAACGAAGTGGTGATGCTGGGCGGCCGCAATGCCTTCGACAGCGCGCTGCGGCTGGCCGGCGGCAAGCTGGTGCTGGCGCCGACGCAGGCCGATCTGGCGGGCGCCATCGGACCCAAGACATGCCTGGTCTACACCACCTTTCGCGATGAACGGGTGCAAGAAGCGCTCAAGGTCACCAAGGCGGCCGGCGTGCCGCTGCTGGTGGATGCATCCTCCTCGGTGCCGCCTTTCGAGAACTTCACCAAGTTCGCCAAGTGGGGCGTGGATCTCTACGCCATCAGTGGCGGCAAGGGCCTGGGCGGTCCGCAATGTTCGGGCCTTCTGCTCGGGCGCAAGGACCTGATCGAAGCGGGCATGGCCAACAGTGCGCCCTGGGAAGGGGCGGTGTGCCGCGCCATGAAGGTTGGCAAGGAGGAGATCATGGGCATCCTGGCCGCCGTCGAATATTGGGCCAAGGCCGATCTCAACGCCCTGAACAAGGAATGGCAGGGCCGTGTCGAGCGCGTCGCCAAGCTGGCGGAGACCGTGCCGGGCGTGACGACCTCGATCGAGACACCCGTCGGCAGCAACTCCTATCCCACCCTGACGGTGAATTGGGACGAAGCGGCCTTCGGCATGACCGTGGCGCAATGCGTCGAAGAACTGGCGGCCGGCACCCCGCGCATCGAAGCGCTATCCACCCTGGGCAACCGCAGCCTGATACCGCCGCTGCGCAAGCCCAAGCCCGGCGTCGTCAACAAGCTGCAGGTCGTGTCCATGACCCTGCAGCCGGGCGAGGAGCTGATCGTGGGCCGCCGCATCCGCGAAGTGCTGAACAAGGCGCGCAAGGCACGAGCATAAGAACTGGCTGTTGAATCAGCCGTTTGCTGCGCGCGCGGGCAGCGGGCAATTTAGCACATGCGCGTTCGCGGATCCCGCGTTAGGCTCTATGCGGAATTTTTTCCAACAAGGGGACTTCAAGATGAATACTGCCAAGAAACTCGCCTTCCTGGGAACGGCTTTGGCGCTTTGCGCTTTCGCCGGCTCCGCCAACGCACAGACGGTGACACGCCTGGACGCCGCCACGCCCAGCCCCGTCATCGCTTCGGCTGTCACGGTGCCGGCTGGCCTGACGACTTACTACATCAGCGGCATTCCGGGCGGTCCCAAGGACCCCACCGCACCCGAAGGCAGCCCGGCCCGCTGGGGTGACACTACCCAGCAGACCAATGACGTGCTCAACAAGCTGGAAGCCGTCCTCACCAAGCTGGGCCTGACCTTCGGCGACGTGGTCAAGGGCACCGTGTTCCTGGTGGCCGATCCGGCCAACGGCAACAAGATCAACTTCCCCGCCATGAATGCGGAATGGGGCAAGCGCTTCGGCTCGGCGACGCAGCCCAACAAGCCGGCCCGCTCCACCGTTCAGGTCGGCCTGGCCACGCCGGGCGCCCTGGTCGAGATCGAACTGGTCGCGGTCAAGAAGAAGTAAAATGGAACCGGCCGGCGCCTCAAAGCGCCGGCCGATTTTCTACATGGGGAACGGCATGATGTGGCGCATGGCTTTTGCCGCGTTGATGATGACGAGCGTTGCGGCGCAGGCCCAGCCGGAACGCAAGATCGATCCCACCTTCCTGCATCGCAGTCTTTCCATGGCGCGCGAGGCGACGTCCGACATCTCTACGCCCAGTTGTCATTACAAGCCGCTGTTCGGCGCCGGTGACGCCGATGCGTCGGCCACCAGCAGCATCGCCCGTTTCGGAACGGTGACGGTCGATCCCAAAGGCAGCTGCAAAGACGCTGCCTATACCGACGAAGACCAGATTTATGTCGTGCTGAACGGCAGCGGCGCCACCTCCTATGGCCGCGAGCAGGTCGCGCTGGCCAAAGAAGATTTTCTCTATATTCCCGCCACCGTCGCGCATGCCCTGCGCAATGACGGCAGCGCGCCTGTCACCGTGGCCATCATGGGGTATCGCACAAAGGGCTTCGCGCCCACGCCCCTGCCCGCGCATGCGCTGAAGGACAATATCGCCAACGTGCCGCTGGAACTGGTGGGCAGCCATCCCACCTCGACGCATTACCGGCTGCTGGTCGGGGACGTGACGCAGAAACGCGACCGCATCGACATCGGCAATATCGTCACCAGCCTGTTCGTGATGGAGATCGATCCGGGCGGCACCAATTTCCCCCACCATCATCCCCGCGAGGAAGAAATCTATCTGGTGATGGACGGCCATGGCGACCAGGTCGCCGGCAGCGGCATGGACGGCATCGCGGGAAAATTCCCCGCGACCGTGGGCGATGCCTATTATTACCGCGCCAACGCCACGGTCGGTTATTACAGTGCGCCCAACACCAAATCGCGAATTCTCTGCATCCGGTCCTGGCAGCCCGGACTGCAACCCCATTAGGAGGCTCATATGGCACCTCGTCTGAAGCATGCAGAATTTCATGGCCGTATCGGCACAGCACGCAGGGATGTCACCCCGCCGGTCGGCATCTATTCGCGCACCTGGGGCAGCGCCAAGCATGACGTGGCCGAAGGCGTGCACCGCCCGGCACTGGCGAGTTGCCTGGTGTTCCAGACATTGGATGGGAAGGACGAGCTTGTCTTCCTGACGCTGGATTCCTGCTGCACCGATGACAAGGATGTTGCCGCGCTCCGCGGTGCCATTCTCAAGCGCTTCAACCTGAAGCCGGAACAGTTGATGTTCCACCCTTCCCATTCCCACAGTCTGCCGGTGCTGAACCGGCGCATGACGGGACGGCCCGGCGGCGACAAGCTGACCGCCTATCTCGACGGGTTGACGGAGGTTTGCTTCGGCCTGATCGAGCAGGCGCGCGCATCACTGGCCGAAGGCATCGTCAGCTGGGCCTATGGCCGCTGCGGGCTGGCGTTCAACCGCGACGCCGTCGATCCTGCCACCGGCCGCGACATCTGCGGGTTGAACCTGGCCGAACAGGCCGACGATACGCTGTTGATCGGGCGCGTCGCCGGCATGGACGGCAAGATACGCGCCACCATCGTCAACTATGCCTGTCACCCGGTTTCGCTGGGGGGCGGCAACCGGCTTCTGTCGCCGGACTATATCGGCGCCATGCGAGAGGTTGTGGAGCGTGACACCGATGGCGCCATGTGCGTCTTCATGCACGGCGCTTCGGGCGACCTGACACCGCGGCGCAGCTATGAAGCCAAGGCGGAGGTCGCCGACCAGAATGGCCGCGAGCTGGGCTATGCCGCGCTGTCCATCATTGCGGGGATGTTCCCGCCGGGCCAGCAGCTGGCCTATCAGGGCGTGGAAGAATCCGGCACGCCGCTGGGCATCTGGCGCCTGGCTCCGCGCGAGACTGTCAGCACCGAATTGTCGGGCCGCTTTGTGTCGACCGAGTTTCCGCTGCTGCCCTTCCCGTCGCGCGAAGAGCTGGAGACGCAGCTCGCCGCCGCAACGGAACGCTTTGCCATCGAGCGGCTGGAGCGCAGCCTGGCGCGCCGCGCCCAGATCGGCGACGGCCCCAACAGCCCGTTCCACTTCACCGTGTGGCGTATCGGCGAAGCTTTCCTGGTGTCCACGCCGGCCGAGTCCTACAGCAAATTCCAGATGGATCTGCGCCGCGAATTCCCCGATACCACCGTGGCAGTGCTCAACCTGTCGGATGGCACCACCACCTATCTGCCGCTGCCTGAAAGCTTTGGCCGTGACGTCTATCAGGCGCGCATCGCCTTCTATCAACCCGACGCCCTGGCGCGGGTCACGAAGATGGCGAAGGACGCGATTTTGGAATTGCAATAAGCCTTCCGGCCGCCAGTACGATCAGCGCCGACAGCGCCTGGCCGACACCCAGCGCCGCCATCGCTGCGCCGTAACCGCCTGTCCAGCCCTTGAGCTGGCCCACGATGATGGGCCCGACAAACCCGCCCAGGGTGCCGATGGTGTTGACCAGCGCCAGCCCGCTGGCCGAGGCCGGACCGCGCGCAAAGCTTGTCAGCAGGCTCTGGAACGGGCCGATGCCGGACAATCCCCCGGCCATCGCCAGGCTGAGCGCCACCAGCACCACCAGGTGATTGGACGACAGCGCCGCCACCGCCAGCGCCGCCGCCGCCAGGAACATGGTCAGGGCGGTATGCCAGATGCGTTCGCCGCGCGCATCGCTGAGCCGCGCCCACACCACCATCGCCACCATGCTGACGATATAGGGGATGGTGGACACAAAGCCGGTGGCGCGGGTGGAATAGCCCATGGCGTGGATGATCTGGGGCAACCACAGATTGATCCCATACAGCGCGCAAGCCGAGCCCAGGGTGGAAAGCGCCAGCAGCAGCAGGCGCGGATCGGTAAGGGCGCGCGCCACCACGCGTTCCTGGCTGCCCTTTTCACTTTCCAGCCGGGCCGCGATCACCTCGCGCTCCGCCGCGCTCAGCCAGGGCGCCTGGTCCGGACCATCAGGCAACACGACCAGCACCACAAAGGCCAGCAGCACGGCTGGAAGCCCCTGCACCAGGAACAGCCATTGCCAGCCATGCAGGCCGAGGATCCCTTCCATGCCCAGCAACAGGCCGGACAGCGGACCGCTGACGATACCAGCGATGGGTATGGCGGTGCAAAAGATGGCCGTGAAACGGCCGCGATGGGACAAGGGAAACCACAGGGTCAGGTAATAGATCATGCTGGGGGTGAAGCCGCCCTCAGCCACGCCCAGCAGGAAACGCAGGGCATAGAATCCGTGCGCGTCCCGCATGAAGGCGTTGGAGGCCGAAACCAGCCCCCACACCAACATGACGCAAAAGATAACCCGGCGCGCCCCGGCCCGTGCCAAGAGCAGCGCCGTTGGAATCTGGAAGGTCAGATAGCCCAGGAAAAACATGCTGGCGCCCAGCCCGAACACGCCCGGCGAAAAGCCCAGGTCCCGGTTCATGGTCAGGGCCGCGAAGCCGACATTGGAGCGGTCGATGAAACCGATGATATAGAGCAGGGCCATGAACGGGATAAGGCGCCGCGCGCATTTGGCGAAAACGTCCGCCGGAATTTCCTGGCTCACCGGCATCAAAATCCGCCCCTGTTCGTTCAAGGCTATCAGTGCCGGGAAGCCCCGGCTAGATTGGCGTCAACGAGGTCCCGATGCGAAAAATCCTGATCATTGTCGCCCTGGTGGCGCTGGCTGCGCCCGCCGATGCCGCCAAACGGTCCAAGAAACCGGCCCCGCCGCCGCCCACGCCGATCCTGAAACTGGCGAATGCCGAACAGACTGCAGACGACGCCAACAGCGGTGCAGGCTCCCCCCTGCTGGAATGGATGCGCGACCCCGGCCCGGTCATCGGCCCCAATGGCGCACCCATGGACGTGATCCCCGATTTCCATGTCACCATCATGCGCAGCCCCGTGGTGATGCGCCGCCGCGAACTGATCAATTCCGACGGCGATTTCAAGGACACCCAGGCCGCCAGCTATGCGGTGGACATCGCGCCGGGCTCGCTGCAGAACGGCGTCATCGCCTCGGGCGGCTGGGAGTGCGGCACCAGCAAATATTTCATCACCATGCGCAGCTATGTGATCGATGCCGACGGCAAACATTCCAATGCGCTGCGCTACACCATCCACTGCAACGGCGGCTGACCCATGACGTCCCTGATCCCTATCGCGCTTGCTCCCATCCTGCTTCTGCTGGCCTCCAACGTCTTCATGACATTCGCCTGGTACGGCCAGCTGAAATTCCCTGGCGCCGTGCTGTGGCAGGTGGTGTTGATCAGCTGGGGCATCGCCTTCTTCGAATATTGCCTGGCGGTGCCGGCCAACCGCATCGGCCACCAGGTCTATTCCGCCGCCCAGCTCAAGACGATGCAGGAAATCATCACCCTTCTGGTATTTGCTGTTTTTTCAGTCACCTACCTTGGCGAAAGCCTGAAGTGGAATCACCTGGTGGCGTTCCTTTTCCTTTGTGGGGCGGCTTTTTTCTCCTTCCACAAATGGAGTTAGCGGCTTCGGCCGCTCGCCCAAGCTCGCGGCGTTTGCCGCGCGAAACGATCCACCGGATCGTTTCGAAGACGCGGCAAACAGTGCTACGCTTCCCTTGGGCTGACGGGGGAATTTCATGCGCATTCTTATCAGTGCGGCACTGGCCGCATCTCTGGCCTTGCCGGCAGCGGCGCAAACCGGTCCGGGCCAGGCGCGCTTTCGCGCCCTGTACAAAGAACTGGTGGAAACCAACACCACCTTGTCGGCGGGCGACTGCACCTTGCTGGCGCACAAGATGGGTGCGCACCTGAAAGAGGCGGGCTTCGCCGACGCCGACCTGCATTATTTCACCGCCGACGGCCATCCCAAGGAAGGCGGGCTAGTGGCGCGGCTGCCGGGCAGCGATCCCCATGCCAAGGCCGTGCTGCTGCTGGGCCATATTGATGTGGTGGAAGCCAAGCGCGAGGACTGGACCCGCGATCCCTTCACCCTGATCGAGGAGAATGGCTATTTCTATGGCCGCGGCACCGCCGACATGAAGGCGCAGGTCGCCGCATGGGTCGACACCATGATGCGGCTGAAGCAGGAAGGCTTCAAGAACCGCCGCACCGTGAAGATGGCGCTGACCTGCGGCGAGGAAACCTCCACCGCCTTTAACGGCGCCAGCTGGCTTTCCACCCATGAACGCGACCTGATCGATGCGGAATTCGCGCTGAACGAAGGAGGCGGCGGGCGGCTGAACAAGGACGGCAAGCCCCTGATGATGACCATCCAGGCGGCGGAGAAATTTCCCCAGAACTATCAGCTGGAAGTGACCAATCCGGGCGGCCATTCCTCGCGCCCCATGCCGGACAATGCCATCTACAAACTGGCGGCAGGGCTGACCAAGGTCAGCGCCTATACCTTCCCCATTCAGGCCAGCGACATCACCAGACAATATTTCGCCAAGCTGTCACCGCAGGTGGGCGGCGAGATGGGCGCAGCGATGACCGCTTTCGCCAAGGACCCCACCGACAAGGCGGCTTCGGCCAAGCTGGCATCCGATCCGTCCTACAACGCGATCCTGCACACCACCTGTGTCGCAACACTTCTCAATGCGGGCCATGCCAACAACGCCCTGCCCCAGCGCGCCGATGCCAACATCAATTGCCGCATCTTCCCCGGCACCACACCCGAGCAGGTGCGCGCCACCTTGCAGGAGGTCGTCGCCGATCCCGCGATCAAGGTGACCTTGGTGGACAAGCGCAGCGAAGTGCCCAAGGGTCCGCAGCCCATCAATCCGCGGGTGTTCGCGCCGGTGGAAAAGCTGGCCGCCAAGATGTGGCCCGGCATTCCGGTGGTGCCGTCCATGTCGGCCGGCGCCACAGATGGCGCCTTCCTGACGCCGGCACGCATTCCCACCTATGGCGTATCGGGCATGTTCGGCGATCCGGACGGCAATGGCGCGCATGGGTTGAACGAGCGGATGCGGGTGAAATCGGCCTATGACGGCCGTGACTTCCTGTATGAAGTGGTGAAGATCTACGCCAGTCAAAAGTAAGAGCAGGAATTGCCACATGCGTAACGCCGTCGCCGCTGCCTTTGCAGCCAGCCTGATCCTGCCTGTTGCCGCGCAGCCGCTGAGCCCCGGCCAGCAGGCCTTTCGCGGCATCTACAAGGAAATGGTGGAGACCAACACCACCCTGTCGGCCGGCGACTGCACCGTGCTGGCGCAGAAGATGGCGGCGCGGCTGAAGACGGCGGGCTATCCCGACAGCGACCTGCATATCCTGACCGTGCCCGATCACCCCAAGGAAGGCAGCCTGGTCGCGGTGCTGCCGGGCAGCGATCCGAAAGCCAAGGCCATCCTGCTGCTGGCGCCTCTGGACGTGGTGGAAGCCAAGCGCGAGGACTGGACCCGCGATCCCTTCAAGCTGGTGGAGGAAGACGGTTATTTCTATGGCCGCGGCACCGCCGACGACAAATCGGTGGCGGCGATCTGGGTGGACGCCATGGTGCGCTTCAAACAGGAAAAGATTGCGCACAAGCGCCCGCTGAAGCTGGCCCTGACCTGCGGCGAGGAAACCAACGGCGCCTTCAATGGCGCCAAATGGCTGGCGGCCAACCAGCGCGCCCTGATCGATGCTGAGTTCGGCCTGACCGAAGGCGGCTGGGGCACGATGGGGGAAAATGGTGGCAAGCGCATCGCCCTGGGCATCAATGCCGGCGAGAAGCTGTCACAAAACTACACCCTGGACGTGACCAACCCCGGCGGCCATTCCATGCGCCCGGTGAAGGACAACGCCATCTATCATCTGTCGGCCGGGCTGCTGAAGATCGGCGCTTATGATTTTCCCACCCAGTCCACCGATGCTTCACGGGAATACTTCGCGCAGCTTGCGCCATTGACTGGTGGCGAGATGAGCGCAGCCATGACCGCATTTGCGAAAAACGACAAGGATGCCAAGGCTGCCGCCGTGCTGGCCACCGATCCGCGCTTCAATGCCGCGATGCGCACCACCTGCGTCGCCACACTGATCAATGGCGGCCATGCCACCAACGCCCTGCCCCAGCATGTCAGCGCCAACGTCAATTGCCGCATCTTCCCCGGCACCACGCCGGAAACCGTGCGCGACAAGCTGCAGGAACTGGTGGCGGACCCGCAGATCAAGGTCACCGCCCAGGCGGCGCACAATGATCCGGCGCCTGCGCCGCCGCTGACGGCGGCGCTGATGAAGCCGCTGGTTGCCGAGGCGGCCAAGCGCTGGCCCGGCGTGCCCGTCATCCCACAGCTTGAGATCGGCGCCACCGACGCGTCTTTCATGACGCCTGCCGGCATTCCCACCTATGGGTTTACCGGCATGTTCTTCGAGCCGGACGGCAGCCGGCTGCATGGCCTGAACGAGCGCATCCGCGCCCAGGTCCTGTATGAGGCGCGCGATTACCTGTTCGACCTGATCAGGATTTACGCGAAGTAAGCTCGCGCTTCATCGCGGCGAACACGCCGGCCCAGTCACCCAGCACCGGCTGGCGGAACAGGCGCAGCGAAGGATACCAGGGGCTGTCATCGCGCCCCAGGAACCAGCGCCAGTCCGGCACATGCTTGAGCGCGACCCAGGTGGGCACGCCCAGCGCGCCGGCCAGATGCACCGGCGCGGTGTCGGCGCTGATCACCATGTCGCACGTCCTCATCATCGCGGCAGTGTCGAGGAATGCGTCAGGCCCGTTATCGAAGTCATACCTCTCGACCGTCATGCCCGGCGGTAGACGATTGAGCTGTTCACTGCCGGCATTCTTCTGCAACCCGATCAGCCGCACACCGGGCATGGCGGCAATCGGCACCAGCGCCGCAACTGGAAAAGACTTGCCTTCCGATCCCATCACCAGATTGAGGCCTTGCCAGGCGATACCTATGCGAAAGCCGTGGCCGCCGATCTTTTCCTGCCAGCGTGCGATGCGCCCGGGATCGGCGGCCAGATAGTGATCGGCGGCGGGGATCGTCTCTGCCGTCATGCCCACCGCCAGCGGAATGCTGGCCAGCGGGATATGAAAATCGAAAACATCGGGCTCCGCGCCCCAGCCGATCAGTTCGACGGATGGTGTGGCGCGCTTCAGCAATTCCACCAGCTGCGTCGGCACAGAAAGGATAACGCGCGCACCGCGTTCCAGCGCGAACCGCACATAACGATAATACTGGATGGCATCGCCAAGCCCCTGCTCGATGTAACAGAACAATGTCTTGCCACGGATATCCTCCGCGCCGGTCCAGAGCGGCTGGTCATAGACCCGCGCCTCCATCGGCCTGGGCATCTGCTTGCGCCATTCATAAAGCGGCAAGCCGCTTTCAAAATCCTGCATCAGCAGATGGCACAGCGCGCGATTGAGCGGCGCCGCCGCCAGGACAGGATCCAGAGATTCAGCACGGCGGAAAGACTCCAGCGCCTCTGCCAGTCGCCCATGGTTCTGCAGCGCCAGCCCACGATCGCTCCAGCCCGGCGCAAAATGGGGCGCCAAGGCCAGCGCCCGGTCATAGGCCGCCACAGCCTCGCCATAGCGCAGCAACAACTGCAAGGTGACGCCGCGATTGAGATGGATGGCGGGATCGCGCGGGTCCAGCATCGCGGCACGGTCGTAACAGGCCAGCGCCTCGGAAAAACGTTCCTGCCCGCTCAGCGCGTTGCCGGCCTCGATCAGGTCACTCGAGAAATCCGCCGCCATGGATCAGTGCAGCTTCAGCTTGGGCCGGATGATGTGATTGACATGCCCCACCGCGATCAGCGCCAGGCCCTTCAGCCAGCCATGAATGGCGATCAGATGCATGCGATAGAGCGAGACATAGACAAAGCGCGCCAGCCGGCCCTCGATCGCCATGCGCCCACCGATCAGATTGCCCATCAATGAGCCCACGGTCGAGAAATGACTGAGCGACACCAGCGAGCCGTGATCGCGATAGACAAAATCCTTCAGTCTTTTTCCCGCGATCATGGCGACGATGTTGCGGTACGCGATCGCCGCCATCTGGTGCGCGGCCTGGGCGCGCGGCGGCACTGGCCGCGTTTCGCCTGTCGGCACGAACCAGGCGCAGTCGCCGATGGCAAAGATGCGCTCGTCGCGCGTGGTCTGCAGCGTGGGCTTCACCACCAGCTGGTTGCCGCGCGCGGTTTCCAGACCCAGCGAACCCAGCATGTCCGGGCCCTTCACGCCCGCGGCCCACACCCGCAGGTCCGCCTGGATGAATTCGCCCGACTTGGTGATCATGCCGTCGGCGGTGGCTTCCACCACCTGCTCACCGGTCAGCACGCGCACGCCCAGCGCTTCCAGTTCCTGGTGCGCCGCCTTGGCCAGATCCTCGGGCAACGCCGGCAGGATGCGCGGGCCCGCTTCGATCAACGTCACTTTCAGCCGCGATTCATCGAACACTTCCAACCCGTAATGGCGCAGCTCGGCGGCGGAATTGTACAGTTCGGCCGCTAGTTCCACGCCGGTGGCGCCGCCGCCCACGATATCGACCCGCACAACGGCGTCGGACGCCGGATCGCCGCTGACGCTGCGCGACACGCGCAGGCAGTGATTGAGCAGGTTGGTGCGGAAACGGTCGGCCTGCAGCCGGCTGTCCAGGAAGATGCAATGCTGGGCCACACCCCTGGTGCCGAAGTCGTTGCTGACCGAACCCACCGCCATCACCAGATAGTCATAGCGAATGCGATGCCGGCCCATGATCTCGCGGCCGTCCTCGTCCTTGATGGGCGCGATCAACACATGGCGGCTTTCGCGGTCCACCCCTTCCATCACGCCATAGAAGAAGCGATAGCCCCAGGCATGGCCGTGGCTGCGATAGCCCACTTCGTCCAGATTGGCGTCCAGCGATCCGGCCGCCACTTCGTGCAGCAGCGGCTTCCAGATATGGGTGCGGTTTTTTTCCACCAGGATGATGTCGAACGCATCCCGTCCGAAACGGGCGCCCAGCCGCGTGGCCAGCTCCAGCCCCCCGGCGCCGCCGCCGACCACCACGATCTGGGTCTTGCGTGCTTTGGTCATGCGCCGACAAATAGCATGGGACAGGCTTTTCCGGCTTCGTTTTTTGCGTCAGGGTAACGCCCAGAAACAACAGAAAGCCCCGCCATGAGCGATTTCCGCATCAGCCTGGACAAGGCCAACACCATCATTTCGGCCACCTTCGCCAAGGGCAAGGAGGCAGGCATGAAGCCCTTGTCCTGCGTGGTGGTGGATGCCGGTGGCCATGTCATCGCCTTCCAGCGCCAAGACGGTACCTCGTTCCTGCGGCTGGATATCGCCCGCGGCAAGGCGGCCGGGGCGCTGGCCCTGGGGGTCAATTCGCGGAAGATCGGCGAGATGGCGGCCGAGCGCCCCAGCTTCATCGCCTCGCTGGGTCACCTGGCGGCCAACGGGCTGATCCCGGTGGCGGGCGGCGTCATCGTCAAGGGACCGGATGGGTTGCCGATCGGCGCGGTCGGCGTCACCGGCGACACATCGGACAATGACGAAGTGGCGGCGATGGCCGGCATCGCGGCGGCGGAGCTGAAGTCATAAAGCCTCAAGTCTGCTGGCGGAACATCTGCCGCATGAAGCGGATCTCGTAAAAGGCCTTGGCCAGGGAACCGTCGGCGCGCAGCGCCGGCGGATGGCTGACCACGAAGAACATATAGGCCCGGGGCAAGGGCTGATCTTTTTCATCCAGCTCCTGCAGGGTCAGGGAATTGCTGACCATGCCGCCCGCCATCGGTCTGGCAAAGGCAGCGGGCGGCATCAGCTTGTGGCCGCTGGCTTCGACAAAGCTTTTGGCTGCCGCGATCAGCGGTGCACCGTCCAGCACCGTATCCGAGGTGCGTCGCAAGACGCAGGAATGCAGTGAAGCCTGCTCGATGGTCAGCAAATAGGGAACGCCGGCGCGGGTCACCATCCAGCCCATGCCGTCCGGTTTGCCTTCGATAGCCTTGACCTGGGCCGGGCTCAGCGCCTCCAGCTTGTCCGCTGCCGCCTGGGCCGCCAGCGCGCTGTCATCGGGAAATTTCTGCAGGCAATAAGACGAGAACAGCGCGACGAAATCGCCGTTCACCGGCGGCGGCGCATCCTGCGCCAGCGCGGCGCCGGCCAGCAGCATCAAGCCACCGGCCAGCGCCAGCCTCACGCGGTGACTTCCTCGACCACGTGCAGGCGGCGGTTCGGATTCACGAAGAACCAGGGAATGATGCAAACCAGGCAGACGCCGGCCGCGATATAGAAGGCATATTCCCAGCCCCACATCTGTGCGAACAGCGGCGTGAGCGAGGCTGTCGCCGCGCCGGCGATCTGGCCGCCCATGTTCACCAGGCCCGAGATCACGCCGGTGTAAGGTCCGCCGAAATCGGCCGCCACCGCCCAATAGGTTGCCTGGCCCAGATACAGCGCGCCGGCGCCGCCCGCCAGCACCAGCACCGCCACGGTGGTGTCGGTGGCATGGCTGCCGATGATCAGAAAGATCGCGGACAAGAACAGGGTGAATGCGCCGAACAGGCTGCGGCCGACATACTGGCCCCAGCGCTTGACCAGCCAGTCGCTGATCACCCCGCCCAGCAGACAGCAGGTGGTCATGGCGATGAAGGGCAAGGTCCCCAGCAGCGCGCTGCTTTTCAGATCAAGGCCGCGCCCATCCTTCAGATAGATGAAGAACCAGGTATGGAAGATGAAGGCGACATAGCCGAAGGCGATATAGGCCAGGGTGGTGCCCCAGACATCCACGCTGGTGAAGATCTTCTTCCACGGCACCGGCGGCATCACGCCGTCCACCTTGACCGGCTGACCCGCCTTGATGTGCGCCTTTTCTTCTTCCGTCACGCTGGGATGTTCGGCGGGGGTGTCGCGGGCGAAATAATACCAGACGCCGGCGATGACGATGCCGATGGCGGCGGAGATATAGAAGACTTCATGCCAGCCATAAAAGGCGATGATGGCGGCGACCAGCGGCGGGGCGGTGCCCGAACCCAGGCCGACGCCGCCGAACACCCAGCCATTGGCCTTGCCGCGCTCCTGAGTGGGAAACCAGGCGGCGATGAACTGGTTGGACGACGGATAGGCTACCGACTCGCCCATGCCCAGGACGAAGCGCACCGCGATCAGAACCCAAAGCGATCCGCCCATGCTGGGCGGCACCAGGGCGGTGATGACGCTGAGCACGCTCCACCAGATCAGGCCCAGGGTCAGGGTCTTGCGCGGACCCAGCTTGCCGACCACCCAGCCGGCCGGAATCTGGAAGGCGGCATAGCCCAGCAGGAAGGCCGAGAACACCCAGCCCAGCTGCACCTTGGAGATATGATAGTCGGCGGCGAGGTAGGTGCCCGCGATGGAGATGTTGCTGCGATCAATATAGACCACGGCGCTGACCACGAAGATCAGCATGATCAGCAAGTAACGGACTCTGGATTTCATCATTGCTTTTTTCCTGGCCGCATTTCGCGGTTGTTATCCCCGGCCGCTTGCCCAAGCTCGCGGCATTCCCTGCTTTCGCGGGCCCACTGGACCTGCTCTCCGCTACGCGGACGCAGAAAACCCTAGTTCGCGCCATTCGTCAAAGCCGCTTATAGTGCGCCGCAAAAGGCGCATCGCGTTTGGACGACCGCCAGTGTCAATTCCCGTTTCACCCATGGCCATAGCGGCAATGCGCCCGGCCTGGGCGCACTGGAATTGAGCCAGCCGATGCCCCATTATGCCCCCGCTCCTGACCAGAGCACTCCTCACAACACCGGCACATACGGGAACAACATGTCCAGGAAGCTTGACGGAAAGACTGCGCTGATCACCGGCGCCGCGGCGGGTATCGGCCTTGCCACCACCAAACTGTTCCTGGCCGAAGGCGCCAAGGTGATCGCCACGGATCGCGATCTGAAAGGCCTGGACGGCGTGGATTGCGAGAAGGTGCGGCTGGACGTCACCGACAGCGCCGCCATCGCCGCGCTGGCAAAAAAGATCGGCAGGCTGGACGTGCTGTTCAACTGCGCCGGCTTTGTCGAGAACGGCACCATTCTGGACAATGACGATTCCCATTGGGAGAAGTCGTTCCAGATCAACGTCTATGCCATGGCCCGCATGATCAAGGCGTTCTTGCCCGGCATGCTGGAAGGTGGTGGCGGATCGATCATCAACGTCGCGTCCGTGGCCGGCTCCATCAAGGGCATCCCCAACCGCTGCGTCTATGGCGCCAGCAAGGCCGCCGTGATCGGGTTGACCAAGTCGGTGGCCGCCGACTTCGTGGCCAAAGGCATTCGCTGCAACACGGTGTGCCCCGGCACGGTGGATTCGCCCTCGCTGCAGCAGCGGCTGAAGGACACCGGAGATTACGAAGCCGCGCGCAAGGCCTTCACCGCCCGCCAGCCTCTGGGTCGCATCGGCACCGCCGAGGAAATCGCCACCATCGTGCTGTGGCTGGCCAGCGACGATTCCCAGTACGCCACGGGCCAAAACTTCATCGTGGACGGCGGCATCACCATCTGATTCCTGCCTGCAAGCCAATGACCTTTGGGCAGCGTTTTGTCACCGGCAGGATATTGGCCGCTTTGCGACAGAACGGCCGCTCGCGCCACTAAACGGTGCGTCGGACGCGCGTCACTGCATTGTCCAGACGGCACAGTTCGCGGACACCAGAAGCGGGTTGGCTTTGGCGAATAGGCTTGGCCCATAATTAGTTGGGAACCTAATCGCGAGAACTGCGTTACCGCGTGTGCCCTTATAGCGGCAAACGGAACCTCGGCGCGCTACGTCGGGGGAAATGACCGTGATTTCGGCAGGGGGCAGTCCTAAATGGCAGTAATTCTGGTCGTCGAAGACGATGTTTTCATTCGAGAATTGGCCGAATCCATGATCCAGGACTGGGGTCACACGATCCTGTCGGCCAGCGATGTCGCCCAAGCGATGGGGCATCTGCGTTCCCAAGCTCCAATAGACGCGCTTTTCACCGATGTTTACCTCAAGGCCGAAATTCACGGCGGCTGCGATATCGCCCGCCAGGCGATCCTGATGCGCCCAGGCCTGCGAGTTCTTTACACCACCGCCAACCGGATCACGGACAAGCTGCACTCCTTGTTCGCCGTCGGAACGCATTTCCTGCCCAAGCCCTACACCGAAGACCAGCTCGGCGTTTCGGTTCACAATCTGCTCGCAGCATAGCTGCACGCCGCGCTCCGTCGCGGCAGATGAGGAAAAATGGCCGTGTCCGATATAGCTGCGAGTGACATTGTTGAGACCGTTCCCAGCGCGTTGCTGATCCTGGACCGCAACCTGAATATCTCGTCCGCCAACCGGGCGTTTTACCAGACATTTCGCACCAGCCCGGACAAGACCGAAGGTTGCCTGATTTACGACCTGGGGAACC
>JBBQBL010000030.1:0-17435 GCA_038317805.1 Micropepsales bacterium
CCCAGCCCGAGAACATTTCCGGCATCATCAACGTCGCGGCGACCTTCTGCGCCCGCTCCGGCGCGGCGATGCCACAGAACAGCACCTGACCAGCATTGGAGCTGCGCACCCGGCACGGCTTCTTGTCGCCGTCCAGCGCAATGGCATAGGTGCCCAGATCTTCCAGCCAGAACTTGTCTTCAAAAGCCTGGCGCAGCTTTTCGGCCGCGTCCTGCAATTGATGCGCGCGGCTGCGATAGCCCAGTTCCGCCGCCAGCACGGCGCCCTCGGACTTGGCGGCATAGACATAGGCCTGCACTTCGCACAGCGCGATCGGGCCGGTGGCGAGCTGGCCGTCGGCATGCATCACCGAGTCCGCCGAATCCTTCCAGCCCTGGTTGGTCAGCCCGTTTTCGCTGACCCGGTAATATTCGACAAAGCCGTCGCCGTCGCGGTCGCCATACTTGTCGATCCAGTCGAACGCTGCTTCCAGGTTGGGCCACAAGGCGCGCATGGTTTCTGCATCGCCCGTGCGCTGGAAATAACGCGCCGCCAACAGGATGAACAAGGGCGTGGAATCGATGCTGCCGTAATAATGACCGAACGGCACTTCGCCCAGGACCGCCATCTCGCAGGAGCGCGTCTCGTGCAAAATCTTGCCCGGCTCGGCATCGGCGCGGTCATCCAGCGCGGTCGCCTGGTGGGCCGCCAGATATTTCAGCACCCCGCGGGCCAGCTCCGGGTCCAGCCACAGCATCTGCAGCGCGGTGATGATGCCATCACGCCCGAACGGCGTGGAGAACCAGGGCGTGCCGGCATAAGGATACGGCCCCTGCGGCGTATCGGTCACCAGCATGGACAGGTCCGCGCCTGCCCGGTGCAGCATGCGGTTGGCCAATTCGTTGCTGGAGGCGACGCTGCCGCCCAGGCTGGCGGCGCGCACCGCCCCGCGCCGCGCCGCGCGATAGGGCTCGGAGAAGGACTCCGATACCGGCGTCCGCTTCATGCTGGAATCGGTACAGCGCACCGTCATCTGAATGGCGAACTGCTCGCCAGGCTCTAATTCCAGCTGGTACAGCGCTTGGGCTTTGGACAGCTGGCGCGGCGGCGGATCGAAGCCGATCTCGCTGCGCCGCTCGACCATGTCCAGGCCGACATAGCGGAAGATGGTCTTGGTGCCGCCGATCACCGCCGTACTGGTCTCGCCGCGCTTGGGCCGCTGCATGCCCCGAATTTCGAACAGGTCGGCAAAGTCGGCGGCGAAGTTCAGGGCCAGCCA
Organism: Micropepsales bacterium; assembly: GCA_038317805.1. Classification (GTDB taxonomy): domain Bacteria; phylum Pseudomonadota; class Alphaproteobacteria; order Micropepsales; family Micropepsaceae; genus Rhizomicrobium. The sequence continues at coordinate 1,259 of JBBQBL010000030.1, forward strand.
GCATTTCTGCGCCCTGGCGTCGAAATTGTGGATGGCGATGCGCTCATGGCAGGTGCCCTGCCACAGGAATTTCGAGCGCCGGATATGCAGCACTTCGCGCGGCAGGATGATGGCGCTGCCCTGGTAGATGTCGGGATTGGAAAGATCGACGGTGAGGATGACATTGTCATTCTCCACCGCGCTGGACAGCAGCAGCGGCCGCTGGCCGTCGATCAGCAATTGCACCCCCGACAGATAGCGCGTGTCGTTGTGGAAAACCCCGCCCGGCGTCAGGCCGGGCGCGATGCAATCGCCCAGCGCATCGAACATGGCAAAGGTATCGCCCTGCTTGAGAGTGCGGGGCCAGCGTTCCTGGATGGATTCCGTCGCCTGAATATAAAAAGTCGAAATATCGTCGGCCACGTCCGGGAGGGTTTTGGCCTCCATAAAATTCCTCGCGTTTCAAATTATTCGGCGGCGAATTTCACCGCCTCGGGTGTTGTGCCCTGCGCCTGCAGGGACTGGTAAATCTTGACATATTCGCGGGCCATGGCGCGGGCGCTGAAGCGTTCCTCGAAACGAGAGCGGATGGAGGGGCGGAACAGCCGATTCAGCTTGGCCACGGCGGCGACCGCTTCATCCACGGTCTCCACCACATAGCCGGTCAGGCCATCTTCCATGATCTCGGGCACCGAGCCGCAATTGAAGGCGATCACCGGCGTGCCGCAGCCCATGCTTTCGATCATCACCAGACCAAAAGGTTCGGGCCAGGAAATGGGGAACAGCAGCGCCGCGGCGTTGCCCAAAAATTCCTGCTTCTGGCCATCATTGATCTCGCCGATGAATTCCACGTGCGGGCTGGCGTCCAGCACCGGCTTAACCTGTTCGTCGTAATATTCCTGGTCAGCCGGATCGACCTTGGCCGCCACTTTCAGTTTCATGCCGGCGCGGCGCGCGATCTCGATGGCGGGCAGAATGCCCTTGTCGGCGCAAATGCGGCCCAGGAACACCAGGTAGCCACCCGCGCCGCTGCCTTCTTTCAGCATGCCTTCGGGCAGGCCGTGATAGACGGTGCCGCACCAGTTCACCGGCGGCACGGGGATGCGCTGATGATTGGAAATCGAAACCAGCGGCATGTGGGGGAAGGCGCGGTAGAGGGCGGGCAGCTCCGGCAGGTCCTGGCGCCCGTGCAAAGTGGTCAGGGTCTTGTGCGCCATGTTGCGGAACAGGGGGTAGTGGAAGAAATCGATATGGAAATGCATCACGTCGAATTCGTGGCTCCGCGCCGCCACCTGGTCCAGCATGATGATGTTGTAGGGGGTCGAGTTGTGAATGCCATCCAATCGCAACGCGCGGGGCACGATGGGCACCAGCTTGGCGGCGGTCCGGGAATCGCCCGAGGCAAACAAGGTTACTTCATGGCCTTCGGCCACCAGCTCCTCGGTCAGCCAGGACACCACCCGTTCGGTACCGCCATACAAGGTGGGCGGCACGCTTTCCACCAAAGGGGCGATCTGCGCAATTTTCATGACGGGTTTCCGGGGGTTACTGGCACCGCTTATTCACAACGGCGTTTACGCCGGTCCGGTTCCGTTTTCTTCGCAATTGCGTCAAAATAGCCCTGCACGGGCGGCCCAGGCCTCCTGCCGCAATTGACTCCACCCAACCGGCGCTTAGTCTCCGAAGGCATATGGCAAAAGACTTTATCGGTTATCAGGCTCTTACCGACTCGGCGCTGCGCGGCGTCGTGCGCGACGCGTTGCGGCGCATCGAAAAGTCCGGCCTGATCGGCGCGCATCATTTCTACCTGACCTTCAAGACCCATGCTGACGGTGTGGACATTCCCGATTTCCTGAAGGAGCAGTATCCCGACGAGATGACCATCATCATCCAGCACCAGTATTGGGCGCTGAAGGTGAAGGATGATTATTTCGAGGTAACCCTGACCTTCAAGAAGCTGCCGGCGCCGCTGCACATTCCCTTCAATGCCCTGACAGCATTTTTCGACCCAGGCGTGCAGTTCGGCCTGCAGTTCCGCGCCGAAGGCGATGTCGCCAAGCCCGCCACCGGGCCGGTGATGGTGCCGACCAACACACCGGAACCTGTCGCCGAGGTTGAAGCACCCGAAGCGGCCAAGGCCGCGCCCACCGCCGCCGGCGAAAAGCCGGGCGAAGTGGTCAGCCTGGATTCATTTCGCAAAAAATAATCCATTTCGAAAGACCCCATTCCATGACCAAGACCCGCACCGAAACAGACACTTTCGGCCCCATCGAGGTTGACGACAGCCGCTATTGGGGCGCGCAGGCCCAGCGCAGCCTGGGCAACTTCAAGATCGGCTGGGAAAAGCAGCCGGCCCCGGTCATCCGGGCGCTGGGCATCGTCAAGCGCGCCGCCGCCGAAACCAACATGGCGCTGAGCGGGCTCGACAAGACCATCGGCGAGACCATCATCAAGGCCGCCCAGGAAGTCATCGACGGCAAGCTGGACGAGCATTTTCCGCTGGTGGTGTGGCAGACCGGCTCGGGCACCCAGTCCAACATGAACGCCAATGAAGTGATCTCCAACCGCGCCATCGAGATGCTGGGCGGGACGATGGGCAGCAAAAAGCCGGTCCATCCCAACGATCACGTCAATATGAGCCAGTCATCCAATGACACCTATCCCACGGCCATGCACATCGCCTGCGCCGAGGAGATCCAGCACCGCCTGCTGCCCGCGCTCAAGCACCTGCACACCGCGCTGGCCGCCAAGGTCACTGCCTGGAAGGACATCATCAAGATCGGGCGCACCCATACCCAGGACGCCACGCCTATCACCCTGGGCCAGGAATTTTCCGGCTATGCCACCCAGGTCGCCAATGGCATCGCCCGCATCGAACAGTCCATGCCCAAGCTGATGGAACTGGCCCAGGGCGGCACCGCCGTGGGTACCGGCCTGAACGCCCCCATCGGCTTCGACAAGATGGTGGCCGACAAGATCGCCAAGATCACCGGCATGGCGTTCACCACCGCCCCCAACAAGTTCGAGGCACTGGCCGCCCATGACGCCATGGTGTTCAGCCACGGCGCCATCAACACGGTGGCCGCAAGCCTGTTCAAGATCGCCAACGACATCCGCCTGCTGGGCTCGGGTCCGCGCTCGGGCCTGGGCGAGCTGGCGCTGCCGGAAAACGAGCCGGGTTCGTCGATCATGCCGGGCAAGGTCAATCCCACCCAGTGCGAGGCGCTGACCCAGGTCTGCGTGCAGATTTTCGGCAACAATGCCGCCCTGACCTTTGCCGACAGCCAGGGTCATTTCGAGCTGAACGTCTACAACCCGGTGATGGCCTACAATTTCCTGCAGAGCGTGCGCCTGATGGCCGACGCCGCCATCAGCTTCACCGACAATTGCGTGGCCGGCATCGAGCCGCGCCGCGACAATATCAAGGCCGGGCTGGAACGCTCACTGATGCTGGTGACGGCGCTGGCGCCCAAGATCGGCTATGACAATGCCGCCAAGATCGCCAAGACCGCGCACAAGAACGGCACCACCCTGAAGGAAGAAGCGGTCGGCGGGGGCTATGTCACCGAGGCGGAGTTCAACGCCGTGGTGAAGCCTGAAGACATGATCGCGCCGAAGTGATATCCCGCGCCGCATGAAGACACGGCTCTTTCTCATGCTGCCGCTGGCCGTGGCGGCGATCGCGATGGCGCGCGCCGACAGCGAACCGGACACCACCAATGTCGTGGCGGCGCTGGAAGCCAGGCTGGCCAAAGGCGAGGTCAAGCTGGCTTATGCGCCGGGCGGCCATGGCTATTTGGAAAGCGTGCTGAAGGCCTTGAAGGTTTCGCCGGAATCCCAGGTCCTGCCCTTCACCAGCTCCAGCCTGCAGTTCGACCGCATCACTCCCAAAACGCCACGTACCCTTTACTTCAACGACGACGTCTCGGTGGGCGCGGTGCATCCCGGCGGGCTGATCGAGATCCTCGCCAATGACCGGCGCGGCGGCCTTGTTTTCTACACCCTCGACAACAACGCGCCGGATGCCAAGGGATCGCCCAAGCTGGTGGAAGAAAGCGCGCGCTGCGCGGTCTGCCACGGCATGGTCAACAATGTGGCGCCGGGCTGGATCGTGGCCAACATCATCGCCACCGCTGACGGCATGCCGCAGATTCCCAATCCCGCCCATCCCTTCGACGTGACCGACCAGACGCGCGATTTCCAGGATCGCTGGGCTGGCTGGTACGTCACCGGCAAAACCGAAAACATGCGCCACCTGGGCAACATCACCGCGCCCGATCCCGACAAGCCGTACGACTTGCCGGCCGAAGGCGGCCCGACCCTGGCCAGCCTGGCGGACCGTTTCGATCCCGCCCATGCGCTGAAACCCACCAGCGATATCGTGGCGCTGATGACCCTGGAGCATCAGACCGGCTTCACCAACCGGGTCTTTGTGCTGAACAAGCAATATTCGGAGGCCGGGCTGGACGATCTGGTCGCCTACATGACCTTCGCCAGCGAGGTGCCCCTACCCGGCCCGATCGAAGGCAATTCCGGCTTCACCGCAGACTTCACCAAACGCGGCCCTTTCGACGGCAAGGGCCGCAGCCTGCGCAGCTTCGACCTCAGCCACCGGCTGTTCCGCTATCCCCTGAGCTACATGATCTACAGCACCGCATTCGAATCCCTGCCGCCCGACACCAAGGACAAGCTGTACCGGCGGCTGTATGATGCGCTGAAAGCCCGGGGCGCGGATGGCGCCGATGCCATCGCTATCCTGGCGGCGACCAGGCCGGGACTGCCGGATTACTGGAAATGACCACCAACCGCATCATCCCGGCGCCCGGCCACTACATCATCCAGGACAGCCGCACCGGCAAGGTCAGCTACTGGCAGAAGGAATATCACCAGAGCGCCGCCGACGCGCATGGCGTGTCCACAGCCGATTACATCCACGCCATGTATTTCTTCCTGATGCAGGCCGGCGCACGCGACGTGCTGATGATCGGCTGCGGCGGCGGCACGCTGGCCACCATGCTGGTGCGCAGCAACGTCCAGGTCACGGTGGTGGACCTGCACAAGTTCAGCTTCGACATTGCGAAGAAGTATTTCCACCTGCCCGACGCGGTGACCTGCCATGTCGCGGACGGCATCGAATATCTCAAGACGCATCGTGCGCGCCACGACGCGCTGGTGCTGGATGCCTTCGGCGAAGGCGGCATGCCGGAAGCCTTCATGCAGCCGGAGTTCTTCAAGCTGGCCAAGTCGCGGATGAAGCCCAAAAACAGCCTGTTCCTGATGAATGTGATCGTGGCCGACGATGATGATGACACACCCGATGACCTGGTCCGCGCCCTGCGCCGGCAATGGGGCCGGGTGCGGCTGCTGGACACCGACGGCTGGACCGACCGCAATGCCGTGATCGCGGCCGGCGCCGTCACAAATCTGAAACGGCCCAAAGTGCTGATGCCGCCCCGTCCCGGCGGCGACAAACTGGCAAAGGAACTGGACATTCTGGACTGGCGGGCGATCCGATGAAGGTGGGGCGATGAGCCTGAAAAAACGCTCCTTCTCCCTGTCCGGGCATCGCACCAGCGTCGCGCTGGAGGCGGAGTTCTGGGCGGTGATCGACCAATCTGCCCAACAACAGCGCATCAGCCTGGCTGCGCTGGTGGCCCAGATTGACGCAACGCGCGGTGAACGGCCGCTGGCCAGCGCACTCAGGCTTTACGCCCTCGCGGCCAGGCAATAGCCTTGGCCTATGCTCACACTCTATCACCACCCCCGCACCCGCTCCTCGCGCTTCATCTTCCTGCTGGAAGAACTGGGCGCGCCTTATGAAATTCACCGCATCGCCAATATCCGCCGCCCCGACGGCACCGGCGGCGTCGATCCGGAAAATCCCCATCCGCACGGCAAGTCGCCGGCGCTGAAGGACGGCGACACGCTGGTGTTCGAATCCAGCGCCATCGCGCTCTATCTCACCGACAAGTTCACCCAGAACGGCATCGGTCCTGTGGTGGGCGATGCCAAACGCGGCGCCTATGTCTCCTGGCTGGCTTATTACGCCGGCGTGATGGAGCCGGCCTGGATGAGCGCCTACATGAAATGGGAAATCCCGCGCGGCACCGCCGGCTGGGTCAAGACCGATGAAGTGATGGCGTTCGTAAACACGACTCTGGAAAAGGGGCCGTACATCCTGGGCGACAAGTTCAGCGCCGTGGACATCCTGATCGCCACCACCTTCAAGATGTTCATGGGATCGCCGCTGCTGGACTCCACGCCACTGCTGGAAGCCTATGTGAAGCGCGTCACCGACCGCCCGGCCTATGCCCGCGCCACGGCCCGCGAAAATGGCTGAGATCGTCAACCTGAACCGGGCCAGGAAGGCAAAGGCAAGGGCGGAAAAAGAAAAGACCGCCGCGGCCAACCGCGTGCTGCACGGCACGCCCAAGGTAGTGCGGAACCTGGCTGAAGCGCGCAAGGACAAGGCCGATCAAAGCCTGTCCAGCCACAGGCTGGAAAAGGACGCCGACGATAATTAGATGGGCTTTTCGGCCCCCACGTTCTAATATCGTTCTCATGCTTCACACACCCCGGTTGCCCGCATGAGCGGCTATGGCGACCGTTATTCCGACCCCTTGGATTCGGCGTTCGAAGAGCCTTCTTCGACCGCGCCGGTCCCGCGCGAGCCGCCCTACCTCAATGGCCTGAACACCGAACAGCGCGAAGCCGTCGAAGCGGTGGACGGCCCCGTGCTGGTTCTGGCCGGCGCCGGCACCGGCAAAACCCGCGTCCTGACCACCCGCCTGGCCCATATCCTGGCCACCCGCCGCGCCTGGCCGGGCCAGATCCTGTGCGTCACGTTCACCAACAAGGCGGCGCGCGAGATGAAGGAGCGCATCGGCGCCCTGATCGGCGGCATGGTCGAAGGCATGCAGTGGCTGGGCACCTTCCACTCCATCGGCGCCAAGATGCTGCGCCGCCACGCCGAACTGGCGGGTCTGAAAAGCAATTTCACCATCCTGGATACCGACGACCAGTTGCGCCTGATGAAGCAATTGATCGAGGCAGAAGGCGTGGACGAGAAGCGCTGGCCTGCCCGGACGCTCGCCAGCATGATCGACGGCTGGAAGAACCGCGGCCTTCGGCCCGCCGATGTGTCGGAAGGCGAAGCCCAGGGATATGCTTTCGGCAAGGGCAAGCTGCTCTATCACCAGTACCAGGAACGGCTGAAAGCACTGAACGCCGCCGACTTTGGCGACCTGCTGCTGGAGACCCTGCACATCCTCAAGACCCAGCCTGACATTCTGGCCGATTACCGCGACCGCTTTCGCTACATGCTGGTGGACGAATATCAGGACACCAACGTGGTCCAGTATCTGTGGCTGAATTTGCTGGCCAAGGGTTCGGGCAACGTCTGCGTGGTGGGCGACGACGACCAGTCGATCTATGGCTGGCGCGGCGCGGAAGTGGAAAACATCCTGCGCTTTGAGCGCGACTTTCCCGGTGCCAAGGTCATAAGGCTGGAACGCAACTACCGCAGCACGCCCGTGATCCTGGGCGCGGCCTCCGGCCTGATCGCCGCCAACAAGGGCCGGCTGGGCAAGACGCTGTGGACCGAAGGCGAACAGGGCGAGAAAATTCGCGTCGCCGGCGTGTGGGACGCCGAGGAAGAAGCCCGCAATGTCGCCTCCGATGCCGAGGACCTGCATCGCCAGGGCAATGCCTTTGCCCAGATGGCGGTGCTGGTGCGCGCATCCTTCCAGATGCGCGAGTTTGAAGATCGTTTTATCAGTTTGGGCCTGCCTTATCGCGTCATCGGCGGCCCGCGCTTTTATGAGCGCCAGGAAATTCGCGATGCCATGGCGTATCTGCGCCTGATCGCCCAGGGCGACGACGACCTGGCGTTCGAGCGCATCGTCAACAAGCCCAAGCGCGGCATCGGCGATGCGTCCGTCGCCAGCCTGCACACCTATGCCCGCGCCCGGCAGTTGCCGCTCCTGGCCGCGGCGCGCGAGATCGCCGATACCGACGAATTACCGCCCAAGGCGCGCAAGGCGCTGGGCGAGCTCTCTGCCAATTTCGCGCGCTGGAGCGATACCGCCAAGGTGCTGCCCCATACCGAACTGGCCGAGATGGTGCTGGACGAATGCGGCTATACCGACATGCTGAAGGCCGACAAGTCCGCCGAAGCGCCGGGCCGGCTCGATAACTTGAAAGAATTCGTCCGCTCGATGGAGGGGTTTGAATCCCTCGCCGCCTTCCTAGAACACGTCTCGCTGGTGATGGAAATCGCCCAGGATGAATCGGGCGACCGCATCAACCTGATGACCCTGCATGCCGCCAAGGGTCTGGAATTCGACACCGTCTTCCTGCCCGGCTGGGAAGAAGGGCTGTTCCCGTCCCAGCGCACCATGGATGAAAATGGCCTGGCCGGATTGGAAGAAGAACGCCGCCTGGCCTATGTCGGCCTGACGCGGGCGCGCCGCCGCATCCGCATTTCCTTTGCCGCCAACCGCCGCGTGCATGGTTCCTGGCAAAGCGCCCTGCCGTCGCGCTTCATCAAGGAAATACCGGAAGATCACGTCGACGCCACCGTCGATGAAGGCTTTTACGGCGGCTATACCGGCTTTCGCGACAACCAGAATGCCGCCGATTTCGGCAGCACCTATGATTCACCGGGCTGGAAGCGCGCCCAGGCCAACCGCGCCGCGCAAGGATCGATGCGCACCCGTCCGCCGCTGATCGAAGCCCAGGCCTGGAGCGTCCAGACCTCAGACCCCAGCGCCTCGCAATATGCCCGCGACGACCGGGTGTTCCACCAGAAGTTCGGCTATGGCCGAGTGCGCTATGTCGAAGGCAACAAGCTGACGGTGGAATTCGACAAGGCTGGCGAGAAGCGCGTCATCGACCAGTTCGTGAGCCGGGCCTGACAGATTATGGCAACAATCGATTCGTATTCTGTCGTGACAGTACCACTCGAGATGTTGTTTGAGTCGACCGGACTAGGCATCGCCACCGGATTTTTTTGGCAGCTTGAGAACGATCTGTTTCTGATAACAAACTGGCACAACGTCTCAGGTCGCGATCCATTCACCGGACTTCACATTTCGACCAAGACTGCCGCAGAGCCCAACAAGCTAAGAATTTGGTGGAACAAGAAAGACAACATCGGGACTAAATTCCCCGTAGAATACAGAATTAGGGATAGTGACAATAATCCGCTTTGGCATGTCCATCCCAAGTACAAAAATCAAATTGATGTAGTAGCACTGCCAATCAATCCGCCTGCAGACGCAGAGCCATATCCAATAAATCAAATTCCGCAAGACAATCTTTTGCTAAAGATTGGGATGGATATTTTTGTCTTGGGCTATCCATTCATAACTGGCCCCAGCCGATACCCAATCTGGAAACGCGGAAGCATCGCGTCAGAACCAGAGGTTCTTGATCAGGATCGGCCAGTCATATTGATCGACTCCGCATCTCGCAAAGGAATGTCAGGATCACCAGTAATTAGAAGAAGCCATGGCAGTCATTCTATGGCGGGCGGCCCTGCGGTTTTGTCCGGCCGCACGATGACCAAATTTGTTGGTGTTTACTCAGGACGGCTGGCGACTAACGATGCCAACGACCCGCAGTTGGGTTTAACTTGGCCGGCTATTTTCGTCGAAGAGATTGTGGCTGGCGGAATGCTTGACCTTCCGTAATAAATTCCAGCTTTACTGCGCCGCCATCGGCATGTGCAATGTCACCATCGCCAGTTCGCCCTGCACGTCGGCATACTGGTGCGGCGTGTTGGGCGGCACCATGATGTAGTCGCCCTTGGCCACCTTGCGTGACGACCCGCCGGCGATGCCGCTGCCGCCCACGTTGGCGCCATTGTCCTTGGGGTCCGTCAGGCTGCCGCCGGTGATCAAGGTGCAGCCGCCGGCTACGACATAGATGAACTCGGCCTGGGCCTTGTGGATGCTGGCGCTGGGCGGGGCGCCGGGGATGCGGTATTCGAGCGCCGCCGGATAGGGGCCGACCGACACCAGCACCACGACATTGTTGCCGGGTTTCTTCTCGGCCCGCACCTTGGCTAGGGCGGCGTCCACCTCGGCAGACCCTGCGAACAGCTTGGCCGGGGGTGGAGCTTTTTCCTGGGCCATGGCCGGAAGCGCAAACGCCAGCAAGGCAGCGACAAGTGCGTATTTCATGACATCCTCCTCAGCGCCGGTTGACCGGCTTCCGCCGGCGCGGCATACCGCCCCGCGCCTTTAGGACAAGCCTATGCCCTCACCGCCCCTGTGGAAAGCCTCGGTCGCGCTCAGCAAGACGCAGGCCGGCGACACCGCCGCCGCGCTGGAGCTGGACGGCAGCGCCCAGGCCGTGCTGATCGTCGAAGAACCTTTCGCCGACGGCGCGGTGGTCGAGGCGCTGTACACCGACGAACCCGATGCCGCCTACTTGTCGCGCATCACCGGCCTGACCATCACCGTCGCGCCGCTGCCCGACCAGGACTGGATCAGGCTCAGCCAAGAGGGCCTGCCCCCCGTGCGCGCCGGGCGCTTCTTCGTCTATGGCGCCCATGACGCCGGCACCGTGCCGCATGGCGTGATCCCGATGAAGATCGAAGCCGGGCTGGCCTTCGGCACCGGCCATCACGAAACCACGGCGCTGTGCCTGGCCGTGTTGAGCGACCTGGCCAACAAGCGCGCCTTCCGCAATGTGCTGGACCTGGGCTGCGGCACCGGCTTGCTGGCCATCGGCGCGGCCAAGTTGTGGAAGCGCAGCGTGCTGGCCTCCGACATCGATCCGGTCGCCGTCGAGGTGACGCGCGACAATGCCCGCGCCAACGGCGTTGGTCCGCTGATCCGCGCCGCCACCGCCGATGGTCTGACCAATCCGATTTTGGCCAATGGCGCGCCCTATGACCTGCTGATCGCCAACATCCTGGCCGGGCCGCTGACCCAGCTGGCGCCGTCCATCATCAAGGCGCTGGCCCCCGGCGCGATGCTGGTCCTGTCGGGCCTGCTGCGGAACCAGGAAGCGCTGGTCACCAGCTTCTATCGTGACCTGCGGTTCATCGGACGCCGCCGCGCCGGGCCGTGGAGCGCGCTGGTGCTGGAGAAACCGCGATAAACCCACCCTTCGACAAGCTCAGGGTGAGGATTGGTGCAAGTCCTCATGCTGAGCTTGTCGAAGCATGAGTGGGAGCTTAGCTTTCCGGTATGGACAAGCACTTCCAGACTTATGACGACACCTCCGATCCCGCGACCTGCGCGCCGCGGCTGGCCGCCTTGCGGGCCGAACTGGCCAAACGCGAGCTGGACGGTTTCGTGGTGCCGCACAGCGATCAGCATATGGGCGAATACCTGCCCGCCTATGCCGAGCGTCTGGCCTGGCTGACATCCTTCACCGGATCGGCCGGCGCGGCCGTGGTGCTGAAGGACAAGGCGGCGGTGTTCGTGGACGGCCGCTACACCTTGCAGGTCCGCAACCAGACCGACACCAGCCTGTTCGAGCCGCGCGACCTGGTCGCCGAAGGCCCGCAGGGCTGGATACCCGACAACCTGCCCAAAGGCGCCAAGCTGGGTTACGACCCCTGGCTGCACACCCAGCATGGCGTGATGCATCTGAAGGCCGCCGTCGACAAGGCCGGTGGCAGGTTGGTCGCCGTCGACACCAATCCCATTGACGCGGTGTGGAGCGACCAGCCCGCCCCGCCGATCAGCCCGGCCAAGCCGCATGCGCACAATCTGGCCGGCGAGCAGAGCGATGCCAAGCGCCTGCGCCTGGGCGACGGGTTGAAGAAAGCCGGCGCGGATGCCGCGGTGATCACCTTGGCGGATTCGGTCTGCTGGCTGCTGAACATTCGCGGCAGCGACGTGCCGCACACGCCTTTCACATTGGCCTTCGCCATTCTGCATGAGGATGGCGGCGCCGACCTGTTCCTGGACCCCGCCAAGCGCACGCCGGAACTGCTGGCCCATCTGGGCAATTCGGTACAGGTACATGAACCGGGCGCCTTCGCCGCCGCACTGGATGCGATGAAGGACAAGAGTGTGCTGGTGGACCCGTCCACCGCGGCCGCCGCCATCTTCGACCGCCTTACAAGAGCGGGTGCGAAAATCCGCCAGGGCAATGATCCCTGCCAACTGCCCAAGGCCTGCAAGAACCCGTTGGAAATCGAAGGCATGCGCAAGGCCCATATCCGCGACGGCGCGGCGCTGGCGCGTTATCTCGCCTGGTTCGAGACCAATGCCGCGGGCGGCACATTGACCGAGATCGACGCCGCGGAAACTTTGGAAGGCTTCCGCCGCGCCACCGGCGTCTTGAGCGATGTGTCGTTCGACACCATTTCCGGCGCAGGCAGCAACGGCGCCATCGTGCATTACCGGGTGACGCGTTCGACCAACCGCACCATCAATCCGGGCGAAATGTTCCTGCTGGACAGCGGCGCGCAATATCCTGACGGCACCACCGACGTCACCCGCACCATCATGGTCGGCGAGTCCGCCGCCGAAATGCGCGACCGTTTCACCCGCGTGCTGAAAGGCCATATCGCGCTGGCCACCGCGCGCTTTCCCGACGGCACCATCGGCATGCAGCTTGATTCATTTGCCCGCCGTCCTCTGTGGGAAGCGGGACTGGACTATGACCACGGCACCGGCCATGGCGTGGGCTCCTACCTGTCGGTGCATGAAGGGCCGCAGAACATTTCCAAGAAGCCGGTGATGCAGGCGCTGAAGCCCGGCATGGTCTGTTCCAACGAGCCCGGCTTTTACAAGACCGGCGCCTTCGGCATCCGCATCGAGAACCTTGTCGTGGTCACCCAACCGGAAGACCTGGGCGGCGAGCGCAAGATGATGGGCTTCGAAACCATCACCCTGGCGCCCATCGACCTGAACCTGGTGGAACCGTCGCTGCTGACGGCTGCGGAAAAAGGCTGGCTGAACATTTATCACGCGCGGGTGCGCGATGTGATCGGACCCTTGGTGGACGAAGAGACCCGCAAGTGGCTGGACCGCGCGACGCGGTCGATCTAGCCGATCAATTTCAGCCAGGCATCCTCGTCCATCACCTGGACATTGTGCTTCTGCGCGTCTTTCAGCTTGGAGCCCGCGCCCGGGCCCGCCACCACGATATCGGTCTTGGCCGATACCGAGCCTGACACTTTCGCGCCCAGGCTTTCGGCCCGCGCCTTGGCTTCCTGCCTTGTCATCTTTTCCAGCGTGCCGGTGAACACCACCGTCTTGCCCGACACGGGCGAGGATTTGGCCGGCGCGGCCATGTCCATCACCGTCAGCCATTCCAGCAGCCGCCCCAGCGCCTTCACATTGTGCGGCTCGTCGAAGAAGTCGTGGATGGCCTCGGCCACCACCCCGCCGATGCCTTCGATGTGCTGCAATTCCTCCAGCGCATCGTCCGCCGTCATGCCTTTCAGGAAAGCGTCCAGGCTCAGGTAACGCCGCGCCAGCAGCCGCGCCGTGGTTTCGCCGACATGGCGGATGCCCAGCGCATTGATCAGCCGGTCCAGGCCGATGGTGCGGCGGCGCTCGATCGCGGCCATCAGGTTTTCGACCTGCTTGCCTTCGCCTTCGTCCTTCTTCTTGGCCTTGCTCCTGACCGCATCCTTGCCCTCGGCAGCACGGCGTTCCTCGCTGAGGGCGGCACGGTGTTCGGCCAGCACCTTGGCGACCTTTTCGGGCTTTTGCGTCAGGGCGAAAATGTCGGCGGGCTCTTTCAGCAGGCCTTTTTCGTGGAACAGCTCGATCAGGGTGCCGCCCAGCCCTTCGATGTCGAACTGGTCGCGGCCGACAAAGTATTTCAGCCGCTCCACCGTCTGGGCATCGCACACCAGTCCGCCGGTGCAGCGCCGGTCCACGTCCATCTTGCCGGTCTTTTCGTCCACTTCGCGCACGGCATGGCTGCCGCAGACCGGGCACTTGTCGGGAAACTTGTAGGGCCTGGCGTTCTTGGGCCGCTTGTCCTCGATCACCCGCACGATCTGGGGGATCACGTCGCCGGCGCGCTGGATCACCACCGTGTCGCCGATACGGGCGTCCAGCCGGCCGATCTCGTCTTCGTTGTGCAAAGTGGCGTTCTGCACCACCACCCCGCCGACCGTGACGGGCTTCAGCCGCGCCACCGGCGCCAGCTTGCCGGTGCGGCCGACCTGGATCTCGATGTCTTCCAGCACCGTTTCGGCCTGTTCGGCGGGGAATTTGTGGGCGGTGGCCCAGCGCGGGCTGCGGCTGACAAAACCCAGCCGCTCCTGCAGATCCAGCCGGTCCACCTTGTAGACCACCCCGTCAATGTCATAGCCCAGCCGGGCGCGCTTGCTTTCAATGTCGCGATAGAATTTCAGGACGTCTTTCAGCGTTTCGCAGCGCCGCACCAGCGGATTGACGGCGAAGCCATAGCTTTCGAACTTTTCCAGCATGCCGCTTTGTGTTTTCGCGGGCATCTCGCTGATCTCGCCCCAGGTATAGGCGAAGAAGTTCAGCGCGCGGCTGGCAGTGATCGACGGATCGAGCTGGCGCACCGATCCGGCGGCAGAATTGCGCGGATTGGCATAGACCGGCTTGCCGTCCTTTTCCTGCCGCTTGTTCAGGGCTTCGAACGCCTTGTGGGTCATATAGACCTCGCCGCGCACTTCCAGCGCCGCCGGCGGCTTGCCTTTCAACCGCAACGGAATGTCGGAGATGGTGCGCAAATTGGCGGTGATGTCCTCGCCTTCCTGGCCATCGCCGCGAGTGGCGCCCTGCGCCAGCAAGCCGTTTTCATAGCGCAGACTCGCGGACAGACCGTCGATCTTGGGTTCGGCCGTGACAGCAATCTCTTCGTCTTCCTTCAGGCCCAGGAAACGCCGCACCCGGCCCAGGAAATCGGCCACATCCTCGTCGCTGAACGCATTGTCCAGCGACAGCATGGGCACCCGGTGCGTGACCTTGGCGAATTTCTCGGACGCCTTGGCCCCAACGCGGTGGCTCGGACTGTCAGCCCGCACCAGCAACGGAAAGCGCGCCTCGATCTCGGCATTGCGCCGGCGCAAGGCGTCATAGTCGGCATCGCTGATCTGCGGCGCATCCTCACCATGATAGGCGCGGTCATGGCGGGCGATCTCCTTCGCTAGCCGGTCAAGCTCCTTCTCGGCCTCGGCGGAGGTCAGCTTGTCGACGGCCTTGCTGCTCATGCCCGCTTGCGCGCTTTTTTGGCGGGCGTGGCGGCTTCCGCCATCAGCCGCTTGGCGGCGGCGCGGGCTTCGGCGGTGACATTGGCGCCCGACAGCATGCGGGCGATTTCTTCCAGCCGCTCCTCGTCATCCAAGAGTTCGATCTTCGTCTTGTCTTTGGCGCGGGAAATGCGGAAATGCCGCGCCGCCCGGGCCGCCACCTGCGGCGAATGGGTGACCAGCAGCACCTGGGTGGTTTCGGCCAGACGCTGCAGCCGTTCGCCCACCGCATCGGCCACTGCCCCGCCCACGCCCCGGTCCACTTCATCGAACACCATGGCGGCAGGGGATGAGACCTGCGACAGCGCCACTTTCAGCGCCAGCGAAAAACGCGCCAGCTCGCCACCCGAGGCGATCTTGGTCAGGCTGCCGAACGCGGCGCCTTCCACCGTGGCGACCTCGAAGGCGATCTTTTCCAGGCCGGTGGTCAGACCCTTGTAGTCTTCCAGCTTCTCCAGCGCCACGCGAAATTTGGCATGGCCCAGCTTCAAGGGTGTCAGTTCGCCGGCAACGGCGGCTTCCAGCTTTTTGACGGCGCCTTCGCGCGACTTGGACAATTTGCGCGCCGCCGTCAGATACGCCTCGCGCGTGGCCGCAACCTTGGCGTCGGCCTGTTTCATCTGGCCGCCGCCGGCGCTCAGCGCATCCTGCTTGGCGGCATACTCATCGCGCAGCGCGGGCAACTGATCCGGCGTGACGCCATATTTGCGCGCCAGCGCCCGCAGTGCGAACAGCCGTTCTTCCTTTTTCTCCAGCGCGCCGTTGTCGCTGTCCAGCCGCGACAGCAGCGAATCCAGCTCCCGCCGCGCGTCTTCTGCCAGGGCATAGGCCTGTTCCAGCGCGGCTTCCGCGGGGGCCGCGATCTTGCGGGCTTCCTCATTCATCCGGCTGAGCTTTTTCAGCGCCTGGGCCAGGCCGGTCTGCGCCCCGCGATCACCCGACAGAGACTCCAGTGCCGAGGACACTTCTTCCACGATCCGCGCCGCGTTCATC
>JBBQBL010000031.1:0-17107 GCA_038317805.1 Micropepsales bacterium
GGGCGCCCTCGATGGTGGCGGGCAGCCCCGTCTGGGTCCAGTCGCCGGCCAGGAACAGGTTGGGCCACCCCGTTTTTGCGGCCGGGCGGCGGGCAGCCTGTGCCGGGGTGGCGGCAAAGGTGGCGCGCTTTTCCTTGACGATCTGCCAGGCGGGCATGGGCGCGGTGATATCCAGCGCCTTGGCGACATCGGCCCAGATGCGCACTGCCAGCGCTTCGCGGTCCTGGTCCACAATGGCGTCGGCTCCCGACACGGTGACCGAGATGCGGTCGGGGAAGCTGAATATCCATTCGGCGGTGCCGCCGATCACCCCCAGCATGGCCGGTACGCCCGCGGGCGCGGGCATCTTGAAATGGGCGTTGACGATGGCGCGGAAATCATCGGGCGCGGTCAGTGTGGGGATCAGGTCCTTGGCCACCCAGGGTGGCACCGCCAGCACCAGCGCCTCATTCGGCGCCAGCGGCACGGCGGCCTCGCCCAGGTCCAGCGCCATGGCGCTGCGTCGGCCAAGGGTAATGCCGCGCAGCCGCGTGCCCAGCTGCACCGTGGCACCCTTGCCCTGCAGATAGGCCAGCGCGGGATCGATGAAGGCGGCCGCCAAGGTGGGATGGGCGATGCGCGGGCGGTAATAGCGGCCGCCCCTGGCCAAGCTCTCGCGCAGTACCGCACCCGCCAGCGCCGCGGACGAATCCTCCGGCTCGGTGTTCAACGCCGCCAGCAGGAAGGGGTGCATCAGCCGCCGCCACAGGGGGCCACGGTCCTTGACGATATCGCCGATGCGCGCCGTCTTGTCGGCCCATAGCAGCGGCACATAGTTCAGATAGTCGCCCGTGCGGCTGCCCGGCACGCGGCGGCCAGTGCGCGCAATCCAGTATGGCAAGCCGCCTTCATTGGGCCGCAGGGTCCAGCGCTGATTGTCCTTCAAATCCACAAAGTTAAATTCGGCGCGCGATGGTCCCGCCAGCGCATCCTTGGCACCGATGCGCGCCAGATAGGCATGGACAGCGCGATTGCCCGACAGAACCAGGTGATTGCCATTGTCGATCACCCCGCCAAAGGCGGGATCGAAATAGGAGCGGCAACGCCCGCCCGCCTGCGGCGCCGTCTCGATCACGGTCACCGACGCGCCGCGCGACGCCAGCACCGTGGCCGCGGACAGGCCGGCCAGTCCAGCGCCGATGACGTAAGCCTTCTTCATCCAAAGATGCCTTGGCGCAGCACCAGCGACATCAGACGCGACTTGGGCAACGACACCCGCCGGCGCGGCGCGGCAAAACCCTGGGCTTCGCTGGCCGACAGGATTTGCGAATAGACCGCGCCCATCAGGCGCGGCGTCTTGATCCGCCCCTTGGGGCGCGCCGCCAATATGCGCTGGGCTTCATCATAATGATGATGCGCCTGTGCCGCCACCTTGCGGCAGACCGCGTCGATCTGGGGCTTGTTGACGATGGCCTGCACGTCCAGCGAGCGGCAGCAATCCATCTCCTGCAGATATTCGCGCGGCAGGTAGAGCCGGCCGATGGCGGCGTCCTCGTCGATGTCGCGCAGGATGTTGGTCAGCTGCAGCGCCCGGCCCAAATGATGCGCCAGGTCGAAGCCCGGCCCCTCGTCCATACCGAACACCTTGATGGACAGCCGCCCCACCGCGCTGGCCACCCGGTCGCAATACAGGTCCAGGGTGGCGAGGTCGGGCGCGACGATATCCTCGGCCACGTCCATATCCATGCCGTCCAGTACCGCCAGGAAATCTTCCAGCCGCAAGCCATATTGCGCGATGGCCGGCGCCAGGAAACGCACCTGCTGCGCGACCGTGCCGGCATACAGGCCGCGCAAGTCGGCGCGCCACTGTTCCAGCTTCTCGTGGCGCTCGGCACGGGTGCCCACGCCGTCATCGGCGATATCATCCACCTTGCGGCAAAAAGCATAGATGGCGAACATGGCATCGCGCTCTTCGGCCGGCATCAGCCGCATGGCTAGATAAAATGAGCTGCTCTTGGCCTTCTTCTGCACGGCCTTGGCGGCGGGGGCGCCGATATTCTCTGCATTGGTCATTTGGGGCGTCTCAGGCGCATCAGCGCGAAGGAAGGAAAGCGTTTCAGGAACAGGGCTGCCACATCCATCTTGGAATGATGCACGGGCTGGCTGAGCGGGTCGCGGTTCATCAGCATGGTGTTCAAATCGTCGGCCAGGGTCTGGATCAGGTCCACTTCCAGCGCCAGCCGGCCATCTTTTATCCCACGGGCAAAGGGGCGCGAAGCCTCCAGAAGAGCGGAATTTTTGCGCGCCAGCCCGGCGATCACCGCCGTCAGAGCCGGATTGGCCTTGTTTTCACCCAGCGCTTCCACACCGATGCCGGCCAGCAGGGGCTCGGGGATATAGACCCGGTTCAGCTCGCGGTAATCCTTGGCGCAATCCTGCAGGTGGTTGATCACCTGGAGGGCGGCACACAGGGCGTCATTGGCCGGCCACAGATCAGGGCTTTCGCCATGCACGTCCAGCACAAAGCGGCCCACCGGCATGGCGCTGTAACGGCAATAATCGATCAGATCATCCCAGTCCCGGTAGCGCAGCTTGGTGCAGTCGCGGCGGAACGCTTCCAGCAGGTCCAGCGCGTGCACGGGCGTCAGGCCGCGCTCTTTCTGGATCTCGCGCAGCTTCACGCCTTCGGGCACCGCATCGCTCTCACCCACCAGGCTGGCGCGCATCTGTTCTAGCAACGCCAGCTTTTCCTCCGGCGCGGCGGTGACATGATCGGCCACATCGTCCGCCGCGCGCACGAAATTGTAGAAGGCCATCACCGGCGGACGATATTTGGGCGCGATCAGGATCGAGGCGACGGGAAAATTCTCGTCCTTGGCGCCCTTGCCCGATTGCAGTTCGGCGACACCCCTCTTCGGTAGAGAAGTCATGCGGACTTCCCCGCATCGGCTTGCGCCCGGCCCTTCCACATGCCGCCCTTGCCCGACCAATGCTGGACAGCGGACTGCAAGGTAAAGGCGGCATAGAAGATGCCGATCAGCGGCAGGGCCAGGCCCCACAGCGGCGACAGGCGATAGAAGCGCAGCATGGGCTGATACATCAGCGCCATGATGATCCAGGCCAGCCAGCCCGCCAATTGCGAAATACCCCAGGCAAACAACGCCGTCATCACCGGCGCCAGATAGACCAGCGCCAGGCCCAGCATGGTGCCGGCCAGCACCAGCGGCGAATAACCCAGCTGGGCATAGGCGCTGCGCGTCACCATCTGGCGGATATCGGCGATATGGGGATAGGGGCGCAGGCTGACGGCGCGGTCGGTCAGCCCCAGCCAGATGGAGCCCTGACGCTTCATCGCCCGGCCCAGGGCGCAGTCATCAATGATGTTGTGCCGGATGGCGGCGATGCCGCCGGCTTTTTCCAGCGCCGCTGCGTTGGCCAGCATGCAGCCGCCGGCCGCCGCCGCCACGGGGTTGCGCGGATTGTTGACCGCGCCAAAGGGAAACAGCATGTCGAAGAAAAACACGAAGGCGGGGATCAGGAAATGCTCGGCCGCCGATTTGCAGTTCAGCCGCGCCATCAGCGACACCAGCACCCTGTTGCCGTCCTTGCCACCATCTTGGGCGCGCGCCACCAGCATGCGCAGATTGTCCGGAGCATGGGCGATGTCGGCGTCGGTGAACCACAGATAATCCGGCTTGAACGCGGCGGCGTAATCGCTGCCCTGGCTCATCGCCCACAGCTTGCCGGTCCACCCCAACGGCCGCGCCGCGCCGGTCAGAACCGTCAACCGCTCGGAATTCAGCGCCCGCGCCAGCGCGCCGGTGCCGTCGCCGGACTGGTCGTCCACCAGCACGATGCGAAATTCGCCCGGATAATCCTGGGCGATCAGGCTGCCGATGCTGCGCTGGATCACGTCGGCCTCGTCGCGGGCGGGCACCACCGCAACCACCTGCGGCCAGGTATCGGGTTGGGCAAGCGGGGCGGTGTCGCGCTCGCGCAGTAGCCAGAAGCCATTGTGGAACAGCAGCAGGTAGAGCCAGATCAACAGCGGCAGGAAGCCGAACAGGATGCCCGCGATCATGCCAAATATCCGTTCTCACGGAACCAGCTCAGCGCGTCCTTCAGGCCTTCGCGATAGGGACGCGCGGTATAGCCAAGCTCGCGCCTGGCCTTCTCGCTGCTGAAGAACATGCGATAGCGCGACATGCGCAGCGCATCGGCGGTGAGGAACGGTTCCTTGCCGGTGACGCGGGCCACCGCTTCGGCCGCCCAGGCCAGCGGAAACAAGGGCGCGCGCGGAATCTTTATGGTCGGCGCCTTGCGGCCCGACAAAAAGGCGATGTCGCCCAGCATGGTCTGCAGCGCCACGTCCTCGCCGCCCAATATGTAATTTTCGCCTATCCTGCCCCTGTCCAGGGCCAGCAGATGGCCGGCCGCCACGTCATCGACATGCACCAGGTTGAGCCCAGTATCGACAAAGGCCGGCATGCGTCCGGTGGCGGCTTCGACAATGACGCGTCCGGTGGGCGTGGGCTTGATGTCGCGTGGGCCGATAGGGGTGGACGGCGCCACAATGACGGCGGGAAGCCCCTCCTCCCGCACCAGGCGTTCCACTTCGCGTTCGGCCACCAGCTTGGAGCGCTTATAGGCGCCGATCACGCTTTGCGGGGTGTGGCGCGAGCTCTCATCCACCGCGGTGTCGCCCGGCTTCAGGGCCGCGACCGAGGAGGTATAGACCACCCGCTCTACGCCCGCTTTCAGTGCCGCACCCATGGTCGCCTTGGCACCCTGGAAATTGTTGCGCTCGATCTCGCCCGGATCGCGCGCCCATAGCCGGTAATCGGCCGCGACATGGAACAGATAGCGCGCGCCCTTCAATGCGGCGGTCATCGATTCTTCATCGCGCATGTCGCCGACCACCGGCTCGCAATGCAGCTTGGCAATGTTGAGGCGGTTGGCTGTGGGCCGCATGACCACCCGCACATGCAGGCCGCGCGCCACCAGCGCCCGCGCCACGGCCGAGCCGACAAACCCGGATGCGCCGGTGACCAGCGCGATATCAGACATTGGCGAACGCCTTTCGGCTTTCCACGCTTTGCCAATAAATCAGCGCCGGCACGCCGATCACGATTTCGCGGGCCCGCTTGAGCAGCGACACCGCAACGCCCATCTCGGCCGGCAGGCCAAACAGCGGCGCCAGCAAGGCATAACCCCATTCCTGCACCCCGATGGCGGCGGGCACCGGCGCGGCAATGCTTCGCAAGGTGCACAGCAGGGCTTCCAGCGCCACGGCATTCCAAAAGCCGATCTGCCCGCCCACCAGGCGGAAGGAAATGAAAGTCCCCACACCAGCCCCAATCCAGGCCAGCAGGTGCAGCGCCGCCGACGCCGCCAGGCGGCTCTTGGAGTCGTACAATTCCATGGTCGCGGCATGAAACGACACACCTTCGCGCACCTGTGGGAAGAAGCGCGCCGCAAGGAGCTCCACCATCCCGGCGCCTTTTTTCTGCAGGAAGATCAGCAGCGCAATCGCGGGGATCGCGAGCAGCAGCACCACCAGCATGCCCTCGGTGACCGGTCCGGAGCCTTCCATGTGCCGGAACTGGGTGAAGCCCAGGCCCAGCCCGAAGGCCAGGAACACGACCTGCGCCATCGCTTCGGTGGTGGCATCCCCGGCGACGGACGCGGCGGCATAGGCCGGGCTCATGCCCTTCAGCACCATCAGCCGGGCGGCAGCGACCATGCCGCCCACCGGCGAAAAGGGCGAAATCTCGGCGATGGAATCGCGCACCAACCTGGCAAGATAGAGATCGCGCAACGAGCGGCGTTCAGGCGGCGGCAGCAGGAAATACCAGGCATAGGCCAGGCTGATGAAAACGACTAGGGCGAACAGGCACAGCAGCGCCAACCCACCAAAGCCGGCACGCGCCACCGCGCCGAACACCGCGTCAAAACCGATGGACCAGACCAGATAAACGGCCGCGATGGCGCCGGCCAGCAGCGCGACAGCGACCCCGAGCTTTGGGCCCCACTTCATTACGCCGGCAGCGGCTTGGCGCGGAAACTCCACAAGCGCATGGCGCCCAGCGCGGTTTCCGCCAGCTGGGGCAGGAAGCTGGGACGCAGCAATTCGGGCTCGAACACGTCCATGCGGCGGCGGTTTTCCGAATAGCAGTCTTCCAGGAAGCGGCGGAAGGTGAAGCCGTCCAGGAAAACGCTGGCCTGGGTGGCGGAGAATTCCTTGCCGTCGTTGAGGTCCTTGCCGCGCTTGGCGGTGCCCACCATGCGGCCCAGGGCGCGCATGTAATAGCGGAAGTCGGTCAGCGGCAGCATCAGACGGGCGAGAAAGCCCTTTTGCGCCTGGTTGTAGGCCATCCAGTTGACGAAGAAGACGATATGGCGCGTCTCCTCATACATCAGGGTTTCGAAGATCTGGAACATCTCCTTGGGCAGGAACTGCGACTGCATGGCGATCTTGAAGACGCCAAAGCCAAGGAATGAGTCCATACATTCGCCGAAGCCGAAATCCTTGAAGCGGGTTTCGACATTGTCGCTGACATCTTCCAGCGGCCGCTCGGCGGCGTCGATATTGTATTTCTGGATCATCACCCGCAGCAGCTTGGCGTGGCGGGCTTCCTCGAAACCCTGCAGCGCCACGGCTTCCTTCATCACCGGATCCTTGATGGTCTTGACGAATTCGACAACGATCGCGCCGGCGCGGCGCTCGGTGTAGAAAACCTCTTCCCAGAACGGTACGGACTTCAGCCGCGCCAGCGCCGCCTCGTCCAGGTCCGGCCAGGGCAAAGTCTCCGGATCGAACTCGGTATAGGTCTGCATGAAATGCTTGCAGAAAGTGTCGCGGTGCTGCGGCGATCCGATTTTCATCAGGCGGCCTTCTTTTTCGGACCAATGAATTTCAACGCCATGCGCGCCAGGAAAGGCACGAAGCGCGGACGCTTCAAACGGTTGTCATAGGGCTTCAGGCGGCGGTCATTCTCGGCGACGCAGATGGCGATCAATTCGCCAACATCGATGTCAGAACCCAGCGCTTCGGCGCCGTTGACGGTGAAGTTGTTGTCCTGCTGGCCGTTGGAGACGTCCGACGCGATGCCCATGCGCTCGTAAATCAGGAACAGCCAGACCGCGAGAACCTTCAATTCGAAATAGGGCCGGCGCCACAGGGGCATGTTGCGGCGGTGCCAGGCGACCCAGTTGACGAAGAACAGGATGTGGCGGGCTTCTTCATTCACCACCGGATCGAAAGTCTCGACCAGCTCGGGCGGGAAATAGCCGGTGTCTTTGGCGGCCTTGAACAGTCCAAAGGCAAAGAAGCTGTCGATGCACTCGCTATAGCCGGTGACCAGGAAGGCCCATTCCGGATTCTTCGGCTTCTCATAGGCCGGCTCGGGCGCCAGCTTGATGCCGTAAGCCTCGACCAGGTTGGCCAGCACATGGCGGTGGCGGCGTTCCTCGAAGCCGTTCAGCTCCACCGCCTTGCGCAGCAATGTGTCGGGAATGCTTTCGGCATAGGTGCAGACATTCAGCCCGGCGCGGTTCTCGGTCTGGACCGCGATGTCCCAGATCGGCAGCGCGGTGATGCGCTTTTCGGCTTCCTCGCCCAGCTTGGGCCAGTCCAGCACCGCCGGCTTGTAGGGGTCATGGGTATCCAGCAGCGTCTTGCAGAACAGCCGCTTGTGCTCGTCCGAGCCGAACTTGATGGGACCGTCACCGGGCCAGACGCCGGTATCGCGGGTCAGGTCGGGGGGGATAGCGAAAGCCGGGCTACTCATCGACGCTCCATTCTCGCAATTGCAATACCCCTTTGGCAGGAGCAATTGAACCCTAAAATGATCTCCGTCAAATATGCCGTAAATATTTGATTCTATTAGGCTTTAAAGTCGGAAAAACCGCCGGTTTTGATCCCTTTCGCAGCAAGGCTGGCCACCACCGCCGGATCGGTCAAAGCGGCCAGCTCGCCAGCATACTGATAGCCCGGCGCCGAGCCCGGATACGGTCCCGTGGCGGGGTGGGTGTAGATCTCGCTGAGCCCCTCGGGAAGGTGTTCGATCAGCCCCGCCAGCCGCTTTCCCGTCATCGCGCCGGACCAGGCCAGGCCGAATACCGCATCGGGCGCGGTGATGTCGGCGCGGCGGAAGCGGCCGCGCAAGGCGCGGGCAAAGGGCGCGGTCAGCGCCACCACACCGGAGGCCTTGTGAGGTTCGATTTTGCCCAGCACGTCCTGCGGCTCCAGCGGCACGCGCGCACCCGTCACGCGATGCGCCTTGCCGATCTTCACGATCAGCGACGCGATGGTGGGATGCAGGTGGAAATGCTTATGAGCATTGACGTGATCCAGCCGCAGGCCCGTGGCCTCGAACGCCGCGAACTGGGCTTCGATCTCGGCGGCCAGTTGCGCGCGCACTTTCGGAAAAAAGAACATGGCGGCGCCGGCCCGCGCCATGTCGGTGCGAAAATGACCGGTCGCATCGACCAGATCGGGCACCGCATCCCGCGGCAGGATCGGCCTGCCCTCGACCAGCACCAGGTGCAGGCCGACGCGCAGGCTGGGCATGGCTTTGGCACGCGTAACGGCATCGCCCGCGGCGGGGCCCGCCACCATCAGGCTGGCGGCGGACAGGATGCCATCACGATGGGCGCGCTCGACCGCCTCGTTGACCTCGACGGCGGCGCCGAAGTCGTCAGCCGTAACGATCAGACGCTTCACGTCCTTACGAGACGATCATGTCTTCGCGGTTCTTGAGGAACTGGAAGAACTCCACGCCTTCGCGCAGGCGGCGCACCAGCATGTCGCGGCTGGTGAGCATTTCCTTGACGATCTCGACGATCTTGGACGGACGGAAATAGAACTTCTTGTAGAAATCCTCCACCGAATTGAAGATCTCGGTATGGCCCAGGTGCGGATAGTTCAGCGGCGCGATCTGCGTGCCGTCATCCGTCAACAGGTCCACATCGGAGGCGAACCAGCCATTTTCCTTGGCCTGCTTGTACAGGAAGGTGCCCGGATAGGGCGCGGCCAGCGACACCTGGATGGTGTGCGGGTTCACATCCTTGGCGAATTGCAGCGTTTCCTGGATAGTTTCGCGGGTCTCACCCGGCAGGCCCAGGATGAAGGTGCCGTGCACCACGATGCCCAGATCGTGGCAATCCTTGGAGAAGCGGCGCGCGACATCGACCAAGAGGCCCTTCTTGATGTTGTGCAGGATCTGCTGGTTGCCGGATTCGTAACCGACCAGCAGCAGGCGCAGGCCATTGGCCTTCATCACTTCCAGCGTCTTGCGCGGCACATTGGCCTTGGCATTGCACGACCAGGTGACCTTCAACGGGCCCAGTGCCTTGGCCAGTTCTTCCACGCGATCGTGATTGTCGGTCAGCGTGTCGTCATCGAAGAAGATCTCGCGAACTTCCGGGAAATTGTCCTTCACATACTGCACGTCGCGCACCACGCGCTCGGTCGACATGAAGCGGTACTTGTGGCCGCCGATGGTCTGGGGCCACAGGCAGAAAGTGCAGCGCGACTTGCAGCCACGGCCTGTGTACCAGGACATGTAGGGATGCAGCAGGTAGCCGCCGAAATACTTCTTCACGTCGAGCTGTTTGTAATAGGGCAGCACCGAGGGAAGCTTGTCCATGTCCACCAGGATTTCGCGCTCGGGATTCGAGATGATTTCACCCGAAGCGTTGCGATAGGTCAGGCCCTTGATGGTGGACCAGTCGGCGCCTTCGGCGATTTCCTTGATGGTGAAATCGTATTCGTTGCGCGCCACGAAATCGAGTTCCGGGCAGGCGGCCATGCTTTCCATAGGCTCGACCGCGACCTTGGCGCCGATGAAACCGATCTTGGCGGTGGGATTGAGGGCGCGAACAAGGCGCGCGCTCTTGCAGTCGGACTTGAAGCTGGGCGTGGAGGTGTGGATGACGATCAGCTCATGCGCCTTCACGTCATCTTCGATGTCCTTGAAGGACAGGTTGTGCGGCGGGGCGTCGATCAGGCGCGAGCCGGGCACCATCGCCGCGGCCTGGGCCAGCCAGGTGGGAAACCAGAAGCTCTTCACTTCCCGCTTCATCTGGTAGCGCGCGCCGGCGCCGCCGTCATAACCCTCAAAAGACGGGGCCTGCAGGAAAAGGGACTTCATCATCGTCATACCTCTGGGCCCGGAAAACCGGGAACAATTGGGAACTTTTCAGGTCCTCAGACCTGCGAGATCGCGCCCGAAGGCTCTACCGCAAAGTGCGTCCCGCGCCAATGCACGGTTTCGCCGAACAGCGAGGCCACAAAGACCGCGAAACTCAGCAGGTCGCGGGCCGGCATCAGCCAGTACGGCCCGCCATTGGTGCCAAAATGCCCGTCAATCCGGGCTTTCAGCAGCAGGCGCGCGCCCAGCGCCGCGGCCAACAGGGCCAGGCTGACAGCGTTAGCATCCAGGAACAGCGCGGCCATCAGCGCAAAGGCGAAACCGTGGGTGACAAAGCTGCCCAGGTGACCGACCGGATTGACCAGCCGGATGGTGCGGGTCCAGCGCAGCTCATGGCGGATCAGTTCGCCGATCGAATTTTCCGCCGCCGTATGGCCGACGCCCATCGCCGGGATTGCCAAAGTGTAACCCCGGGCGCGCACGGCGCGGCCCATCTCGTAATCGTCGGCCAGCTGGTCGGCGAAGGCGGCGAAACCGCCGACCTCGTCCAAGGTCTGGCGCTTGAGCGCGATGGTCGAGCCAAAGCAGGGCGTGGCAAGACCCAGGCTGGTGCCCAGCACCGCATTGGGCAGGAAGGTGTAGGACATGCCCATCGCCGCCAGCGACGACCACAGCTTGTGACCATCTTTGGCCGGTTCACCGGTATAGAGGCAGGTGACGATGCCGACACCCGGACGCGCAAGCGCCGCGGTCACCTGGGTCAGCCATTTGGGGCCCACGGCAATATCGCTGTCCGACAGCACCAGCGTGTCGTGGCGCGCGGCCGGCAGCATGTTGATCAGGTTGGAAATCTTGGCGTTGGCGCCGTACAGCGCCGTGTCCGCCACGATGGCGGTGTCCATATGCGGATACTTGGCCTGCAGCGCGCGCACGATATCGATGGCGGGATCGGCCTGATCATGCACGCCAAAAAGGATCTGCACATCGCCGGCATAATCCTGGGCAAAGAAAGTCTCCAGGTTGCGCGCCAGATCGGGCTCGCCCTTGTGCAACGGCTTCAGGATGGTGACGGCGGGGCTGGCGGCGGGCGCGCCCGGCACTTCCTGCATGAAGCGGCCAACCAGCACGGCGGCCAACAGCGCATAGAAGGTGCCGACTGCCGCGATCGCCGCCAAAAACCAACCGATATCCAGGAATAGCGAATGCATGGTCACGTCTGAGGAGCCCCCGCTCGTAGATACTTATTAAATCTCGGGCTGCGAGGGGGGAAGTGGCGTTTTCTGACAGTTTGCGACAATTAGAAATCCTGTCGCAATTTTACCAACTCATTGAAATTCAAAGTATTAATCGTGACGGTGCGTCAATTTTTTGTCCTGACAGGCCCTGCCCCGCTCCTATAGGGTGCCGCCATGGTGACCACCCAAGCAAATCCGGCCCTGTTGCAGGCCCTCGGGACCGCGAGTCAGGCCCTTCGGATGGGCGACACCGGCGCGGCCGACCGGGCGCTGGCTCCCCTGCTGCCTCTGGAAGATCCGCGTGTGCTGCACCTGACCGGGCTGGTGCGCATGCACCAGCAACATCATGACGAAGCCGCCGATCTCTTTGCCCGCGCCCGCGCCGCAGATCCCCGCGCGGCACAGCTGGCCTTCAGCCACGGCACAGCGCTGCGCTGGCTGCAGCGCAATGAGGAAGCGGCTCAGGCCTTCAAGGCCGCCATCGCACTGAAGCCCGATTACGGCGAAGCCTATTTCGAGGCGGTCAACGCGCTCCAGGCCATGGGCGATCTGAAAGAAGCCGAGGCTTTGGCGCGCCAGTGGCTGCGGGTGATGCCGGAGAATGTGCGCGCCCGGCTGTCGCTGGGCGATGTGCTACTGGCGGCCAAACGGCCGGCCGAGGCCGAGGGCCCCTTGCGCGAGGCCCTGGAGGGCGTGGCGTCCACGGATGGCCGCGGCGCGCTGCATCAAAGACTGGGCTTGGCGCTGCGCCGGCAACACAGGAATGAAGAAGCGCTGACTCACTATGAAAGCGCGGTGACGCTGGACCCCGATCCGGTGTCCGACGCCATCCGCGCGGAAATTCTGCAGGACCTGAAGCGCTATGACGAAGCGGTCCAGATATCGCGCGACCTGCTGGCGCGCGATCCGGCCAATCCGCAATGGCACAAATTCCACAACGACCTGCTGTACCGGCTGGGACATGAGGATTACCTCAAGTCTTACGACCAGGCACCGAAGACGGCCGAACTGTTGATGTCCAAGGCCTACTTCCTCACCCATGAAAAGCGCGGTGAGGAGGCTTTGGAGGTTTACCGCGCCGCCCAGGCGCTGGCGCCGGACGACAAGGCAGCCGCCACCGGGGTGGGAAATGCCTTGAACCTGATGAAACGTCCGGCAGAGGCCATGAAGGTCTTCGAGGAGGTGATGGCCAGGTTTGGCGAAGATGCAAATCTTTTGAGCTGCGCCGCAGAAGGCGCAATCCTCTCGGGCGATCCCGAACGCGGTGCGGCCCTGTGCGAAAAAAACCTGATGCTGGCGCCGCATGATCAGGTGGCGCTGGCCATGCTGGGCACGGCCTGGCGCATGCTGGGCGATGAACGCGACGAGGCGCTGAGCGGCTATGACACGCTGGTCAAGGCTTATGACCTGGAGCCGCCGGAAGGCTTTTCTGACATGGAAAGCTTCAATGCCGAGCTGAATGCCTGGCTGGACCGGGTGCATCCCACCACCCGCGAATATCTGGACCAGTCGCTGCGAAACGGCAGCCAAACCCCGGACAAACTGTTTGGCGCCGGCCATGTGCTGGTGGAGAAAATCCAGCAGCGCATTCGCGAGGCGGTCGGCCGCTACATCGCCGAAATGAAGCCGGATGAGAAACACCCCCTGCTCTCGCGCCGGGCGCGCGGTTTCGATTATACCGGCTCCTGGTCGTCGCGCCTGAAAGACTGCGGTTTCCACACCAACCATATCCATCCCGAAGGCTGGATCAGCTCCTGCTATTACGTGGCGCTGCCCAAGGCGGTAGAAGACACGCAAGGCCGGCAGGGCTGGATCAAGTTCGGCGAACCGGCGCTGGACGTGGAGCTGAAAGACCCGGTCCGGCGCGCCATCCAGCCGCGCGCCGGGCGGCTGGTGCTGTTCCCGTCTTACATGTGGCACGGCACGGTGCCGTTCCGCGACACCCAGCCGCGCACCACCATCGCTTTCGACGTAGTACCGACAACCTAGGACGCGCGGCGGCGGGTGTGCACGCTGCGCGAGGACGCGCGGCGTGCCTTGGCCGCGGCCACCAATGTCAGCCAGTTGCTGAACAGCTTGATGGTATTGCTGCGCCACATCTGCCGCGGCAGAGCGCCTGTAACGATCTCATTGAAGCGCGCCAGCTCGGTTTCATCGGCCATTGCCGTCAGTCGGTCCTCGGTGGCACGATCGAAATAGTTCTCCGGCAGCGCAGGACGCTCGGTGCTTTCGCCGCGCCGGAAGCGGCCCATGTCACGCAGATATTCGCGGCCCAGGGTAGCCGGATCATATTCGGGATGGCCCTGGAAGAAGACAAAGCGGCTCTGGCCCGGCGGTTCGCGGGTGAAGATGTCGGTTTGGCCATTCTCCAAGTGCGACAGCACGCGGTAGCCCTTGGCCACCAGATCGCATTCGGCGATGTCGTTGCGGCGCGAATGGGGCACCGGCACGGCGGGCGCGGTATTGAAGAACAAAGGATCGTCTTCGACCCGGATGCTGTCATAGACGCCGGAAAGCTTCCTGGTCAGCGGGCGGCGCGCAATGCCGTCCAGGTGAAGCACCGCGGCATGGGCGGCCAGGCATGAGAACAAGGTGGAGATGGTGCCGATCTCGGCCCAGTCGATCAGATGCGCCAGCTCGGCCCAGTAAGGCTCATCACGCAAATCGGTCGTGACGGGCTGGGCGCCGGTGACGATCAGGGCATCGATATTGGCGGCCTGCAGGAAACCGGCATCGTCATAGAAACCAGCCATGCGCGCGCGCGCATCCTCGCCGCGGGGAATCGAGCGCAGGGAAAACAGGCGTAGCCGCACGTCCAATGCGCCGGCAGACGCCTTCAGCAGGCGGGCAAATTGCAGCTCGGTGGCGCGCAGCGCCGCATCGGGCATATTGTTGACCAGCCCGACATGAACGGCGGTGCGGTTATGGCCCCCGCCCAGCAGGAATTGTTCGACCCGGCTCATCGCGCAATCCTCTTTTTGCCCTGGGCCGCGGCGGCCAGCGCCTGGTCCAGGTCGGCAATGATGTCGTCGCGATGTTCGATACCGATGGACAGGCGAATGGTTTCCGGAGTGACGCCAGCCTTGCGCTGTTCGGCTTCCGGCATCTGGCGATGGGTGGTGGACGCGGGATGGCAGGCCAGCGACTTGGCATCGCCGATATTGACCAGCCGCTTGATCAGGCCCAGCGCGTCATAGAAATTCTTGCCCGCCTCGAAGCCGCCTTCCACGCCGAAGGTCAGCAAGGACGGCACCCGTCCGCCCAGATATTTCCTGGCCAGCCCATGATAGGGGCTGTCGGGGAAGCCGGCGTAATTCACCCAGGACACACGCGCATCGGCGCGCAGGAAATCGGCCACCGCCTTGGCATTCTCAACATGGCGTTCGATACGCAGGCTGACCGTCTCGATGCCCTGGAGCAGCAGGAAGGCGCTCATCGGCGACAGGATGGCGCCGGTGGTGCGCTGGTAGACGCTGCGGGCCCGCGCAATGAACGCCTTGTTGCCGAAGCGCTCGGCATAGACCAGGCCGTGGTAGGAATGATCCGGGGTGGTGAATTGCGGGAAGCGCGCCTTGTTGGCCATCCAGTCGAACTTGCCGGCATCCACCACCATGCCGCCCATGGCGGCGCCATGGCCCCCCATGAACTTGGTCAGCGAATGCACGATGATGTCGGCGCCGTGCTCAGCGGGCTTGAGCAGCACCGGTGTCGCCACCGTGTTGTCCACGATCAGGGGAATGCCCCTGGCATGGGCCATGCGGGCGATGGCTTCGATGTCGCAGATATTGCCGGCCGGGTTGCCGACCGTTTCGCAGAACACCGCGCGGGTGTTGTCGTCGATGCAGGCGGCCAGCGCATCGGCGCTGTCGCCGGCGGCAAAGCGCCCTTCCACGCCCTGGCCGGGCAGCACGCTGTGCAGCAGGGTGTGGGTGGTGCCGTAAAGCTGTGGGGTGGAGACAATGTTCTGTCCGGTCTGCGCGACATTGGCCAGCGCGTAATACAGCGCCGCCTGGCCGCTCGCAGTCGCCAGCGCGCCAGCCGCGCCTTCGAGCGCCGCGACGCGTTCTTCCAGCACCGCCACCGTCGGATTGGCGATGCGGCTGTAGCGATAGCCTTCCTCTTCCAGGTTGAAGAGCGCCGCGCCCTGGTCGGCGGAATCGAACTGGTAGGCAGCGGTTTGATAAATCGGTACCGCCACCGCCCGCGTGGCGGGATCGGCGTCAAAGCCAGCGTGTAAGGCAAGCGTCTCGTCGCGCATAATGGCCCCGGATATCGGTGTGCATTCTAGGCTGGCGGGGATTAACAAAATCTCGGCGCGATGTTCCACACAGCGGGGTGCGCGTTAACGCGGTTTCCATGCAAGACGGGCTAATGTTGCGGGAACATATTTCTTTGCCCGTTTCAATTTGAGACACGAGATGACTCTTCCTCTGGCCCGCAAGGCGCCATCCGCTTCCAAGGCCTGGCTGCGCGCGCTGGAAATGACGGCGAAGATCGAGGATGCGCCCACCCGCGTCCTTCCGTGCGTGATCCAGGAACTGGGCGCAAGCTTCGGTGAAGCCCCTGCCCTGATCGCCGCGAACGAGACATTCTCCCATGCCCGCCTGGCGGCGCGCACCAACCAGGTGTCGCGCTGGGCGCTGGCGCAGAATATCCGCAAGGGCGATACGGTTTGCCTGCTGCTGCCCAATTGCCCCGACTATCTGGCGATTTGGCTGGGCATCACCGCCATCGGCGGCATCGTGGCGCTGCTGAACACCAACCTGAAGGGTGAAGCGCTGGGCCACTGCATCGCCGTGGCAGCCCCTACGCATATCATCGCCGCCGAATGCTGGAGCAGCGACCTGACCACCACGGCGCAGCTTTGGCATTATGGCGAGGCCTTCTCGCGGGTGCTGGAAGGCTTTTCCGGTGAAGCCCTGGCGCATGATCGCGACGTCACGCTGAACGACCGCGCCCTTCTGATCTACACCTCCGGCACCACCGGCCTGCCCAAGGCGGCCCATGTCAGCCATCGCCGCGTCATGAGCTGGACCCACTGGTTCGCCGGCATGACCGGCGCCGGCGCCGATGACCGGCTCTACAACTGCCTGCCCATGTATCACAGCGTGGGCGGCGTGGTGGCGTCGGGCGCGGTGCTGCTGGGCGGCGGCGCGGTGATCCTGCGCGAAAGGTTCTCCGCCCGCGCCTTCTGGCGCGATGTGGCCGACAGCGGCGCCACCATCTTCCAGTATATCGGCGAATTGTGCCGTTATTTGCTGGTCGGCGAAGGCGAGGTGCCGGAACACAAGCTGCGCCTGGCCGTCGGCAATGGGCTGTCGGGTGATGTGTGGGAAGCCTTCCAGAACCGCTTCGCCATTCCGCAAGTTTTGGAATTCTATGCCGCCACCGAAGGCAATTTCTCGCTCTACAATGTCGAGGGCCGCGCCGGTTCGATCGGCCGAATCCCGCCTTTCCTGGCGCACCGCTTCCCCACCGCCATCGTGCAATTTGACGACGAAACGGGCCTGCCCAAGCGTGGCCCGGATGGCCTGTGCCGCGCCGTGGCCCGCGGCGAAAGCGGCGAGGCTATCGGCAAGATCGCGGGCGGCGCGGCGCGTTTCGAGGGCTATACCGATGCGGTCGCCACCGAAAAGAAAATCCTGCGCGACGTGTTCACGCCCGGCGATGCCTGGGTGCGCAGCGGCGATTTGATGCGCCAGGACGCACAAGGCTTTTTCTATTTTGTTGACCGCATCG
>JBBQBL010000032.1:0-17029 GCA_038317805.1 Micropepsales bacterium
ATATCCCGCGCGGCCGGGTGCTCAAGGACGAAGCCCTGACCGAGATCGCCGCCCATCCCCCGGAGACTGGCGAAGCGCTGGAGCGGGTGCGCGCCGTTCCCAAGGGCTTTGCCAATTCCCGGCTGGGCAAGGGTCTGGTCGAAGCCATCGCGGTGGGCATGACCGCCGAGCCGCCCGAAGGCGCCGCCGACCAGAACAAGCAGCGCCGCCGCCGCGAGCCCTCGCAGGCCGTGATGGACCTGCTCAAGACCTTGCTGCGCCTGCGAGCCGAGGCGGTGGGCGTCGCGCCACGCCTGATCGCCAATGCCGAGGATATTGAACGGCTGGCCGCGAACGAGGATGATGAGGTCGCCGCCCTGCAGGGCTGGCGCAATGAAGTCTTCGGCAAGGACGCCATCGCCCTGCGCAAGGGCGATCTCGCCATCGCGCTGGAGAATGGCGAAGCCGTTGTTGTGGAATTGGAAGGGGACGAGGAATGAAAAAACTTTTGATCGCCGTAGCACTGCTGGCCGCCAGCCCCGCTATCGCCCAGACACCGCAGCCGGCCGACTGGACCACCATCACCCTCACCGCCAACCTCAACAAGGGCGCCGATGTTGCCTGGGAAAAGATCGGCGGCAATGACTGGTGCGCCATCGTCAAATATCTGGACGTGAAAGGCTGCGCCATCGATTCCGGCAAGGGCGAACTGGGCTCGATCCGCACCATCGACACCGGTACCGCCAAGCTGGTGGAGATCGCCGTGGCGCGCACGGCCCATTCCTATACCTACGCCCAGCCCTTCACGCCGATCTTTTATCATGGCACCTTGGCGGTAGAGCCG
Organism: Micropepsales bacterium; assembly: GCA_038317805.1. Taxonomy (GTDB): domain Bacteria; phylum Pseudomonadota; class Alphaproteobacteria; order Micropepsales; family Micropepsaceae; genus Rhizomicrobium. Next base: position 824 of record JBBQBL010000032.1, read on the forward strand.
GTGGATAAGGGGCATTCCAGGCTGGTCTACACCCTGATCTGGAACCAGACCGCGGTGGGTGATGCAGCGGCGCAGACCGCGGCACGCGAAGGCCGGACCAAGCGCTTCCAGGCGGCGGTCGATAAAATGGCGGCGGCGGCAAACGCCCCGTAACAGGAGGGAATAATGCGCGTTCTGAACACCAGGCTTATCGCGTTTGTCGGCCTTGCCGCTGCAGCAGCCTTTGCCGCCCCGGCCGGTGCCCAAACAACCCAGATGGCGCGCGAGGTCATCGTGGCCACTCCGGGCTTCACCAACAATGGCGGCCTGGACATCATCACCAAGGCCTTCGAGGCGGAGACCGGCATCAAGGTCATCGTCAAGACCGGCGGCATGGATGATGTGAAGAAGGCGGCGCAGGACGGCTCGGCCGACGCGGTGTTTCTGCCGGCCGACGAAATGGATCTGGTCAAGGATACGATCAAGGCCGGCACCCGCACCCACATCGGCCGCTCCTATCAGGGCCTGGCCGTGATGAAGGGCGCGAAGATCCCCGACATCTCCACCAAGGAAAAGTTCATCGCCGCGCTGCATTCGGCCAACCGGGTGATGCATTCGCGCTGCAACGGCACGCCCGGCGGCCCGGGATGCAGCAAGACCTCCTACATGCTGACCCATCTGTTCGACCTGCCGGAAATGGCCGGGGTGAAGCATGCGGCCAGCCCCTATGGCGAAGGCGGCGACGCGCTGGCCCGTCACGAGGGCGACATGGCGGTGCAGAATATCAGCCAGATCATGAAGTGGGACAATCTGGTGGTGGTGGGCCCGATCCCCGAGGAATATGGCTGCTATCTGGACGGCGTCGCTGCTGTCCCCTCCAAGGCGGCACACCAGGACCTGGGCCGGCAGTTCATCAAGTACGCCACCCAGCCAGGCACCTTCCCGATCTGGTATTCGCGCGGCATCGACCCGCGCAAGGGCGCCCAGTAAGCTTTTCGGGGCGTTGCACATGAAGACCGGGATGCGTGGATCGGCCGTACTCGGCGGCATGGTGCTGATGGCGGTCGCGGCCACGGCGCAGAATTATCCTTATCCCGATCCGCGCCCCGTCAGCGGCGCACCGGAGATGGGCGCCAGCGGCCACATCACCATCGCGCCTCTTCCGATCCCGAACTGGGCGCCGGTGACCGACGAACAGTTGCGCCATCCCGATCCGGGTGACTGGATCATGATGCGCGGCAATTACGAAGGCTATGGCTACAGTCCGCTCAAGCAGATCGGCAAGACCAACATCAAGAACCTGCAGCTGGTGTGGTCGCGCGGCATGGAACCCGGAATCAACCAGAACACGCCGATCATCCACAATGGCGTGATGTTCCTGGGAAATCCCAACGACGTCATCCAGGCGATCGATGCCGCGTCCGGCGATCTTCTGTGGCAGTACCGGCGCAACCTGCCCGACCTCACCAGGATTCCCAGCGGCCATTGGGGCCAGCGCAAGCGCAGCGTGTTCCTGTATGGCGACAAGCTCTACACCGTCACGCGCGACAATTTCCTGGTCGCGCTGGACGCCAAAACCGGCAAGCAGTTGTGGCAGGTCAACCGGGGCGGCAACCTGTACGCCACCAACACCACTGGTCCCATCGTGGTGAAGGGCGTTGTGGTGGCGGGCGCCACCTGCCAGTACGCGCCGATTGGATGTTTCGTCACCGGCAACGACGCGGAAACCGGCAAGGAGCTGTGGCGCAACTATGTGATCCCCAAGCCGGGCGAACCGGGCAGCGAAACGTGGGGCAATCTGCCTTTCGAAAAGCGCCAGATGACCGGTGTGTGGGGCCCGATCACCTATGATCCCGAACTGGACCTGATCTATTACGGCTCCAGTGGCACCGGGCCGGCGGCGGAAGGCCAGCGCGGCAATTACGGCGCCACCATGGACGGCACCAATACGCGCTTTGCCGTGAAGCCGATGACGGGCGAGATCGTGTGGAAACACCAGGTGCTTCCCGAAGACAATTGGGACCAGGAATGCACGTTTGAAATGATGCCGATCACCACGGCGGTGAATCCTGATCCCAAGGCCGAAGGCATGATGGCGGTCGGCAAAGGCGTCAAAAGCTCCAGCCGCCGCACCCTGACCGGCGTGCCCTGCAAGACCTCCATCATGTGGAGCTTCGACGCGGCCAAGGGCGACTTCCTGTGGGCGAAGCAGACCGCGGTGCAAAACATCGTCGACAAGATCGACACCAAGGGCAAGGTCACCATCAACAAGGCAATGGTGATGACCGACATCCACAAGGTCTATGACCTGTGTCCCACCCATGCCGGCGGCCGCGACTGGCCCTATTCAGCCTACAGCCCGCAGGCCAATGTGATGTATGTGCAGATGCAGAACCTTTGCACCGACATCCACGTCCGCGCCGACAACATCCCCAGCAAGCTGCCCGACGGCTACAACGTGCTGGGCACCGCCAAGATATCCCCCGGCCATACCGGCATCGGCCGTATCGACGCCATCTCGGTGGAAACCGGCAAGACGCTCTGGAGCTGGGAGAACAAGGCGACCAATTATGCGCCGGTGCTGGCGACGGGCGGCGGACTGGTATTCAACGGCGCGCTGGACCGTTACTTGCGCGCCTTCGACCAGGACACTGGCAAGGTATTGTGGCAGACGCGGTTGGGCTCGCATGTCAGCGGCGCCCCGGTCTCGTTCAGCCAGGGTGGCCGGCAATATATCGCCGTGGTGGCGGGCGGCGGCTTTGGCGGCGGCAATTCCCCGCGGCTTTTCCCGGAAATCGACCAGCCCAGCGGCTCGAACATGGTCTATGTGTTCGCCCTGCCCCAGCCATAACGGAATTGCCGATCTTTCACGCAGACCTGTTTCTTGAGGCTTTTCTTCGGCCGCGGACGCGTTTTATATAATCGCGCACTGCCACGACACGAAAGCCATGCCGCCCGCGCCTGCCTCTGCCAACGAAGCTTTCCAGACCAGCGGCTATGCCGTCATCCAGGCCCTGGTGCCCGTCGATCGCGTAACACAACTGCGCGATCACCTGGCGCGGCGCGCGAAAGCCGGCACCATGCTTATGGCCGGCGACGATCAGGTGCCCGGCACGCCCTATGTCTATGGCGACGCGCAGGTCGATGCGCTGATGCAGGACATCAAGGCGTCGATCGAGGCCCATACCGGGCTGGCGCTGCATCCGACCTATTCCTATGCCCGCATTTACAAGAAGGGCGACACGCTGGAGCCGCATCGCGACCGTTCGGCCTGCGAGATTTCCATCAGCCTGAACCTGGGCCAGGAGCCCGATACGCCATGGGCGCTGAACATCGGCGATGAGAACGCGCCTTTCGCCGCCATGTTGCAGCCGGGCGACGCGCTTCTGTACAAGGGCGAAGAATTGACGCACTGGCGTGATGCCTATGAGGGCGACCGGCTGTTCCAGGCCTTTATGCATTATGTCGACGCCAACGGTCCCCATGCGGCGGAAAAGTTCGATGGCCGCGCCTCGCTGGGCAACGCGTTTCAGCCGGAGATCACCGGAAGGCTGACCAGCCTGATCGTGCCAAGGCTGACGGATACCTGATTACTGAAATTCCGGGCCCGACACCCAGGCCACCAGCGACTTGCGCACGCCGGCGGTGACCGGCGTCACCCGGTGCAGCACATAGGAGGCAAAGGCGACCACCGTGCCGCGCGTGCGCGGCGCCGCCATGATGCCGTCTCCGAAATTCAGCTCCAGGTCGCAGCCCTGATAGTCCGAGGGCTCGCTCAGCTGCACGCTGATCGACAGCTTGCGCGCGTCCGGCCCCAGGGCGCCGTGATCGACATGCCAGTCGTAATGCCCGCCCTGGCTGGATTCATAGACGGTGTATTGCAGCGGCTCGCGCAGTTCGCCGTAGATCTGGTATTTGTAATATTGCCGATTGAGCTGCTGGGCGATCTGCTCCAGCCGGGCGTACAGCCAATGGGTCTGGGCGTTGCGCTGCAGCCAGGATATGTCGGTGACGCGCTTCTTGCCCATCGGGTCCTGGGCCAGGACCAGTTCGGCGCGGTCGCGCGCCAGCTCATCGCCGATCGCCGTGATGCGGTCCACCTCGGCGGCGCTGAATACCCCTTCCCAGACCGTAAAAGGTCCGCCCATGGGCCGGGGAAATATCGGACTGAAGGCGCTCATGCAGGCCTGGCTCGCGGCGGCTAGGCTTCGTCGAGATTGACGCTCCCCGTGGCCATTTCGGGCTCGTTGGGATCGTAGGGGTCCTCATCCGGGCCCAGGGCCTCGGACGGATTGGGCACGTCGAAGCCGGACGGCGGAATGGCTTCTAGGAAGCCGGCCGCCTTGAGCTCGTCCAGGCCCGGCAGGTGGGCGACGCTCTCCAGCCCGAACTGGACCAGGAAGGCCTCGGTGGTGCCGTAGGTGACCGGGCGGCCCGGGGTGCGTTTGCGGCCCCGGATCTTGATCCAGCCGATCTCCATCAGGATGTCGATGGTGCCCTTGGACATGGCGACGCCGCGAATGTCCTCGATTTCGGCCCGGGTGACGGGCTGGTGGTAGGAGATGATGGCCAGGGTCTCGATGGCCGCCTTGGACAAGCGCTTTTGTTCCGGCTGCTCCTTGCGCAGCAGGAAGGCCAGATCGCTGGCGGTGCGGAATTGGTACTTTCCGGCGACGCAGCAAAGGTTTACGCCGCGCTTCTCATACGCCGCTTCAAGCGCCTGGAGCAGGCCCGGAATATCGGCGCCTTCGGGCAGCGATGTTGACAGTGCCTTTTGGTCCAGCGGTTCGGAGGCCGCGAACAGCAACGCCTCGACCATCCGCAGATGCTCGGGATTGGCTTCTGTGCTCTCGACTTCCAACTGGTCTTCGATCGTCTCAATCATCTTGGCTACGCTGCTCATGTCATGCTCCCGGCGTGATCGCCTCGGGGGTGTTGCCAGGGGTACTAGAAGGCACGTCCGGTCCCCGCCGGCCGTCCCGCACGAAGATCTCGGCGAAGGGCGCCATCTGCTGCAGTTCCACCTTGCCGTCCCGCGCCATCTCCAGGCAGGCCAGCAGGGTGGAGGCCACCGCCGAGCGGCGCCGGGCCCCGCCCTGCCATTCGAACGGCAGCAGGCCCGTCAGGGCGCTCCAGTCGGAAATCTTGCCCAGCATCCGCTCCAGGCGTTCCCGCGCTTCCTCGATGGCCAGCACCGGCGCCATCTGGGGGCGATAGGACTTGCCGCCCAGCTTGCGCGCCCGCTCGGTCGCGTAGGCGGTGAGCAGGTCGTACATCGTGTCTTTGTAGGTCCGAAGCTTGATCACGTTGACCGCTTCGGGATCGCCGCGGCCGAACACGTCGCGGTCCAGCCGTTCGCGGCCCATCAGCCTTGTGGCGGCGGCGCGCATGGCGTCCAGGCGCTGCAGGCGCCAGCGCAGGCGGGTGGCCATCTCGTCGGCAGTGGGTTCGCCGTCGGGGCCCTTTTCCTGCGGCAGGATCAGGCGGGATTTGAGATATGCCAGCCAGGCCGCCATCACCAGGTAATCGGCGGCCAGTTCCAGGTTCAGCTTCTTGGCGCTCTCGATGAACTCCAGATACTGGTCGGCCAGCTTGAGGATCGAGATCTTGGCGATATCGACCTTCTGGTTGCGGGCCAGGGTCAGCAGCAGGTCCAGCGGACCTTCAAACCCGTCCACCTGCACCAGCAGCGCTTCGTCGTCGCGCACGATGGCAGCGGATTCGAAGTCTTCGAAATTCTCGGCGGTTTCGGTCATGCCGGCACCTTGCCTGAAGATGGGCCCAGCAGGGTGGCCAGATGGGCCTCGGCAGCCTCGGCATCGAATGCTCCGGGCACGGACAGATGCGCCAGCGCCTGCTGGCTGCGCCGCAGGGACTGACCTTCCAGTTCTTTCACTTCCGACGCCACTTCGCGCATCTCTTCCATATCGCCATTGCAGTGGAGCGCCAGATCGCAGCCCGCAAAAAGGGCCTGTTTGGCGCGCACCGATAAAGGCCCGTCGAGCGCCTTCATGGAAAGGTCGTCCGACATCAAAAGCCCGTCAAATCCTATCTCACCGCGTATCACATCCCGAATGACTTTGGGGCTGGTGGTGCAAGGACGCTGTGGATCAATCGACTCATAAACCACATGCGCTGTCATCGCGATCGGGCACTGGTCAAGGCTGCGGAAGGTCACAAAATCGCTGGCGCTGAGTTCTTCCACCGTGGCCGACACCCGGGGCAGCGCCAGGTGGCTGTCGGCCCCCGCCCGGCCATGGCCGGGGATATGCTTCATGACGGGCAGGACACCCCCGTCCATCAGGCCTTCGATCTGGGCCTTGCCCAGGGCGATGATGGTGGCCGGGTCGGTGGCAAAGGCCCGGTCGCCGATGATGTCATGGGCACCCGGGACAGGCACGTCCAGCACCGGCAGGCAGTCCACATTTATCCCCAGGCTGGCCAGGTCATGGGCGATCAGCCGGGCATTGAGATAGGTCGCCTCGCGGGCGGCCTCGGGGTTCTGGGCATGGAGCGCCCCGAAGACGGCCGCCGGGGGCCGGGCTCGCCACTGGGGCGGCTTCAGCCGGGCCACCCGCCCGCCTTCCTGATCGATCAGGACTGGCGCCTGGGCGTCGCCCACCGTATCGCGCAATTCTTGAACCAATGCTTTGACTTGCGCCGGATCGCTAATGTTCCGTGCAAAGAGGATAAAGCCCCAGGGACGAACCTGGCGGAAGAAATCCCGCTCGGCCGCCGACAGGCTCGTGCCGGCGCAGCCGTAAATGGCGCGACTGCGCATGATGGTTATTTACCCAGGATGCAGGCGCCGCCGTCGGCCTTCAGCCGCTCGCACAGGCCGGCAGCGACTTCCCGGTTGGACATGCCGCCGATCCGCAGGCGGTACCAGGTGCCCTTCTCGCCCAGGTCGGCCTGCTGGATGTCGCTGGAATATCCCGACAGCAGGGCGGAATGCCTGGCCTTGTAGGTCTTCCAGGCCCCGTCGGCATCGGCTTGGCTCTTGTAGGCGCCGATCTGCAACACGACACCGCCGCCGGCGGGCGCCGCAGCGGCGGGCTTGGGCGCAGGTGTTGCGGCCGTCGTGACGGGCGCGGCTGTGGGCGCAACCAGGCTGCGCGGCGCACCGGTGGCGGCCGGCGGAATCATGGCCTGCTTCATGGCGGGCGGCGGCGTGGTGGCGACCTTGGGCGCGGCGGCCGTGGCCGGCTTCGGCGCTGTCGGCGTGGAGTTGGCCTGCTGGATCAGCGCCGCCACCGATTTGGGCGGAGCGGCGGCGGCAGCTGGTTTGGGCGCCGGGGTCGCAGCGGCTTTGATCGGCGCAGGCGGCGGTGTCGCCGGCTTGGCGGCGACGGGCGCAGCAGGCGCGACAGCAAGCGGCGCGGGCTTCGGCGCCTCAGCGACCGGTGCAGGCTTGGGCGCTTCAGCCACCGGCGCGGGCTTGGGCGGCGCAGCGGCGGCGGGCTTGGCGGCAGGCGCATTCTCGGCGGCATCGTCCGGCGGCGCAGGCTGCTCGTAAATCTTGAAGCCCTGATAGGGCACAGTGCCGTCAGCGCCCGATTGCGGCGCGACGCGTTCGGGGCCATTGGCGGCCGTCAGAACCGGGGTCTCGCCCCGGCCGCGCGCCACGCCCTGGGTATAGGCCAGCCAAACCACCCCGGCGAACATCGCCAGCACCAGCAGCGCCAGCACAATCAAAAGCGGAAGGCGCGAGCCTTCGACGTCATCTTCTTCCTCGGAGCCGTCGAACACCCGCACCTCGTCGCTGGGTTCGTACACGCCGCGCTCGTAGTTGGCCATGGAGGTTCCCGAATCTGCTGGCGGCGATCCTAGCACCAGCGGCAGCGCGAATCATGGACTTCTAAAGCTGGATTTCTGTGTGGAATACCCGCTCGTACTCCGCCAGGGCGAAGCGGTCGGTCATGCCGGCAATATAGTCCCGCGCCACGGTGCCGGGCACCGCCTCCCGCGCCGCAACGGTCCAGTCCGGCGGCAAAAGGCCGGGATCGGCGACAAAAGCCTCATACAGGTCGGTCACCACCGCCTGCGCCCGGGTCATGGAATTGGCGATCCGGGGATGGCGGTACATGTTCTGCATCTGGAAGGCCTTCAGCGCCTTCAGCCGCGGAAACAGGCCCGGCGAGAAAGCGGCCATGGGGCGCCCTGCCCCGCGCAGCGCCGCGGCGCTGGCAAATCCGCCGGCGGCAAGATTGGCGCGGGTGGTGGCCAGCACATCCTCCATCAGCTCGCTCATCAGGGTACGGATCAGTTCCCCGATGAAGCGCGACAGTTCCAGATCGCCATGGCGTTCCAGCACGCCCTTGACGTGATCGCCGGCCAGCGGCGCGTGTGTCAGATCGTCAATGGTGAAGATGCCGGCACGCAGGCCATCATCGATGTCATGGCTGACATAGGCGATGTCGTCGGCCAGCGCCGCCAGCTGCGCCTCCAGCCCCGGCCAGCTTTCCAGTTCCAGCGGCCAGCGCTTGTCGAAGCTGGCGATTGGGCCCGGTAATTTTTCGATATTTTGGTTCTGGTCTGCCTCCCCCGTCCCGACGGGGGAGCTGCCCGTAGCAGCGCCTGCGCTGCGAAGGGCGGAGGGGGCAACCAAAGGTCCGTTGTGCTTGACCAATCCTTCCAGGGTCTCCCAGGTCAGGTTCAGGCCGTCGAAATCGGCGTAGCGATGTTCCAGTTTGGTCACCAGCCGCAGCGCATGGGCATTGTGGTCGAAGCCGCCAATGTCCTTGGTCATCGCATCCAGCGCTTCCTCGCCGGCATGGCCGAAGGGCGTGTGACCCAGATCGTGCGCCAGCGCCACGGTCTCGGCCAGGTCTTCGTCGGCTTCCAGAGTGCGCGCCAGACTGCGCGCCAGTTGCGCCACTTCCAGCGAATGGGTCAGGCGGGTGCGGTAGTAATCGCCCTCATGCTGCACAAAGACCTGCGTCTTGTGCTTGAGCCGGCGAAAGGCGCTGGAATGGATGATGCGGTCGCGGTCGCGGGAATAGCAGCTTCGGGTGGCGCTTTCGGTTTCGGGATAGAAGCGCCCCCGGCTGGCGGCCGGGCTGGAAGCATAGGGGGCATGCGGCCCGGGTGGGCTGACGATGGGCCCCAATAAGCGCCCGGAAGGGTTGGTTTCGGCCATGGCGAGGACTACATAGACGGAGTGCCCCAGACTGCAAGAGTGCCCCAGGAACTCACCATGACCGCCATGCCCGTTACATTGTCCGACCGCGCCGCCAGGCGCATCGCCGATATCCTGAAAGCTGAGCCCCAGCCGTCCGCCCTGCGGGTGGCGGTGACTGGCGGCGGCTGTTCGGGGTTCCAATACAATTTTGCCCTGGATGAAGCCCAATTGGACGAAGACCTGGTGGTGGAAAAGAACGGCGCCAAGGTGCTGATCGATCCGGTATCGCTGGATTTCCTGGCGGGCGCGGAAATCGACTTCACCGACGACCTGATCGGCCAGGCCTTCAAGGTCAACAATCCCAACGCGACAGCGTCCTGCGGCTGCGGCACGAGTTTTACGGTTTGAAAATCGCCACCTGGAACGTCAATTCCGTCAAGGCGCGGCTGGAGCCGGCGCTGGCCTGGTTGAAACAGGCGCAGCCCGATGTCGTCTGCCTGCAGGAAATCAAGCCGGTGGACGAAGGCTTCCCGCGCGAGCCGTTCGAGGCGCTGGGCTATAACTGCGCCGTACACGGACAAAAGAGCTATAACGGCGTCGCCATCCTGTCCAAGCATCCGATGGAAGACGTCACCCCGCGCCTGCCCGCGCCCGATGACGTACTCGATGATCATGCGCGTTATCTCGAAGCGGTCATCACCGGCAAAAAAGGCGTGGTGCGCGTCGCTTCGATCTATGCCCCCAACGGCAATCCCTGGCCCGGCCCCAAGTTCGATTTCAAATTGGCCTGGCTGGAACGGTTGCGGATTCACGCCAAGAAGCTGCTCAAGAACGAAGAGCCGGTGGTGCTGATGGGCGATTACAACATCATCCCCGAGGACAAGGATGCCGACCGGCCCAAGGCCTGGGTGAAGGACGCGCTGTTTCAGCCGCAGTCCAAGGCGGCGCTGCGGCGGATCGAAAATCTGGGCTACACCGACGCCTTTCGTGCGCTGCATCCCGAGGGCGGGCATTACACCTTCTGGGATTATTTCGGCTCCTGGGAGCGCAACAATGGCATCCGCATCGACCATGTCCTGCTGTCGCCGCAGGGGCTGGACCGGCTGAAGAATGTCGGCATCGACAAGGATGTGCGCGGCGCCAGCGAAAAGCCCTCCGACCATGTTCCGGTATGGGTGGAATTGAATATCTGACCTCTTCTTGCCCCAATTGTCGCTAAAGTTCGGTCCATGCGCTTTTTTCCCCTCCTGATCGCCGCCCTGCTCGCAGCATCTCCCGCACTGGCGGCCGACAAGCGCGTGCTGCGGATCGACAGCCTGACCGCCACCCAGAAGGACGGCGCCATCCTGGTGCAGGCCAAGGGTGCGGTATCCAGCGGCGGCTGGACCAGGCCGCACCTTCACCTGCTGCACGGCGATGGGCACAGCGTCGTGCTGGAATTCCTGGCCGCCCCGCCGCCCCCCGGCATGGTGGTGATCGACGGGCTGGTGCCGGTGGCCGCGACCCTGTCGGTCAAGGGCCGCGCCACCTCGATCCATGTCCAGGCCGATGAAAATGAAATCACCAGCCAAGTAGTCAAGTAATGCAGATCGACGTCATCTCCGACACCGTGTGTCCCTGGTGTTTTATCGGCAAGCGCCGGCTGATGCGCGCCATGGCGATGCGCCCCAATATCGTCTTTGACGTGAAGTGGCGGCCCTATCGGCTGGATCCCACCGTCCCGAAGGGCGGCATGGACCGCCAGGCCTATATGCGGGCCAAGTTCGGCGAAGATCCGATGAAGATCGTGGAGATGCACAAGTTGATCGCCCAGGAAGGCGAGAAGGACGGCATCGCCTTCGATTTCCTGAATATCAGCCGGCGTCCCGACTCGCTGGATTCCCACCGCCTCATCCGCTGGGCCGAAGCGACCGGCGTGCAGGACGAAGTGGTGGAGCGGCTGTTCATCGCCTATTTCGAGAATGGCGAGGATATCGGCGATGTCCGCGTGCTGGCCGACATAGCCGACCTGTGCGGCATGGACGGGATCGAAGTGGCGCAGATGCTGGAAACCGATACCGACACGGCGCTGGTGGAACGCGAAGACCAGATCGCCCATGAGATGGGCGTCACCGGCGTGCCGGCCATGATCTTCGGCGGCAAGCTTGCGGTGTCAGGCGCGCGCGAACCGGAGATCCTGGTGTCGGTCATCGACCGGGTGACGGAGATGGCGGCGCAAGGGCCGACACAGTCTGTTCAAGACGAATAGCCGTCAACCAATCCGATCATTTTTGGAATAGCCCGGCGCGAGGAATTTTGCGGCGTGAGCAGGATCGTCGCGCGGAGCGGGCTTGCAGCCCGTGAGCACGCGCGACGAACTCACGACGCAAAAGGACCCCGCACTATGCCGCGTCAGCTACGACTTTGTTCCGGCCTGTCCGTTTTGCACGGTAGAGGGCCTGATCTGCGCGGTGCAGCAGCTGTTCGGCGGTGTCACTTTCGCCTTCGCACCGGGCGATGCCGATGGAGATGGTGATGTTGAGATAACCGGGATTGCGGCTGATCTTGACCGGCGTGGTCTCGATCGAATGGCGCAGGCGTTCGGCGATGTTGGTGGCGAAAGCCATGTCGGTATCGGGCATGGCGACCACGAATTCCTCGCCGCCATAGCGGCAGGCCAGGTCGATGCCGCGGACATTGGCGTTGATGCGGGATGCGAATTCCTTCAACACCTCGTCGCCGATGTCATGTCCATAGGTGTCATTGACCTGCTTGAAGAAGTCGATGTCCATGATCACGAAGGCCAGCGGGCGGCCATTCTTGGCGGCATCGGCCATCAGCGTATCCAGATGGCGGCTCATGTAACGGCGATTGTGCAGGCCGGTGAGCTGGTCGGTGATCGCCATTTCCAGACTGAGCTGGACGTTGTGGCGCAGCCGGTCGGCATAGCGCTTCTTGCGCAGCTGGGTGCGCACGCGGGCCACCAGTTCGTTCTTGTCGACCGGGCGGGTCAGGTAATCATTGACGCCCATCTCCAGCGCCTGGGTCAGCTTGCGGCGATCGCCGTCACTGACAACCACCAGGATCGGAACATGGCGCCCTTCCGGCAGGGAGCGAAGCTGTGAGCACAGGCGCAAGCCGTCAAAGCCGCGCATGCCCAGCGACACCACGATCAGGTCGAAGTCGCCGCCCTTTACCCGCACCAAAGCTTCCTCGAACGTGTCGGCGGAGGCCACTTCATGCGTGGGAGTCAGGGCGCTGGTGAACCAGGCCACGCTTTCGGCGCGGTCTTCAATCACCAGGATGCGGCCCGACTGGTTGTTCTCGGTCAGCGTTTCGGCCGGATCGATCAGGCCCATGCCCTGGCCGGTCGACTCGCGCATGCGCAACTCGTCCGTCATCATCTTCAGGCGCACAAGGGACCGCACCCGCGCGAACAAGGCGGCGTCATCCACCGGCTTGGTGAGGAAATCGTCGGCGCCCGCATCCAGGCCGGCGACGCGGTCGGACGGCTGGTCCAGTGCGGTCACCATCACCACGGGCACATGGGCGGTCTTGGGGTTGGACTTGATGCGGCGGCAGACTTCGAACCCGTCCATGCCGGGCATCATCACGTCCAGCAGCACGATGTCGGGCACGCCCGAGTCCATCTTGGACAGGCATTCCAGGCCGTTGAAGGCGGTGATGACCTCGAAATATTCCGCCGTCAGCTTCGCTTCCAGAAGCTTGACGTTGGAGAGGATGTCATCGACGACAAGAACGCGGGCCGTCATTGTAATTACCCGATGAAGCGCCGCACGGTATCCAGGAAACTGGTCACCGAAATGGGTTTGGAGATGTAGGCCTCGCATCCGCCCTGGCGAATGACTTCCTCGTCGCCCTTCATGGCGAAGGCGGTGACAGCGACAACGGGAATGCCTTTAAGGGAATCGTCTTCCTTCAGCCACTTGGTGACTTCCAGGCCGCTGACTTCTGGCAACTGGATGTCCATCAGGATCAGGTCGGGATGGTGTTCGCGGGCGATGTCCAGCGCTTCCATGCCGTCTTTGGTCTGCAGGATGTTGTAGCCATGCGCGTCCAAAAGGTCGTGGAAGAGCTTCATGTTGAGCTCATTGTCTTCCACGATCAGGACTGTCTTGGTTTTCACGTCCATGGCTCAGATCTCTTTCAGCGCGGAATGCGCCCAGCGCCCAATACGGGCCCTCCGGTTTTGTCCAGTATTAGGGATTATCTCTTAACGCTCCCTTGAGATTGACCCTCCGGCAGGCCTCCTTTTTGCCGCTTTTGGGCGGTTTTGGTGCCGGTACGGCCCCGGCCCGGCCATGATGGCGCGCTTGTGCGTCGGCACGCCCCTGGGAACTGTTCTGCTGCCGCAAGCTGCGGGGGATGGGTGAAACGGGCGCCCTTCCCGTCGCGGGATGTCTTTCGGGGCATGGCGGTCTGCCGGATGATCCCGTCCCGGCGCGGCCTCCCGCCCCCGCTCCATTTTCCGACAATTCAGCTTATGCCATAGAGAATGCGACCATGCCCTCGATGAACCCCGAACGCGCCGAAGTGCTTGCCCTGGAAGGCCTTGGCTGGCTGGCCGGGCAGGATGACGGCATACAACGCTTCCTCACCCAGTCGGGCATCGACGCTGAGACCCTGCGCGACGCGGCGGGCAGTCCGGGCATGAATGTGGCCCTGCTGGATTTCCTGCTGGGGCATGAGGACCTGTTGCTGCCCTTCTGCGAAAGCCTGGCCATCCTGCCCAAGGATGTGCACATGGCGCGGCATGTGTTGAGCGGTGAAATCTGATGCGTTTCGGCATCGATCTGGGCGGCACCAAGACCGAGATCATGGCGTTGGCGCCGGACGGCAAGGTGGCGCTGCGCCGGCGGATCGCCACGCCCAGGGATTATGAGACCACGGTGCGGGCTTTGGCGGAGCTGGTGACCGCTGCGGAAAGCGAACTGGCCGCCTTCGGCAGTGTCGGTATAGCAATCCCCGGCAGCGAAAGCTTTGGCAGCAATCTGATCAAGAATGCCAACACCACCTATCTGATCGGCAAGCCGCTGCGGCAGGACCTGGAAAAGGCGCTGGGCCGCGAGGTGCGGCTGGCCAATGACGCCAATTGCTTTGCCCTGTCGGAAGCCAGCGACGGCGCCGCGGCCGGCGCCGGCACGGTATTCGGCGTCATCGCCGGCACGGGTGTGGGCGGCGGCGTGGTGATCGGCGGCAAGGTGCTGAACGGCGCGCATGGCATCGGCGGGGAATGGGGTCACATTCCCCTGCCCGCGCCGTCGGTTGAAGAAGTGAATGGTGCGCCGCTCTGTTACTGCGGCAAGCGCGGCTGCCTGGAAGTGTGGTGCAGCGGACCCGGCCTGGCTGCGGACTTCCAGCGTGTCACCGGAAAACAGGCCAGCGCCGAAGATATCGCCGCCTCCGACGGTGCCGACGAACGCGCCGCCATGGACCGGCTGGTGGACCGTTTCGCCCGCGCCATGGCGACGATGGTGAATATCCTGGACCCCGACGTGATCGTGATGGGCGGCGGATTGTCGAACATTGATCGGCTGTACCGCGACCTGCCGCCGCTGGTGGAAAAATACGGCTTCAATCTGGGCGGGCCGCCAAAGATTGTGAAGAACATGCATGGCGATTCCAGCGGCGTGAGAGGCGCGGCATGGCTGTGGCCGGCGTAGAGGCCAGGCCGGGATTCTGCCGCGACTGCCTCAGCGATGCGGCACAGGCGCCCTGCCCCAGTTGCGGCTCCTCCCGCGTCATCACCCATCCCGAGATCGACACATTGGCCATCGCACATTTGGACTGCGACGCTTTCTATGCGTCGATCGAGAAACGCGACGATCCTTCGTTGAAGGACAAGCCACTGATCGTGGGCGGGGAAACGCGCGGTGTGGTCTCCACCTGCTGCTATATCGCGCGCAAATATGGCGTGCGCTCGGCCATGCCGATGTTCCAGGCGCGCAAGCTTTGCCCCCAGGCGGTGATCGTCAAGCCGCGCCATTCCCATTACAGCGCGGTGGCGCGCCAAATCCGCGGGCTGATGGAAGCCCTCACCCCGTTGGTGGAGCCGCTGTCGCTGGACGAAGCCTATCTGGACCTGTCGGGCACGATGCGCATCCATCACCGCAGCCCGGCCCGCACCATGGCCAAGCTGGCGTCCGACATCGAGCGGGAGGTGAACATCACCGTCTCCATCGGGCTGTCGGGCAACAAATTCCTGGCCAAGCTGGCGAGCGAGCTGGACAAGCCGCGCGGCTTTGCGGTGATCGGCATGGCGGAAGCCAAAAGCTTTTTGCGCGACAAACCCATCGCCATGATGCGCGGCGCCGGCAAGGTGATGCAGGCGCGGCTGGAGCGCGACGGGCTGACCACCATCGGCCAATTGCAGGATGCCGATGCCAAGGACTTGTCCGTCCGCTATGGCGCCACCGGGCTGTGGCTGCATCGCATGGCCAACGCCCAGGATTCCCGGCGCGTCGATCCGGGCGGCGAGATGAAGACCATTTCCTCGGAAATCACCTTCAACAGCGATCTTTCCAAACTGGCGGACCTGGAAAGCGTGCTGTGGCGCCAGGCCGAGCGGGTGTCCGCCCGCGCCAAGGCTTATAAGCTGGCGGGGCGCACGGTAGTGCTGAAGCTGAAGACCTCCGATTTCCGGCTGCGCACCCGCTCGACCTCGCTGGATTCGCCGACCCAGCTCGCCGACCGCATCTTCCGCACCGCGCAGGCCGCCCTGAAGCGCGAGGCCGATGGCACCCGCTTTCGCCTGCTGGGCGTGGGGCTTTCCAACCTGGGGCCGGCGATGGGCGCCGATCCGTCCAGTCTTATCGATGTCACATCGGACAAGCGGGCGGCGGCGGAACGGGCGATGGACAAGATACGGGCGAAATTCGGCGGCGAAGCGGTCGGAACGGGTCGCGCTTTCAAAAAGCCCCGCGCCTGAGTAGGCTTGGGCCATCTCATTCCATCAAGGAACATGCATGTCCGTCATTGACGCCCGCCTGAAAACCCTCGGCATCAACCTGTCCACGCCGCCCGCGCCGGTGGCCGCCTATGTGCCTTTCACCCGCAGCGGCAACCTTGTCTATATCTCCGGACAGGTGCCCCTCTCGGACGGCGCG
>JBBQBL010000033.1:0-16657 GCA_038317805.1 Micropepsales bacterium
CACTGTACGAGCCCGATCACATGGAAACCGCGCGTAAGATCATTCATGCCGCCAATGAATCGGGCGCCGCCATCCTGCTGCCCACCGATGTCGTGGTGGCGAAAGAATTCAAGGCCGGCGCCGCCCATCGCACCTGCCCGGTGTCGGACATCGCCGCCGATGAAATGGTGCTGGATGTCGGTCCCGATTCCATCAAGGCGTTCGAAAACCGCCTCGCCGGCACCCGCACCCTGGTATGGAACGGGCCCTTCGGCGCCTTCGAGACCCGGCCCTTTGATGCCGGCACGGTCGCCGCAGCCAGGGCCGTGGCCGATGCGACAAAAAAGGGGCAACTGTTGAGCGTGGCGGGCGGCGGCGATACCGTCGCGGCACTGGCCCATGCCGGCGTGGAAGATGATTTCACCTATGTCTCGACCGCGGGCGGGGCATTCCTGGAATGGCTGGAGGGCAAATCTTTGCCCGGCGTTGATGCACTGACGGACAAATAGAGAGTAACGATGAACCTGGATGAACTGAACAAGATCGCCAACAAGATGGTCGCGCCCGGCAAGGGCATCCTGGCGGCGGATGAATCCACCGGCACCATCCAGAAGCGCTTCGACAAGATCGGCGTGGAGAACAATGAGGACAATCGCCGCGACTACCGCGAGCTGCTGTTCCGCACCGACACGGCGATGAAGAACCATATCGGCGGCGTCATCCTGTTCGACGAAACCATCCGCCAGAAGGCCAAGGACGGCACGCCGCTGGTCAAGCTGATCGAAGCGGCCGGCAGCGTTCCGGGCATCAAGGTGGACAAGGGCGCCAAGGCGCTGGCCGGCGCGGCGGCAGGCGACACCATCACTGAAGGCCTGGACGGCCTGCGCGAACGCTTTGTCGAATATCACAAGCTGGGCGCGCGTTTCGCCAAGTGGCGCGGCGTCTATGAAATCGGCGCGGGCAGCAACGGCATGGGCACGCCCAGCCACAACGCCATCCATGCCAATGCCCATGCCCTGGCCCGCTATGCGGCGCTGGCGCAGGAAAACGGCATCGTGCCGATCGTGGAGCCCGAACTCTTGATGGACGGCGCGCACACCATCGAAGCCTGCGAAGGCGTCACCGAATGGATCTTGAAGGAGGTCTTCCAGGAACTGTATTTTGCCAATGTGAAGCTGGAAGGCATGATCCTGAAGCCCAACATGGTGGTGCCGGGCAAGAAGTGCCCCAAGCAGAACAGTGTCGAGGAGGTCGCCGAGCGCACCATCAATATCCTGAAGCGTTGCGTGCCAGGCGCCGTGCCGGGCATCGCCTTCCTGTCGGGCGGCCAGTCGGACGAGGAAGCCACCGCACACCTGTCGGCCATGAACGCCATCGGCAACCTGCCCTGGGCGCTGACCTTCTCCTATGGCCGCGCCCTGCAGGCCGCGCCGCAGGCCGCCTGGTCGGGCAAGGCGGAAAATGTCGCCAAGGCGCAGGCTGCCTTTGCGCACCGCGCCCTGATGAACAGCCTCGCCTCGCTGGGCAAGTGGAAACAAACCGACGAAAAGAAAGCCGCTTGAGCGACTGCCGCCTCTATCTGATTTCGCCGCCGAAGCTTTCGGCGGCGAATTTTTTGGGCCCGCTGCAGGAAGCTCTTGGCGGCGGTGATATCGCCAGTTTCCAGCTGCGCCTGAAAGAGGTCAGCGACGACGAGATCCGCCGCGCCACCGACACCTTGCGCCCCATCGTGCAGGCTGCCGGCACCGCCTTCATTCTCAATGACCGACCTGACCTGGCCGCCGAACTGGGCTGCGATGGCGCGCATGTCGGGCAGGAAGATGCCTCGTACGACCAGGCGCGCGCAGCCCTGCCAAACGGCATTGTCGGCGTCACCTGTCACGACAGTCGGCACCTGGCGATGGAAGCGGCCGAAGCGGGCGCCGACTATGTCGCCTTTGGCGCTTTCTTTCCCACACAGACCAAAGAACCCAAGACGCAAGCCGACATCGAATTGCTGCGCTGGTGGGGCGAGATGATGGTGGTGCCGTGTGTCGCCATCGGCGGCATCACGGTCCAGAACGCCCCCGCGCTGATCGCGGCGGGCGCCGACTTCCTCGCCGTTTCTGCCGGGGTATGGGAACATGGCGATGGTCCGCGCGAGGCGGTGCGCCAGTTCAACGCGCTGTTCGCATGATTGCCAAACACCAATGAAAGAGCGGCTGCTCGGCTTCACCTTCCTGGGCGTGCTGGTCGCCTATGCCGTCAATCTCGCCGCCGACTGGGTTCATGCCCACTGGTTCGCGGAGTCCCTGTGGTTCCAGGCCCATTGGTACATCCCCTTCGTGATTGTCCCTGCGGCCGCGCTGCTGGTTCTGGGCTTTGCCTGTGGCCTCTTCCGGCCGTCCGGCCCGCGCTGGGCCGATGGCGTGGCCCTTATGGTTATTGCCCTGCTGATCTATTGCACCCTGGGCGCGGGCTATTCCTGCTGGCATTACTGTTTCTAGGCTGCTATCACCCGCCCGCTGTTTGAACCTGCTGAACCTTCACCCGCGCCCCGAGGAGGGGCGATTCCCATGTCCAAGATCACCGGCAACGAAATCAGTCCCGGCACCCTGATCAATTACGAAGGCGGTCTGTGGATCGCGGTGAAGACCGTCAAGGTCAAGCCCGGCAAGGGCGGCGCCTATAACCAGGTCGAACTCAAGAACATCACCACCGGCACCAAGCTGAACCAGCGCTTCCGCTCGGACGAAGCCGTGGACGAAGCCATCCTGGACAAGAAGGACTTCCAGTTCCTCTACGCCAATGACGACATGCTCACCTTCATGGACATGGAGAATTACGAGCAGATCGAACTGGCGGTGGATTTCGTGGGCGAAGACCAGGCCAAGTTCCTGCAGGATGGCATGAAGACCCTGGTGAATTTGTATGAAGGCCGGCCCATCGGCATCAAGTTGCCGGTGCAGGTGACCCTGCTGGTGGCCGAGGCCGATCCGGTGATGAAAGGCGGCACCGCCGCCCCGTCCTACAAGACCGCCGTGCTGGAAAATGGCCTGAAGATCCAGGTGCCGCCCTTCATCGGCGCGGGCGAGAAGATCATCGTCGCCACCGAAGACGGCTCCTATGTGCGCAGGGCGGACTAGCCATGGCTTATATTTCCCCTGCCCTGAACGTGATGGTCGCCGCCGCCCGCAAAGCCGGCCGCCCGCTGGTGCGCGACTTCAATGAACTGGAAAATCTCCAGATCTCGATGAAGGGCCCGGCCGACTTTGTCACCTCTGCCGACAAGCGCACCGAGAAGATCCTGATCGAGGAATTGTCCAAGGCCCGTCCCGGCTATGGTTTCCTGGGCGAGGAAGGCGGCGCGGTCCAGGGCGCCGACAAGACCCACCGCTTCATCATCGATCCCATCGACGGCACCACCAACTTCATGCACGGCATTCCGCACTTCGCCATCTCCATCGGTCTGGAGCGCGAAGGCCAGATGGTGTCGGGCGTGGTCTACAATCCCGTCACCGACGACCTCTATACCGCCGAGAAGGGCCATGGCGCCTATCTCAACAACAAGCGGTTGCGCGTCGCGGCCCGCAAGGAACTGGCGCCGTCGGTGATCGCCACCGGCCTGCCCTTCCTGGGAAAAGAGGGCCATGCCCGCGCCGCCGCCGAAATGGCCGAGGTGATGAACGTCACCGCCGGCATCCGCCGCTTCGGCTCGGCCTCGCTGGACCTGGCCTATGTGGCGGCCGGGCGTTTCGACGGCTTCTGGGAACACAGCCTGCAATCCTGGGACATCGCGGCGGGCATCGTGCTGGTGCGCGAGGCTGGCGGCATGATCACCGACCTGCGCGGCGGCGCCGAAATGCTGACCCAGGGCACCGTGCTGGCCGCCAACGAGAACCTGCATCCGCAGCTTCTCAAGCTGCTGAAGGCCACCAAACCGGCCTAGCGTCCGACGCCGCCAAGCTAGCCCGCCAATGTGGAAAAAGCGAAAGTGAGGCCTGCCCGTACCTCCGTCTCTGGACGAGAGTTGATGCGCGCCTGGCGCACTCCAAGATCAAATGCCAACGTCTCGCCGGCCTGCCAGATCAAGCCCGCGAGAAGGGACAGGCTTTCCGCGCTGGCAAACTCGCGTTCATAGACAAATTCCAGGGCAGGCCGGACCGGCCAATCGGCTGGCCCTTCCAGGATCGTGCCGAAGAAGATTTCGCCAAGTCCGTCGCGGGTGCGCGCCCCGCCAAGATTGACGTAGACCGAACCCCAATTCCAGCGCTGCCCGACAATGCCAGTCAAGCCAACGCCCGCGCCGGATTCGTCATTGATGCCAGGCAGCAGAACCGTACCTTCAGTAGCAATACTGAGACCGGATTTGTCCTGAAGGCTTCCTTCCTGCAATACGGTCTTGAGGGAAAGAGCATTGTCGACCAGCGTGGTGCGTCCATACTTGGGATGCTCAGCTTGTCCTTCCAGGACGACTTCCCAGTTTTTCGCGAAGCCATAGTTCAAGCGCGCCGACGGGGAAACCCAGGTCGGCCCACCATCATGGCGAAAACTTGCCGGACTTAGTTCAATTTCAAATTCGCCCGGATCTGCAACCGCCGGATCAGTGGAATCGAACGGCCTGTAGGCCCAAGCGCCGACCGGCCAAATGATACAGCCCAAAAGCAGCATCGCGAGCTTGCGCATGCTCTACTGCGTCATCCGCCAGGGCGACTTGTCCGACCATCCCTTGAGGGCCGCCGAGGCCCAAGCGGCGTCCTTGTCCTTGTGGCAGGCATTGCAGGCATTGGGGACATTAAGCGCCGCGGTCTGGGTCGGGGTTACGAAACGGAAAGTGTGACTGGCGATAAACGGCCCGCCGGGCAATTCCGGCTGAATCTTGGGCATGTGGCAGGCCACGCATTCGCTACCCGGTGAGCCGGCCTTGTGATGGGTATGTTCTTCCAGGCTGGCCGCATGCGGCCCGTTCTGGCTATTCGGGCTATGGCAGGTGCCGCAGATTTGGCTGGCGGGCTTGCGCAGCATCGCCTCGTTCTTGCTGCCGTGTGGATCGTGGCAACTGAAACAGGTGACGCCGCGGGCATACATCAGGCTCTGGGCGAAATCATTGCCCTGCATCCGGTTCTTGTGCGCCGTGCCGTCGGCAAAATGGGTGAAAGTGGTTTCGCCCAGCTTGTGCTCTTCCAGCTTCCAGAAATCGGCCAGCTTCAGGCCTGCATGATAGCCGACCGGCCAGTCATAGAATTTTCCCTGGATCGGATTGGACAGCGGCTGGCCCTGGGAATGGCACTGGATGCAGGTGTCATTGGCCTGCACGTAATTCTGCCGCGAGGGATTGAGGATGTTGACCAGCCTGGGATTAGCGGCATGGTCGCTGCCCGCGCCATGGCACTGTTCGCAGCCGACATTCCATTCGCTGACCTTCTTGGTCTGGATGTTGTAGTTGACTGAGTGACAGCCATCACACAAGGGGCCGGTGGGGCGGGCACTGTTGTCGCCCGCCGGATCGGGATACTTGACCGCCCACCAGTCACCCGCATCCGGCACGTGATACTTTGACCATTTCTTGGTCTCGATATTCCATTGCACCGGCAGAGGCACATAAGTGTCACCCTGCTTCTTGAAATAGCGCTGCTTCCATTTGCTGCCATAAACGAAGGCGACGTCATCCTTGGAGAAGCGCAGATCTTCGGGCGCCGTCTGAGGGTCCGCGGCAAAGGCATCTGGATGAATCTTGGGATCGCGGACGACATTCGCCATCGCGGTCTTTTTCCAACGATCATAGATTTCCTGGTGGCAACTGGCGCAGGCCTGCGATCCGACATAATGCGCCGATTGCACCGCGCCCGTCTGCTGCGCCACCACGGCTTCATCCTTGGGTGGCGCGACGACGGCAAGATGGCGGATATAGGAAACAAGCTGCCAGACCTGCCGGTCCGGGAAATTCCAGGCGGGCATCGCTGTGTTCCGGATGCCGTTGCGGATATGATAGAAAATCTCACCATCGGTCAGCGACGGCGCCAGAGCGCGCAGAACGGGCGGGCGCGGGAAGCTGCCGACGCCCAGCTCGGTTTTTCCCCCGCCGTCATAGGCGTGACAGGTCTCGCATTTGGCGGTGAACAGATCATGCCCGGCCCGGATGTTGGCTGCATCGGGCTGCGCGTTCAACGGATTGATCTTGTTCTTTTCCGCCGCCGGAACGCTGGCATGCAAAAGCCACGCCGCCACCTGCACTTCAAGCCGCGAAGGCTCCTGTCTCGCTACCGACAACCCAGGAAGCAAAAACAAATAGGCAGCACCCGCCAGCGCCAGAACCACGATAGCCGCCACAACGAAAAGGCGTCCGCTCAATCGCATCATCCGCTCCGTGGTTGTTCGCCGGGCACAAAGTCATGATACTGGGGTTTCAACATGTCAATTGCACGATACGGGTGCATCATTACTTGATAAGCAGGGCATGAAAGTTCCGCCGGAGCGCTGGCTTGTGCTGGTTCACCAGCTTCCCGCCAAACCCGCCTATCCCCAATCCGGTTAGCGAACGCGCCCAGCCGCATTGACCATCACCACGTCGCCGACCTTCGCCGTTAGCACATTGGCGGGCAAGTGGGAGACAAAACCCACGCCCACGTAAAAAGGGCCATTGGTCCTGAACGTCAACGGGGCGCCTTCGGGATGCAGCTTTTCACCCTGCCAGCTGATGTAGAGCTGGAAGGCGTCGCCCTTCTTTTCGATGCCGAACCGGGTGGGATGGAACGTCTGCGGCCCCTGTTCCGCCGTCCCGGCGCGCGGCTGTCGCATGGAGCGATACTCGATATCGGTCATCGGCCCGGTCTTTTCGGCCCGCCAGGCGATATGCACCATGCCATTGCCATGCTGGGCGGCCATGATCTGGCGGCTGTCATCGTCCAGGCTGTCGCGGATCACCAGCGCCACCTTGCGGTCATGGAAATCGTCGATGTTCGGCCACATCACCGTGCCCGCCAGCGAAACGTCACCGCTCATTTTCTTCCAGAGATAATGAAATTCGTCGCGCTGGTACCAGATGTTATAGCCGGCAGAATTAATGGTGTAGGTGCCACCATCATAGCTGGCGCTTCCCGGCGCGAGCGGTCCGCCCACATCGGTCTGACCTTCGAACTGGCCGATGGCGCCGCCGGCGGGAACGGAGGCGCGATGGAAATCCATCGGTGGCGGCACCTGTTTGTGGGTGGCTGATCCCGGCAGCGCCCAGTCCGGCACATCGACACCGGGCGGCGCGGGTGGCGGCACCAGCGATTGCGCCAGGACCGGCGTGGCCAGCAGCAAAAGACCGAGCAGATGGATGCGCATGGAACCCTCCCCCTTTTGGGGAGAGCCAACGCCAAAGCCTTCACAACGCAATCAGAACTCAATCACCGTGCGGATGCTTTCGCCTGAATGCATCAGATCGAAGGCCTCGTTGATGCGCTCCAGCGGCAGCTTGTGGGTGATCAGCGGATCGATGCTGATCTTGCCGTCCATGTACCAGTCCACGATCTGGGGCACTTCGGTGCGGCCGCGCACACCGCCAAAGGCGGTGCCCTTCCACACCCGGCCGGTCACCAGCTGGAAGGGACGGGTCTTGATCTCCTGTCCGCTGCCAGCCACGCCGATAATGATGCTTTCACCCCAGCCGCGATGGGTGCATTCCAGCGCCTGGCGCATCAGATCGACATTGCCGACGCATTCGAAGCTGTAATCGGCGCCGCCCTTGGTCAGCTCGACCAGATGGGGCACCAGGTCGCCCTTCACATCCTTGGGATTGACGAAGTGCGTCATGCCGAACTGGCGGGCCAGGCCCTCGCGCGCCGGATTGATGTCCACGCCCACGATCATGTTGGCGCCGGCCATGCGCGCGCCCTGGATCACGTTGAGGCCGATGCCGCCCAGACCGAACACCACCACATTGGCGCCCGGCTCGACCTTGGCGGTCTTGATCACGGCGCCGATGCCGGTGGTGACGCCGCAGCCGATGTAGCAGACTTTGTCGAAGGGCGCGTCTTCGCGGATTTTCGCCAGCGCAATCTCCGGCATCACCGTGTGGTTGGCGAAGGTCGAGCAACCCATATAGTGATGGATCTTCTTTCCCCCGATGGAGAAGCGGCTGGTGCCGTCCGGCATCACGCCCTGGCCTTGGGTCGAGCGGATCGAGGTGCAGAGGTTGGTCTTGTGCGAGGTGCAGCTTTTACAGACCCGGCATTCGGGGGTGTAAAGCGGAATGACATGATCGCCCTTCTTCAGGGTGGTGACGCCGGGACCCACATCCACCACCACGCCGGCGCCTTCATGGCCCAGTATGACGGGAAACAGCCCTTCGGGATCGGCGCCGGAACGGGTGAATTCGTCGGTGTGGCAGACGCCGGTGGACTTGATCTCGACCAGCACCTCGCCCGCCTTGGGGCCCTCCAGGTCCACGGTTTCGATGACCAGGGGTTTTCCGGCTTCATAGGCAACGGCGGCGCGGGTCTTCATTGGGCTCTCCCTTAAGCGGCGGAAATGTGAGGCATTTCGGTAATGGTTGCAAAGTGTTAGATTACCAGTAGGCTGCGCTTTGGGCACTATTTCGAGCTGTCGGCTTTCATGCGTCTTCCCTCAACACTCGCTGTTGCGGCCGGTCTTTGGCTGGCGGCCACCGGCGTAAGCCTGGCGCAAAATGTCGATTCCGGGCTGGAAGTGCGGGTCAATCCGCTGGCCGCCCGCCCCACCGGCGGGACCCTGCTGTATCCGGGCGGGGAATATGGCCGCAGCGTGCCGTACCTGCTTATGCCCGGCGAACGCGGCGGCCCCATCAGCCTGCACATGCCCGGCACACGCCGTCGCAGCACGGTCGCCCGCGCCGCGCCCCCCGCCACGCCAAAGCCGCCGCGCGAAAAGCCCGCGCGGATCGCCAAGGCCGAGCCTGCGCCCGTGCGCAGCACGCCTGCTCCCACAGCGCCGCCCGGTGTCAGCCCCTTCGGCGCCCCCGATCTCAGCAATGTATTCGGCAGCGCCGCGCCGCCGCCGCAAAAGACCGCGCCCGCCGGTCCCGTTACTGGCAACGAAAGCCTCAGCAAGCGCAGCGTTATCCTGTTCGCCAAGGACGCGCCCGACCCCGCCAAGGCAGCGCTGGGGGCCATCAAGTTCCTGGCCAACGATCTGAACGCCGCCATGACCGGCCCCAATGCGCGGATCGAGCTTCAGGCCTTTGGCGGCGCCAAGGGCGACAAGGGCTCCGAAGCACGCCGCCTGTCGCTGAAGCGCGCGCTGGCCATCCGCCAGGTGCTGATCGACGACGGCGTCTCGCCCGACCGCATCGATGTGCGGGCAATGGGCGGTGTCGATGACACCGGCCCTGCCGACCGCGTGGATGTTTTCGTCAAAGCCTAAACCGGAAGCGCAACGTCGGTGAACTTGTTCACCCGCCTCAGGGGCGGGAACAGCTTCATCCAAAGCCCCACCACCAGCAGCGTGCCGATGCCGCCCGCCACCACGGCAGGCACGGTGCCCATCAAGGCCGCGGTGAACCCGGATTCAAATTCGCCCAGCTCGTTGGACGCGCCGATGAACAGCATGGAAACGCTGGAAACGCGCCCGCGCATGGCATCGGGTGTGGAAAGCTGGATCAGCGAAGAACGGATATTGACGCTGACCATGTCGGACGCGCCCAGCACATACAGCGCCAGCAGCGAGACCGGAAACCAGGTCGATACGCCGAACACGATGGTGGCGATGCCGAACACCGCCACCGCGCCGAACATCTTGGCGCCGACTTTGTTGCGGATCGGCCAATGGGTCAGGATGAAGGCCATGGAAAAAGCCCCCGCTGCCGGGGCGCTGCGCAGGAAACCCAGGCCCAGCGGCCCCACATGCAGGATGTCGCGGGCATAAACGGGGAGCAGCGCCGTGGCCCCACCCAGCAGCACGGCAAACAGATCCAGCGAAATGGCGCCCAGCACAACAGGCCGCGAGCGCACGAAGCGCACGCCTTCGGCCACCCGCTCGACGCGGGTCGCATCGGTCTGGGCGGGAGTGTAGCGGCGTCCGCCCAGTTGGGTTACCGCCAGCGCCGCGCCGATGAAACAGGTGATGCACAGCGAATAGACCGGCACCGGTCCCAGCGCATAAAGAAAGCCGCCCAGCGCCGGGCCCGAAATGGTGGCGGCGGTGAAGAAGGATGAACTGAACGCCATCGCCCGCGGCAATTTTTCGGGCGGCACCAGGAAAGCCAGCAGCGAGGAGCTTGAAGGTCCGGCAAAGGCGCGCGCCGCGCCGAACAGCACCAGCACGCAATAGAACATCCAGGCGCTGTGGGGCCGGTACAGGGACAGCAGCAGGAAAAGCGCGCTGCACACCGCCTGCACAAACGCCGCCAGATTGTAGACCCGGCGCTGGTTGAAGCGGTCGGTGATGTCGCCGGCCGGCAGAACCAGCAGGAACATGGGCGCGAACTGGCAAAGGCCGACAAGCCCCAGCGCCAGCGGCGTGCGCTCCATGTCATAGACCTGCCACCCGATGGCGACCGACTGGACCTGGATCGCCAGGGTGGAAATGAAACGCAGACCCACGAAGGAATAAAGATCGCGGTCGCGGTAGACGGTGGTGTCGCTCATGAACCTGCGTGGCTTAACACGCGGCGCGCGCGCGCAACAGTTACTTGGCGGCGATGAGCGAGATGGAGTTCTGCAGGTGCAGGGTCTGGACGTTCAGCCCTTGCGTCACTTCGAACTTCACCCGGCCGAAGCTGGGCTTGGCCAGATGCGGCTGGGCATCGCGCGAGAAGCCAAACGGCTCCTGCGGCAGGCCAAGCCAGCTGGTGTCCATCTTGTGGTTGCTGTTCACATCCTGGAACGTCTCGATGGCATAGATGCCTGGCGGGACATTGTTCAGGGTGATGACGGTTTCGCCCATCTCGGCACGAACGTCGGCGCTGGCCACCGGGGTGGCATCGTCGTCGGGATAGCGGGCCTCGTCATACAGGCCCAGTCGCAGGATGCCGCCCTTGGGCGACACGTCCTGGACATGGATGACCAGGGTGGCGCCCCCGTCCCGGGCCCGGGCGGGCTCCTGGGCCCAGGCCGGCGCGCCGGCAGCCAGCAGCATCCAGCCGACCAGCGCCAATGCGGCGGTCGTCCAGAACAGCAAAAATCGCTGCGATACCAGATAGTTAGATGTCCCGAGGCCCATTTGTATCGATTTGTCTCAAAATTTCCGAAGCAACACAAGTGACGAAATAGCCACAGCCTTGCCGTTGGCGCGGTCGATACGCAGGACTTGGGGATTCAGGCCCGCCGGATCAACCCAGCTTGGGTTCCAGCTTCTTGCAGGCGTCTATCAGGCCGCGCACGGAGTCGGCGGACTTGTCCAATGCGGCCTTCTCGGCATCGGTCAGGTTTAGCTCCACGATCTTCTCCACGCCCTTCTCGCCGATCACCACCGGCAGGCCGACATAGAGATCCTTGATGCCATAGGCGCCGTTTACATGGACGGCACAGGGCAGCACGCGCTTCTGGTCTTTCAGATAGCTTTCGGCCATCTGGATGGCGCTGGTGGCCGGCGCGTAATAGGCCGAACCGGTCTTGAGCAGGCCGACGATCTCGGCGCCGCCATTGGCGGTGCGGGTGACGATCTGGTCGAGACGGTCTTGGCTGATCCAGCCCATCTTGACCAGTTCGGGAAGCGAGATGCCGGCCACGGTGGAGAAGCGCGGCATCGGCACCATGGTGTCGCCATGGCCGCCCAGCACGAAGGCGGAGACATCTTCCACCGACACGCCCATTTCCTCGGCCAGGAAGTGGCGGAAGCGCGCCGAATCCAGCACGCCGGCCATGCCCACGATCTTTTCATGCGGCACGCCCGAGAATTTCTGCAGCGCCCAGACCATGGCGTCGAGCGGATTGGTGATGCAGATGATGAAAGCATTGGGGCAATTGGCCTTGATGCCCTCGCCCACCGCCGCCATCACCTTGAGGTTGATGCCCAGCAGGTCGTCGCGGCTCATGCCGGGCTTGCGCGGCACGCCGGCGGTGACGATCACCACATCGGCGCCGGCGATGTCGGCATAGGAATTGGTGCCGGAGAGCTTGGCATTAAAACCGTCCACCGGACCGGACTGAGACAGGTCCAGCGCCTTGCCCTGGGGCAGGCCTTCGGCGATGTCGAAGATCACCACATCGCCCAGCTCCTTGAGAGCCGCCAGATGGGCCAGAGTGCCGCCGATCTGTCCGCCGCCGATAAGAGCGATTTTCTTGCGCGCCATGTGGAAGTTCCCTGAAAAATTGCGGGCTTACCTAGCGCGCCACGGGTCCTGCGGGCAAGGCGGCAGAATCGCGCTGCTGCTCATTCCGCCAGCAGCCGGACAAAGCCCATGGTGCCATGGGGATTTGCCCCATAACCGGCCACTGCCGAGGACGGCGCAAAATCAAAGGCATAGAGGCCGCCCAGGCCGATCTTCCAGTGATCGGCAATTTCCCAGTCATGGATGGCGCCCAGGCTGAATTCGCCCGCCCCACGGATTTGCGCGCCCGGAACCAATTCGGTGCTTTCGATGGTCTCGGCGCGGGCAAAAAGCGTCCAAGCCGGCACGGGGTTGTATTCCATCTCCGCCAGGCCCGCATTCTCGCTGACACCGTTGGAAAGCTGCTTCCTGCCAAACGCCAATGTGGCGGCCACGCTGCCCCAGTCGAAGGTATCGAACCAGGTGGCGCTGGCGGTGGTGCGCTGCTCGTTCAGATCGGGGTCGAGTTGTTCGGGGCTTTTCAGCCAGCCGCTGGAGATCTGCAGCGACCAGTGCGGGTCCGGATTCCAGGACAACCGGACCGCAGTGGAATCGAAACGCGCCGCGTCGAAATTGAAGCGAAACTGGTCGGGCTCGCGCCCGGTGAAGCGCGAGACTTCCACTTTCCAGTCGTCATGGATGAAACCGGCCGTCACCACCCCGAAACTGACATGGGTGGAATCCAGCCAGTGATGGGCAATCGGCGTCATGGGATTATCGGCAGCCGAGACGCGGTGCATGTAGGCGCTGGGGCCCAGCGCGGGCTCGCCCGGATAACCGCCATAAAGAAAGACGCTGTCGGTATCCGATAAAGGATGGCTGTAGATGGCAGACAATTCTCCCAACAGGTCGTGGGGATGCTGGCGGTCCACCAGATGCGTCGCGCCATCGGCGGTTTCACCCGAGGCCAGCAGCAACGGATAGCCGCGCCGCCCCATGAAGGCATCGCCGCTCACCATCGCCTTCAATCCCAGCGTGTCGCCATTTTCCAGGTCTCGTGTCGCCATCGCCATGAACATGCTGGAGGAAAAGACCTGGTCGCCGCCGCGCGGCCCGCTCTGCCAATCGGCAATGCCGTTGACCCGGCCATGCAGCATCACCATCCAGTCATCCGCGGACAGGTGAATGCCGCCATGCGGCGCGGCCTCCGGCTGCCAGCTTGTGCCCGACGCCTCGCGGCTCATGCCATAACCGCCCAGCAGACCGTGCATCGCCATGGCGTGACCGCCGCCGCCCGCGCTCATGTCCATGCCGGCCATGTCATGGCCCGTCTTCGCCGCAGGCTTGTCGTCCTGCGGCATTGCCATACCGGGCATGGGCTGCGGTGCCGGCTTAATCGCCATGTCGGGCATGGTATGGGCGGGTTGTGGCACGGACTGCTGAGCCTGGGGCGCAGAGGCGGGCTTTTTCGGCTTGGCCTTCTTCGCTGCCGGCTTTTTGGCAGGCATCGCCATGCCGGGCATGTCGTCCATCTTCATGCCCTCCATCGCGCCATGGCCCGATGCGGGAGCCGATTGCGCCGTTGCAATGGTGGACAACAGGACAGCAAACGCAGCGATGGATGTCGTGGTGGCGCGCATGGCGTGACTCAAATCCAGATAGGGGCTTGCACCCGGGAACAGCTCTCCCTACTATACCCCCAGGGAGTATGCAAGCATGACCACCGGAAATCCGAAAATATTGAGCCGCCTCTCGCGTATCGAAGGACAGGTGCGCGGCATCGCCCGCATGGTGGAGGAGGATCGCTATTGCATCGACATTCTGAACCAGATGCAGGCGATCAAGGCCGCCCTCAAGAAGGTCGAGGAAGAGATCCTCAAGGGCCATGCGTCGCACTGCGTGGCCCACGCCATCAAGAGCGGCAGCGTCAAAGACCAGACGGAAAAATTTTCCGAGCTGGTCGAGCTGTTCAGCCGCTATGGAAAATAGGCCGAACCCGATGCGTGATCCGGTCTGCGGCATGATTGTCGATCCCGCCACCGCAAAGTTTCAAGCCGATCACGGCGGCGCGACGCATTATTTTTGCAGCGCAGGCTGCCGGTCCAAATTCCTCGCCAATCCGTCGGCTTACATTGAACGGACCGCTGCGCCAGAGCCTGCAATTGCCGGCGCGATCTATACCTGCCCCATGCATCCGCAGATTCGCCAGGCAGGTCCGGGCGGTTGCCCGATCTGCGGGATGGCGCTGGAACCCGTGACGGCGGCGGTTGAGACCGGCCCCAACCCGGAATTGATCGACATGTCGCGGCGCTTCTGGACCGCACTGGTCATGACCGTACCGGTGTTTGTCCTGGAGATGGCCAGTCACATACCGGCGCTCAATGTCGACCGGATCATCTCTGCGGAGATATCCACCAGGATACAGTTTGCGCTCAGCACGCCGGTCGTTCTGTGGGCCGGCTGGCCTTTCTTCGCACGGGGCTGGGCGTCGTTGCGCAACCGCTCGCTGAACATGTTCACCCTGATCGCCCTGGGTGTCGGCGCTGCCTATCCCTACAGCCTGGCGGCGACCTTCCTGCCGGAGCTGTTTCCGATGGAAGTTCGGCATGGCGGGATGATCGCGGTCTATTACGAGGCCGCGGCAGTGATCACCGTCCTGGTGCTGTTGGGACAGGTTCTGGAACTGCGCGCCCGCGAACAGACCGGCGGCGCCATCCGCGCCCTGTTGAAACTGGCCCCAAAAAGCGCCCGGCGCATCAACGCGCATGGGCAAGACGAAGAAATCGCCCTTGAGCAGGTCCAGGTGGGCGACCGGCTGCGGGTGCGGCCCGGCGAGAGTGTGCCCGTCGATGGCACGGTGACGGAGGGCAAAAGCAGCGTCGATGAATCCATGGTGACGGGCGAGTCGATGCCGGTCGAGAAAGCACTGGATGCCAAGCTGATCGGCGGCACCATCAATGGCACCGGCGGCCTGGTGATGCGTGCCGACAAGATCGGGTCGGATACGGTGCTTGCCCGCATCGTCCATATGGTGTCGGAGGCCCAGCGCAGCCGCGCGCCCATCCAGCGCCTCGCCGACAGTGTTTCGGCCTGGTTCGTGCCCGCCGTCATTGCCGCCGCGATCCTGGCCTTCGCGGCCTGGATGATCTGGGGCCCGGCTCCTGCCTTTGCCTACGCCCTGGTTGCCGCCGTCTCCGTCGTGATCATTGCGTGTCCTTGCGCGCTGGGCCTGGCCACGCCCATGTCGATCATGGTGGGCATCGGCAAGGGCGCGGGTGTGGGCGTCCTGATCAAGAATGCCGAGGCGCTGGAGCGATTTGAAAAGATCGACACGCTGGTGGTCGACAAGACCGGCACCTTGACCGAAGGCAGGCCGAGGGTTGTCGCGGTTGTGCCGGCTGACGGTTTTGACGAGAGCAGGATCCTAGCGCTGGGGGCGAGCCTGGAGCGGTCCAGCGAACATCCGCTGGCCGCGGCCATAACAGCCGCCGCGCAGGAGCGGGCCATTGCGCTTCAGGACGTCACCGAATTCGCGTCGGTCACCGGCAAGGGCGTGACGGGCATGGTGGGCGGGCGGGCCGTGGGCGTTGGCACGATCAAACTTCTGGATGCACAGGGCTTGAGCGCCGACCTGAACAGCCGCGCGGACGCGCTGCGCCGGGACGGTGCGACGGTCATGTTTGTCACCATCGATGGCCGGGCCGCGGGCCTTATCGCGGTTGCCGATCCCATCAAGGCATCCACCGCGGCCGCACTGGACAGCTTGCGGGCAGATGGCATCAGGATCGTGATGCTGACCGGCGACAATCGCCTGACGGCGCAGGCCGTCGCCGCCAAACTCGGCATTACCGACATCGAAGCCGAAGTGCTGCCCGAACAGAAGAATGCCATCGTGCGCCGCCTGCGCAGCGAGGGCCGTGTCGTGGCAATGGCGGGAGACGGCGTGAATGATGCCCCCGCCCTCGCCGAGGCCGATGTCGGCATCGCGATGGGCACAGGAACCGATGTCGCGATGCAAAGCGCCGGGATCACGCTGGTCAAAGGCGATCTCACCGGCATTGCACGGGCACGAACATTGAGCCGTGCCACCATGCGCAACATCCGCCAAAATCTGGTCCTTGCCTTTGTTTACAATGTCCTGGGCGTGCCGGTGGCCGCCGGCATTCTTTATCCGGCATTCGGCATCCTGCTCAGTCCGGTGATCGCGGCGGCGGCGATGAGCCTGAGTTCGGTTTCAGTGATCGCAAATGCCCTGCGGTTGCGGCTTGTACGGCTCTGAGCGCTGACGGCAAAAGAAAAGGCCGGATGCGAACATCCGGCCTTTCTGTATTTTAAAAGACAAAAGCGAAGTTAGATCGCTTCCTTCAGTTCCTTGGAGGCGCGGAACGCAACCTTCTTGGACGCCTTGATCTTGATGGCTTCGCCGGTGGCGGGATTGCGGCCCATGCGCGGACCGCGCTTGCGCACGACGAGGATGCCCAGACCATT
>JBBQBL010000034.1:0-16029 GCA_038317805.1 Micropepsales bacterium
TCGGGATCGCGGCGCGCAATGTCGGTGATCACGAAGACGCGCGCCTGGTCTTCATAGAGGAACGGCGAGCCGAAATGGGCGCGCCGCGCCGGCTGGGGCAGATGGCCGGCGCCGGTGCGCACTTCGGCGCTGGCCCAATGGTCATCCTCGCCGCTGTCGCGCCCCGAATCCCGCAACGTGGCCGAAGTGATCAGCGCGCCATGGGCGGTTTCCAGCACAGCGGTGGACAAGGGTTTGGTGGGATCGATCCAGTGGCGTTCCAGCCCGACATCGGCATCGCGGCCATCCTCGCGGGCCAGTTCGAACCAGTCGACGAATTCCTCCGCGATTTCGCCATTCTCTAGGGTTTCCAGCATCTGGATCCAGGCGGGCAGGATCGCCTTGGCGCGGCGGTCCAGCCCGCGCGCCGCCGCATCCAGCCGCGCCTTGGTATAGGGCTCCAGTTCGGCGGTCTTGTCGTTCATCTTCTTGCGCAACAGCCGCGCCAGTTCCTTCAGCGGATCGGCAATGCGCTTGAGACCGCGTGACAAGCCGCTCACGGCCTGCAGCATCTCCGGGCTCATGGGCTGGGTATCGGCTTCCAGGGAATAGAAATTCTCGTCGCTGCTGCGGGCGCGCACATGCTGGTAAGCGGCGGCGAGGAATACTTCGCCGGGCCCGCGCGGGCCGCTGCCCAGCCGCGTGGTCCAGCCTTCGCCCGCCAGCGCGCTGGAGGCCTGAACCGCTTCGTCCAGCGCCTTTTGCGCGGCATCATCGTCGGCGATCAGGTCCTTCAGCCGTTCTTCCAGCCCACGCATGCGGGTGCGGGCGCGGCCCTCGGGCCCGCGAATCCAGCGCCGCAGCTCGGCCATCTCGCGCCCTGACAGCGAAGCGGAGAAACCGCTGTCGGCAGCGTCGAACAGGTGATGGCCTTCGTCAAAGACATAGCGCAGCCGACGCTCGTTCGGCGTATCGGTGGTCTCGTCGGTGCTCAGCCAGTCGGCGCTGGCTTGCGCGATCACCAGCGCATGGTTGGCGACCACGATGCTGGCATGGCGGGCCCGGCGGATGGCGCGCTCAATAAAGCAGATGCGGTAATGCGGGCAGGCGGCATAGATGCATTCGCCGCGCCGGTCGGTAACGGTGGACAGCGGCATGGTGGCGGCGAGAAACGCCGGAAAGCCCACGCCGGACAAGTCGCCATCGGTGCCCGATGCAATCCAGCGCGCGATCAGGCCCAGCGCGACGCTGCGCGGGCCCGGCGCCAGCGCGGTGCGCTTGGCGGCTTCTTCGAAGTTCAGCAGGCAGAGATAATTTTCGCGGCCCTTGCGCACTACCGCTTTTTCGGCGCGCTCCACCGGGTCGGGCCACAGATGGGCAATCTCCTGCACGATCTGGCGCTGCAGGTTGCGGGTATAGGTGCTGATCCAAAGGCCCGGGCCGTTCTTCTCCGCCCATACGCTGGCGGGCGCCAGATAGCCAAGCGTCTTGCCGGTGCCGGTGCCCGCTTCCACCAACGCGACGCGTGGCGCGCCCGCCTGTTCGCGCGGGCCAAAGGCATAAGTCGCCGCATCGCTATAGGCCGCCTGCTGCGGCCGCGCCACGCCGACCATGCGCGACAGGCGCTCCCGGGCTTCGGCCGGCTCCACGCTCTGGGTGCCCGGATCGCCCACCGGCGCTTCGTCTTCCCATTGCGCCAGGCCGCGCCAGGCTTCCAGCCCCGCGATGGGCGAGCCGTGCGGCACGTCGCCGACGCTGGCTTTCAGCAGCGGCGCCCAGCGCCACCCTGCGCGATCCAAAGTGCCCACCAGGGGCGCGAGGCTTTCACGCACATCCTGCGGCCGGCCCGCGACTTCATCCAGAAGCGCGCGGGCAATGGCATGCAGCGCCCCGGCCGATTGCTCCGGCGATTGCGGTACGGCAAGTCCCAGTGCCCGCGCCAGTCCCAGCGCGCTGGGCACGAACGGCAGGCCTGGGCGCACAAAGGCGAACAGTTCCAGCACGTCGAACAGCATGGTTTCCGCGCGCGTGCCCAGCCGCCCGGCGACAAAGCCGCCATGCGCCACCAGCACGTTGCCGGTTTCGAACAGGGCGCGGGCATCACGCAGGTCGATGCGCTCGGCCGTGCCATTGTTTCCAGATTGGGGGGCGCGCGCGATCGCCGCGCCCGGCGGGGCGGGAACAAGGGCAATGAGGGAAGAAAGGGAATCCATGGGCGCGCGATATTGAAGCGCGGGGCTTCAACTTCCAAGGTGTCATGGCCCACCGGAGTGTGGGCCATCCAGCTGACATTTGCACGATTTCAGACGATTGCGCTGAGATACTTCGGATGGGTTGTGAAGTTGTCATCTGGATGGCCCGCATTTGCGGGCCATGACAACAGAGTCAGGCGACGTCGGGATAGAGGTGGATCAGCGCCTGGCGTGCGCGAATATGTTCGCCCACCACGATCTGGGCGGCGTTGCACAACTCGTGGCGATTTTCGCCTTCACGCGCCATGCGGGCAAAGTCCCGCGCCGCCTGGGTGATGGCGGCCAGGCCCAGTCCACCGGCCGCGCCCATGATGTCCTGGGCCAGCCGTCCGGCCTCGTCCCATTTTTCGTCGCTACAGGCCTGCGCCAGCCCATTGGTCAGCTGTTCGGCGGTGACGATGTAGCATTGCAGGATTTCCACCAGCGTCTTCACGCCCACCGATTTTTCCAGGGTGCTGAAAATGACCGGATCGATGGCGGCGGGAATTTCCGCGTCGCCGTCCTCGCCTTCGCGGCTGTTGATCTCTGCCAGGGCGCGGTAGAGCTGCGCCGCTTCCAGCGGCCAGCGCAACACCAGGTCGGTGGCGGCCGGCGCGCGGTCGCCGCGCAGCAGCACCGCCAGCAATGGCGCCTTCACGCCGGGCGATGCCGCCAGCATGTCGATATCGCCGGCGCCGGTGATGATGGCGTCGAAACTTTCCTTGCCGGCGCGTTCCGCTGCTTCGGCCATGCTGCCGGCCCGCACCACATGGTTGCCGAAAGGCTCCAGCAGGTTGGCCAATGTGTCGGCCACGGCCGGGATGCGAGTGAACAGCAGCAGGGTAAGACCCGCGGGCGCGGCAAACTGGCCTTCATCGCCGCGAGCTGCGCCAGTGGCGGTACCGGAAACGGGCAGGGTGAAGAAGAACTGGGCGCCTTCGCCCGGCTTGCTGGTGAAATCGATTTCGCCGCCCGCCTGTTCGATGACGCGCTTGGCCACGGCAAGGCCAAGCCCCGCGCCCTGTTCCTTGCGCGCATAGGAACTGTCGCCGGGGGTGAAGGGCTTGAACAGCAGATGCGAGATTTCCTCGGGCACGCCCAGTCCGGTATCGGTGACGCAGAAGCGCACCGAGCGGCCATCATCGGTTTCCTCCAGGCGGATTTCCACCAGGCCTCGTTCGGTGAATTTCAGCGCATTGTCCGTGAGCTTGAGCAGCGCCTGGCGAACCTTGCGCGGATCGGCCGCCACGCGCGGCAGTGTGTTGGGCGCGCTGAGCGTCAGGCGCAGACGCTTTTCCCAGGCGCGCGGCTGCAGCAGCCGGGTGACCGAGCGTGCGGCCTGGGCGGGATCGCAATCCTCGTCTTCCAGCTGGTCGATATCGTCACGGGTCAGGGCGATGACGTCGTCGATGAGGGTTTGCAGGCCGCGGCCGGCCTGCAGCATGACCCTTACATGATCGCTTTGCTGCTTGGGCATCTCGGCCCGCTCCAGCAACTGCGCCATGCCCAGCAGCGCATTCAGCGGCGTGCGCAGTTCGTGGGAGATATTGGCGATGAAGGCGGACTTGGCATGGGCGCTGGCCTCGGCGGCGTCGCGGGCCTGCAATGCATCGCCTTTTTCGCGCTGCAGGCGAATGATCAGCTCGCCATTCTCGTTGCGCAGATACAGGCTTTCATCCAGCAGCCGCGCCATCCCGGCGCAATAGCTGACCAGCACGCAGGCAAACAGCACGCAGAGGATGGCGGCGCAGTCGGCATACAGGCCCCCCTGCCACAACAGCAAGCCGACCAGCGGGCCCAGCGCGAGGACGGTGTGCACCAGATAGGCGGGGCGGTAGGCGGAACGGGCGATGAATTCCGTCGCCGTCATGCCCAGGAAGGCCAGCGCCAGATAGGCCTGGGCCGGGAAGGAATCCCACACAAACCAGAACAGCGACGCCACGCCCCAGGTGGCGCCGGAAATCGCCGAGACGAAGGTATAGCGCCGCGCCCAGAAGCGCGGATCGCTGCCGGCTGGGCGATTCTTGTAGGCCGTGGTCAGTTGTTCGGCGGCGATTACCACGGTGAGCTGCAAGAGCAGCGGCATCAGCGGCAGGATCGAGGCGGTGTGGCCCGCGATCAATGTGGCGGGGACGCAAAGGATGGCGAAAGGCAGGGACAGATAATGCCGTCCCAGCGCGTACAGGACATCGATGCGTCCGGCGAATACCGGATCGGCTTGATTTTCCTGTGGCGGAATTTCAACAGACATTGCGCAAATCCTTGCCGCAGCTTAGCTTTCGCGCCCTTTCGAAACGCTTAAACCAATCCTAACGAAGGGTGTATTTCGCCGTGAAAGTGACGACGCAGCAGGCGCTTGCCGCCAAAGCATGGCCCTTTGAGGAGGCCCGCAAGCTGCTGGCGCGCGTGGAGGCCCGCAAATCGGGGTCAAATCCCATCAAAAGTGTGCTGTTTGAGACCGGCTACGGCCCCTCGGGTCTGCCCCATATCGGGACCTTCGGCGAGGTCGCCCGGACCAGCTGGGTGCGCCATGCCTTCGAAACCATCAGCGATGTCCCCACCCATCTGATCGCCTTTTCCGACGACATGGACGGGCTGCGCAAGGTGCCGGACAACCTGCCCCAGCAGGACATGCTGACGGCAAACCTGGGCAAGCCGCTGACCGCGATCCCCGATCCGTTCGGCACCCATGAGAGCTTTGGCCATCACATGAATGCGCGGCTGCGCGCCTTCCTGGACAGGTTTGGCTTCCGGTATGAATTCTATTCCTCGACCGCCACCTACAAGTCGGGCCGCTTCGACGAAGCGCTGCTGAAGATCCTGGCCAACTACGACAAGGTCATGGCGGTGATGCTGCCGACCCTGGGCGAAGAGCGGCAGCAAACCTATTCGCCGTTCCTGCCGGTGTCCCCGCGCAGCGGCAAGGTGCTGCTGGCCAAAGTCGTGCGCCATGACGTGGCCAAGGGCACCATCACCTATATCGAGGAAGACGGCAGCGAAGAAACCGTGCCGGTCACCGGCGGTCACTGCAAGCTGCAATGGAAGCCCGACATGGGCATGCGCTGGGCGGCGCTGGGCGTGGATTACGAGATGTACGGCAAGGATCACTTGTCCCAGGCGCCGCTCTATACCGCGATCTGCAAGATTGCCGGCGGCACACCGCCCGAGCAATACATGTACGAGATGTTCCTGGACGATCAGGGCCAGAAAATTTCCAAGTCCAAGGGCAATGGCATCTCGCTGGACGACTGGCTGAGCTATGGCTCGCCCGAGAGCCTGGCGCTGTTCATGTTCCAGAAGCCGCGCACCGCCAAGAAGCTGTACTTCGACGTGATTCCCAAGGCCGTGGACGAGTACATCGCTTTCCTGGACGCCTACCATGCGCCGGAGACGACGGATGAGCAGCGGCTGGAAAATCCGGTCTGGCACATTCATGGCGGCAAGGTGCCGGAGGAGCGCTATCCGGTCAGCTTCGCGTTGCTGCTCAATCTTGTCTCGGCCTCCAACGCGCACAATCGCGATGTGTTGTGGGGTTTCATCCGCGCCTATTCGCCGGAAGCTGTTTCGCCGGAAACAAATCCAGGCCTGGACAAGCTGGTCGATTTTGCGCTGCGCTACTACCAGGACTTCGTGAAGCCGGCCAAGGTGTTCCGCGCCGCCGACGACAAGGAACGCGCCGCGCTGGAAGATCTGGCCGGCAGGCTGGATGCGCTGGGCGACGAGCGCGACGGCAAGATCGTTCAGGACGTGGTGTACGAAGTGGGCAAGACGCATGGCTTCGAGCCGCTGCGCGCCTGGTTCGCGGCGCTGTACGAAGTGCTGCTGGGCCAAAGCCAGGGCCCGCGCTTTGGTTCCTTCGCCGCGCTTTTCGGCACCGCCCAGACCGCGGCGATGATCCGCGCCGCGCTGGCGGGCGAGTTCCTGAAATGAAGGCTGCGCTGCTGGCGCTGATGCTTTTGCTGCCCACGTTGGCGCATGCCGCCACGGCGGAGGAGATCTTCGCCGTCTATGCCCGCGGCGACTATGAGCAGGCGGCAAAACTGGGCGAGGCTTCGCGTAATGCACAGGGCCTGGCCATTGCGGCGCGCGCGGTGCTGGCCGATGCCGTGCTGCGCGATGCGCCCTGCATGACCTGCCTGCTGCGGGCGGAGAAGCTGTCGCGTGCCGCCATCGCCGCCGATCCGCATAACGCCTATGGCCAGATCTGGCTGGCGGTGTCGCTGGGCTATCAATCGCGGATACTGGGCACCATCCGCGCCCGCATCAAGGATACGCCCAACCAGTCCAAGACCGCGCTGAACCTGGCGTTCCTGGCCGATCCCACCAATCCCTATGCCATTTCGGCGCTGGGCGGCTGGCACATCGAGGTGGTGCGCGCCGGCGGCTCCTTCCTGGCCAAGCATGTGTATGGCGCGTCCGAAGCGGACGGCATGGCGATGTTCGATCTGGCGGTGCGGACGGCGCCGGAAAATGTTGCCGTGCATTACCAGATCGGATTGTCGCTGGCCGGCTTCGATCCCGAGAAATACCGCGCCCGCATGATGGCGGAGTTCCGTGCCGCGCAATCTGGTCCCGCCGCCACCGCTTACGAGAAAAAAATCCAGACGCGCGCGGGGGAATTGCTTGGCCTGTTGAACGCGGGCGCGCATGATGCGTTCGAGTCGCGGGTCCGCAAGTATCAGGGCTTCCCCGACTAGGAGAAAAGTTGCGAAAACTCGCGCCGCTGATTCTTCTGATTGGCCTTTTGACAGCGGGCTGCTGGCAGACGGTCAGCCGCCCCTATCGCACGGTGATGTCGTTGCAGCCCTTCGCGGCCGGATCGGTGACCGCTACCGGATCCGACAGCAAGCCCACGCACTATGCGCTGAAGAAGATCGCGCGCGGCCGCTACCGCATGACCCAGACCGACCGGGGCAGCGATTTCGGCCAGGGTTTCGAGCTCGGCTTCTTCCCGCTGCCAGGCGCGCCAAGCCATGTGCTGGTCTACCAGGCGGCGCCGCTGGACCACACCGCCGCCGGCGCCAACCTGCGCTATTACGGCGTGCTGGTAGTGACGGGCCAGAAGAGCGCCGAGGAAATCCGGCCCGATTGCGACAAGGACTGGCGCGCGGCGCGCGCTTCGGGCACGCGCAAGGGCAAGGACGGCGCCTGCACCTTTGCGGATCGCGAGCACCTGGAAAAATCGCTGCTGGCGCTGTGGAAGAGCCGCAAGAAACCGGAATACCTCTACGTTCTGAAGTAGCGGACCGTCAGTTCTTTGCCGCCATCTTGTCGAGGGTTTGGATCACCAGTCCCACGGGCGGCCGGGTCTTGTAGGTTTCTTCATAGAGCTTGGCCTTGATCACGCCCTTGCGGTCCAGGATGAAGATTACCGGCCGCGGCACGCCATAAGCGCGGCTGCCTTGCTTGTATTGCGGATCGCGCAGGCCATAGCGGTCGATGATCTTGGATTTGGGATCGCTGAGCAGCGGGTATTTGATCTGGCGGTCAGCGACGAACTGGGCATCGACCGCGGGCGGCTCGTAGGAAATGGCGGCTATGCGATAGCCGCGTCTGGCCATTTCGGCGACGCCGCTGTTCAGGTCGATCAGCTGGGCCTGGCAATAAGGGCACCAGGCTGCCGAGCGGAAGAAAACCAGGACCAGCCCGTTGGGGCCCATCAGCGTGTCCAATGCGCGGGGCCTGCCGGTTTCGTCCTGCGGTGCACCGATGCTGGGGGCGGCGGCGCCGGTGGCCGGGCCCAGCTCGAAGTCGGGATTGGCGCGGGCGAGGGGCGCACTGAGCCCCCACGCCAGAAGAATGGCGGCGATCAACTTGAGCAAATCTGTCTCCCGGATGGTATTCGGCCCCAGTTCGGGGGAAGGCGCTGTCCGGTTACTGGCTTGCCCAAATAATGCGATGGACGAAGCAGACGTCGCCAAGCGCGAAGCCGCGGTCTTCGAAGGCCGGGTTGAAGCTTTTCAGCTCGATGCGCTGGGCGGTCATGCGCACCAGCGCCTTGGCCAGCACTTCCCCGGCGCGGGTCTTGACCACCACCCGGTCACCGCGCCGCACATGGGCGGCGGGCGATACCAGAATGCGGTCGCCGTCGCGATAGACCGGCATCATGGATTCGCCGGCGATCTCCAGCGCGTAACAGTTGGGATCGGGATTGTCGGGAAAGGCGATGTCTTCCCAGCCCGAGCCGGCGGGAAAGCCGGAATCGTCGAAGAAGCCGTGGTTGCCGGCCTGGGCCATGCCGATCAGGGGCACCATCCGGGTGCGAACCGCGCGGGTTTCGCCCACCAGGGTGGTGAATTCGTCGAGGCTGGCGCCGGTGGCGGCCAGCACCTTGGCCAGACTTTCGGTGGAGGGCCAGCGCAGCTTTCCATTGGCGGCGCCGCGCTTGGACTTGTTAAAAGTGGTGGGATCCAGTCCGGCGAGTCTGGCCAGGCCCGACGGCGACAGACCATGCCGGGCGGCGAGGGCGTCGATGGCGCGCCAGATCTGCGGGTGGGTCAGCATAGGAAGAAAACCGGACGATGCGGTTATATTCCTATGGTAAGAGCGGGGCGACTTTACGTCCAGTAGGGGCCGTCCCCAGTGAAAGCGTCCAAAGGGAGCCGCATGTCGCTATTCGATCTTGGCGCCGGACTGCTGCGGCAGTTGCCCGCGGAAAGTGCGCATCGCGCAACCTTGAAGCTGGCGGCGGCGATGGGTCCGCTGATCCCGTCGCCCGCGCCCGATAACGCGCGGCTGGCGGTCAGCGCCTTCGGCCTCCACTTTCCAAACCCGGTCGGCCTGGCCGCGGGCTTCGACAAGAATGCCGATGTGCCGGACGCGATGGCCAAGTTCGGATTTGGCTTTGTGGAATGCGGAACCGTCACGCCCAGGCCGCAGGCGGGCAATCCGCTGCCGCGCCTGTTCCGGCTGTCCGAAGACGGCGCGGTGATCAACCGCATGGGCTTCAACAATGGCGGCAGCTTGGAAGCGGCGAAGAACCTGGAGCGCCGCACTGGCAAAGGCATTGTCGGCATCAATATCGGCGCCAACAAGGACAGCGAAGATCGCATCGCAGATTACGCGCGCGGCTTTGCCGTGCTGGCGCGGCTCGCCGACTATGTCACCGTCAACGTATCTTCGCCCAACACGCCGGGCCTGCGTGGCCTGCAGAACCGCGAAGAAC
Source organism: Micropepsales bacterium (assembly GCA_038317805.1). Taxonomy (GTDB): domain Bacteria; phylum Pseudomonadota; class Alphaproteobacteria; order Micropepsales; family Micropepsaceae; genus Rhizomicrobium. The sequence continues at coordinate 9,376 of JBBQBL010000034.1, forward strand.
TGACGCGCCTGCTGGACACTATGATCGAGGAGCGCGCAAAGCATGGGTATAAGCCCATCCTGCTCAAGATCGCCCCCGACCTGGACGCACATGCCCTGGACGAGATCGCACAAGTGGTGCGCGCCAGTGGCATCGAAGGTTTGATCGTCTCCAACACCACGATTGCGCGCCCGCCGCTGAAATCCGCCCATGCGGTTGAAACCGGCGGCTTGTCAGGCAAGCCGCTGCTGGTGCCATCCACCCTGGTGCTGGCCCAGATGCACCAAAGGTTGGGCGGTGCGGTGACCTTGATCGGTGTCGGCGGCATCGCCTCGGGCGAAGATGCCTATGCCAAGATCCGGGCCGGGGCCTCGCTGGTGCAGCTTTATACTGCGCTGGCTTTCCACGGTCCGGGGCTGGTGGGACGCATCAAGCGCGAACTGCTGGGCTGCCTGGCGCGTGATGGTTTTGCGAAATTGACCGACGCCATCGGCACGGCAAATTGACGGCGCGTCAGGGACGGCGCAAGTTCCCGGGATGGAGCCCAAGCCGTCAAGCCGCCGCGAACTGACCAAGGCGCAGAACCGCGAGACCATCCTGGCGGCCGCGCGCACGGTCTTTGCCCAGTTGGGATTTGCCGCCGCCACGGTGCGCGACATCATCCGCGCCACGCCCTTGGCGTCGGGCACCTTCTACAACTACTTCAAGTCCAAGGAAGAAGTGTACCAGGCGCTGCGCGACGAGGTGGCGCTGGCGGTGCGCCCGCGCCTGCGCGAGGCGCGGGCCGGCGCCGAAACTGCCGAAGCCTTCCTGTCACAAAGCTTTGGCGCCTTCTTCGCGTTCGTGGCCGAAAGCGGCGAAAGCAATGCGGGGCCGGAACGTTTCCGCATGGATTCGCCCGAGGTGCTGGCCGGCTTTGACGAACTGCGCCAAGACATTCTGGCCGCGCAGGCGCGCGGGCTGCTGCCCGCCGCCGATGCGGCAAGCTTGAGCGCGGCGCTGGTGGGTGTGGCGTTCGAACTCGCCGAACAGGTCAAGGCGGGTGCGGATGTGGCGCAGACCACGCAATTCGCCACCGCGTTGTTCATGGGCGGGATGGCCGCCTTGCCGAAGGTTTAGGCGCCCTTTTTGGCGGCCGCCGCCTGGTACTCGGCCCAGATGCGGTCTTTTTCCGCGCCCAGCTGGTGCAGCCAGGTCCAGCTGTACAGGCCGGTGTCATGGCCGTCGCTGAAGGCAATGCGCACGGCGTAGTTTCCCACCGGGTCCAGGCCGGCGATGGTTACATCCTTCTTGCCCAGCACGATGGTCTTGGGCCCGCCATGGTTGCGCACTTCGGCGCTGGGCGATTCCACGCGGAGCAATTCTGCGGGCAGTTCAAAGCGCGCGCCGTCATCGAACGCGACGGTCAGCATATTCTGTTCCGGGTTCAGCCGGATTTCGGTCGGCCAGGGGCTATCTGAGGGCATCGCGCTCTTCATCCGTGAGTTGCCGCGCTTCGCCGGCCAGCATCACCGGCACGCCGCCGCGGATGGGATAGGCCAGGCCCGCGGCGCGTGACACCAGTTCCTGCTTTTCGCGGTCATAGCGCAGGAGCGTCTTGGTCAGCGGACACACCAGGATCTCCAGCAGCTTGGGATCGGTATCCATCAATTGACCGTGGTGGGGCCGTCGGCGCCCCCCATCTCCAGCAGCGCCATCAGGGTGGAGGCGCGTTCCTGGAAACTGGCCGCTTCCAGCAGCGCCTGCTTTTCGGCCGGATCGAAGGGGCACATCATCGCAAGGGCATTGACCAGCGCCTCGCCCGGCGCGGTCATCACGCTTTTCCAGTCGGCCTTCATGTCGCGGGTGGACAGATAGGCTTTGAGCGCCGCCAGCAGACGGTCGCGCGGGAAATCCTCGTCGCTCAGTTGCGCCAGGTCGCCGGCGAAGGGCGCGAAGTCGCAAAAGCCGGCGCGCCAGGCGGTGGCGCTCTGCATCTCGCTGGTGAGGCGGAAGCGGCACAGGCCCGCCAGGGTGATCAAATAGCGATTGTCGTTGGTTTCCTGGAAAGAGACGATTTTCCCGGCGCAGCCCACCTGCGACAGGGCGGGACGCATAACCTTGTCCTCGCTCTCGGTGGGCTGGATCATGCCGATCAGCCGGTCGCCCTGCAGCGCATAATCCACCATCTCCAGATAGCGCGGTTCGAAGATGTTCAGCGGCAACTGCCCGCGCGGCAGCAAAACCGCGCCGGTCAGCGGAAACAGCGGCAGCGAGCCGGGCAGGTCGGAATAGGAGTGATAGTGGCGCGGCATCAGGCGAACAATATCCCCGACAATTTGCGCCGCGCCTCGATGGTGCGCGGATCGGTGAAGCCCATGGCCTCGAACAGGGTGACCAGCTGCTTCCTGCCGGCTTCCTCGTTCCAGGTCCGGTCGCGGCGGATCAGCTCCAGCAGTTCGGCAATGGCGCCGTCACGGTCGCCGCCCGCATCCAGCGCCATGGCCAGGTCGTAGCGCGCCTGGTGATCTTTGGGATCGGCAGCCAGCTTGGCCCGCAGATTCGCGATCTCGCTGCTTTCCGGCGCGGGAGCTTCGCGCAGCTTCAATTCGGCTTCCACGGCGCGGATGGCTTCATGCTGGGCGCCGTCGGGCTTGACCATCTGCAGCACGGCCTTGGCCTGTTCCACTTCGCCGCCGGCGATATAGGCGCGCGCCAGGCCCGCCACGGCTTCGGGATGACCCGGCTCGTCCTGCAGCACATGGCCGAAGGCCTGGGCGGCCATGGCGAAGTCGCCGGCCGCCAGCGCTTCTGCGCCCACCGCCAGGACTTCGGCGGTATGCTCGGGGCCGCCGTGATGATGGTCGTGGCCGTCATGATCCTGCCCATGACCCGCGCCGCCGTCCGCCAGGGCGGCGACAAAGGCCTTGATCTGGCTTTCGGGAATGGCGCCCATGAAGCCGTCCACCGGCTGGCCATTCTTGAAGGCATAGACGGTGGGGATGGACTGGATGCGCAGCTGCTGGGCGATCTCCGGATTCTCGTCGATATTGACCTTCACCAGCTTCACCGCGCCGGCGGCTGCATCGACCGCCGCTTCCAGCGCCGGGCCCAGCGTCTTGCAGGGGCCGCACCAGGGCGCCCAGAAGTCCACGATCACCGGGACGCTGCGGCTTTGCTCCAGCACGTCGGCGGCAAAGGTCGCCAGCCCGGAATCCTTGATGTGAGGGCTGGTGCCGCTCGCCGCATTCTGGGCGGGCTGGGAGGTGACGGGACGTCCGCCGGGGCCGATCAATGCCATGTCCGTGAATTCCGAGAGTTTCCTCCCCGGAAGATGGTCATTCCGGGCGGGAATGTGAAGAGACCTGCCTCTGCCAGGCCCACAGGGCCGGCGTGACGCCCAGTTCCATGATCAGGGGGAATATGACCGACAGCCCGAAGGCGCCCAGGCGGGCCGCCGTGAAGGCCCGGGCCAGCCCGCCCACCACCACCAGCGCGGTCAGGATGGTGAAAGCGTGGCGCTGGCGCTCGATGGTGGGGATCAGGGACCAGAAGCTAATGCCCAGCCCCAGCAGAAGCCCGCTGAGATAGGAGGCATGGGTAAAGGCGTGCGGCGGCCCGCTTAGCGACAGCAATTCGGGGCGCAGCGCCCCTAGCGCGCCGGCGCACACCGGCACCAGGCCGGCGATCGCCACGGCGATCTGGAGGAAGTGTCTGCTGGTCATGCCAGCAGCATACGCGCGGAACGGACTAGGGGACCAGTTTGGCGATCCAGTTGGGAAGCGCGAATGCCGCGGCGTGGATGGCCGGGTTGTAATAGTCGCACTGCAGCTTGATCTTCTTGTAGGCCTTGGCCGCCTTCTTGATGCCCTTTTCGGTGCCCAGCGCCTTGCCGCCCTTGGTCGCCCAGCTCAGCGCCATGAAGCCGCCGATATAGGTGGGCACCACGGACAGATAGAGGCCGGACTTGGGGAAGAAGCGCGCCAGTTCCTGCAGCGCCTCGGTGATCTCCCAGGGCTGGTAGAAGGGCACGCCGGTCTGGAAGGTGGCATAGCCGCCGGGCTTCAGGGCGCCCTTGACGCGGTCGTAAAAGGTCTCGCCGAACAGCGCCTTGCCCGGTCCCACCGGATCGGGGCGGTCGGCAATGATCAGGTCGAAGCGGTTCTTGCTGGATTTGCGGCCCAGATATTCGAACGCATCGGCCACTTCCACCGTCATGCGCTTGTCCTTGAAGGCCTTCGCGTTGATCGCGCCGAAATGCTTCTTGCACAGGCGGATGACGTCGCCGTCGATATCCACCAGCACGACTTCCTTCACGTTCTTGTGCTTGAGGGCCTCGTCGGCGATGGACAGATCGCCGCCGCCCACGATCATCACCCGCTCGACCTTGCCATGCTCCAGCATGGGCAGATGGGTCAGCATGTCGGCATAGGCGCTTTCGTCCCGGCTGGTGATCTGGACGATGTCGTCCAGGGTCATCACCCGGCCGTTGGCCACGGTGTCGAAGATGCGGATGTGCTGGTACTTGCTCTTCTCGTCCGCCAGCACCTTGGTGATCTCCATGGACTGGGCGTAACCCTTGTGGAGACGCTCCACCTGGAGCGAGTCGGAAGCCTTCTGGCTCTTGGCTTTGGTCGGCTGGGGCTGGGGACGGGCCATAACGTTTCCTTAAGAGATGTGACAGCGCCACGCCGTATAGGGCTGCTTCGCGGCGCTGTCTACCGCGCGTCCTTGCAGTGTCTGGCGCGCCGCTGACGCCCATTTCATCGGACTTTCCAGCGCCGCCCGGGTGGCTGTTACACCGCCATTTTGGCGGTGCGCAGTGTCACCACCGGCGTGGCCCCGAATGGGCCCCGGGAAAAAAATCGGGCGCGGGGGAAAATTCTTCCTGCAGGGGGGGGGAGTTGGCCCTATTTCGAACGCGACCCGGCGAGAAAAAAAGCCGGACAAAGCGGCGACTGGGTGACCCCGGTTCGTCGCTTTCTTCTTTAGGTGCGTCCGGAAGTCCGCAAGGCCAAGGCGTTTGGTGTCAACTCCAAGACGGGTAGGTGCTTAAATGGCTCGACTGAATTTGGTAGCGGCGAACCCGCAAAAAGAAATCAAACCCCGCGCCGCCAAGGCGCCGCGGCCTGTTGTCGTGACCCCTTCCAATGACGACCAGAAGGATCACTTCATCAACAAGAACGGCCTGTCCTATGCGGGCAGCCATGTGATCATCGACCTTTGGGAAGCCAAGGGCCTGGACGACCGCGAGCGCATCGAAACCGCGCTGATCGACGCGGTGAATGAAGCAGGCGCAACCCTGCTGCACATTCACCTGCACAAGTTCGAAGAAGGCGGCGGTATCTCGGGCGTGGCGGTGCTGGCGGAAAGCCACATCTCCGTCCACACCTGGCCGGAAAAGGGCTTCGCGGCCTTCGACGTGTTCATGTGCGGCGATGCCGAGCCCCGCAAGGCGCTGGAAGTCTTCAAGCGCGCCTTCCAGCCGGGCCGCGTCGTGGTCGGCGAACACAAGCGCGGCGTGGTCTGAACCACGTACGCATTCAAGAAATCAGGGCCGGAGCGGCAACGCTCCGGCCCTTTTTCTTTCCGCGCTCGCCTGCCGGATCAATGATGACCCTGTAACGGGCGTCCGAACAGCGCTGCTTGAAGGCGGGGTGGGATGGGTGCTGCAGCACCTCCGCGACCGTCAGCGAAGCCACCGTGCGCCCCTGCGCATCCCTCACCTCGACGCAGGTATGATTGAGGGTGACACGGTCCTGCATGTATTGCTGAACCATGTCCCTGGCGCTGGCCTTGGCTTCGTTCAGCGCATCTTCCAGACAGGCAAAATCGGCGCCTTCCTCGTCAAGGACCAAACCCGTCTGGTCGCGGAGATCGATGAAGAAGTGCGCCACGTCAGTGTTCTTTGCGAACGCCCTTGAATTTGCCGCCGTCTTTTTTCTGATCCATGAACTGACCGGTCGTCAGGTCTCGTTTGGTTTGTTTCCCGAACAGGCCATCTTTCAGCTGACTGCGCTTGCGCACGGCGCCATTGCGATGACCGTCACCAGCAGGTTTGTTCGTCGCCATGAAAATCTCCTTATGCTTTGGCGGGGGGAGCCGGTTCCTCGCCTGTCAGGCGAGCGGCGGTGCTGGCCGCAAGATTGGAGAGCAGTGCGGAAGGACTGATGCCGCGTTTGACTGCCTCACGCTTCACCAGTTCCACGACTCCAAGCGCCAGAGCAAGCCAGATCAATTTTCGCATGTATTCATCCTATGCAGCCGGTTTTCCAACGCGCCGGACAGGTTGAGGTTCCGGTTGCGCAGACTTCGGTACCGGTTCCCTAAATCGCCGCGACGGGCTGGCTTTGGGTCAGCTTGTGGCCGGTGAAGCTGCGGGTCTTGGGCGTGGGCAAGCCGTTGGCCTTGAACTCGGCCAGCAGTTCCTTCTTGCGCGCGGCCATCTGCTCGCCCAGCGCGTCCATGTCCAGGCCGGCATCGCGTGTCTGGGCGAACATGCCTTCGGCGCGCATTTCCTCTTCCTTGACGTGATGCTTGATCTGCTCGGACAGCACTTTGGCCTTGGAATCGTAGAATTCGTTGTCCGGGCTGGACGCCAGCAGTTCCGAGATCATCACCTTGGCGCCGTCATGCTCCACATAGGCTTCGGTCAGGGTGTCGTCCTCGATCTGGCCGGTACAGGCTGGATAGAAA
>JBBQBL010000035.1:0-16015 GCA_038317805.1 Micropepsales bacterium
CAGCCGCGTATACAGCGCGCGCAGGATGGCGGCGGCCCGTTCGCGCGCCTTGCCGTCCACCGCCACCAGGTTACCGCGCATGTCCAGCACGGCATCCAGCTTCTGCTCGATGCGGGCGAAGTGCTTGGCATGGGGACCCGACAGCGCCGCCAAAAGCCGGTTGTCGAAAAATTCCAGGGTCAGACTGTTCTTGCGGCTCAAGCCAATATTCCGTGCAGGCTGTTGGCGGTGCGCCGCTCGATCTTCACATCGGCGATAGTGCCGATCAGCGAAGCGGGCGCGATCACATGCACCGGCTGCTGATAGGGCGTGCGGCCCATGATCTGGCCGGTTTCACGCGCGGTTTTTTCGAACAGCACCGGCAGAATCTTGCCGATCTGGGAATCGTCGAAGGCATATTGCTGCGACAGCAGCAGCTTTTGCAGCGCGTCCAGTCGTGCCGTCTTGACGTCTTCGGCCACCTGCTTGCGCATGGTGGAAGCGGGCGTGCCGGGGCGCTTGGAATATTTGAATGAGAAGGCGGTGGCATAACCGATGTCGCGCACCAGTTGCATCGTGGCTTCGAAGTCAGCATCGCTTTCGCCGGGAAAGCCGACGATGAAATCCGAGGTCAGCGCGATGTCGGGCCGCACGGCACGGACGCGCTCGATCAGGCGGCGATAGTCATCGGCGCGATGCTGGCGGTTCATCGCCTCCAACACCGTGTCCGATCCCGACTGCACCGGCAGGTGCAGATACGGCATCAGCTTGGGATTGTCGCCATGCGCTGCAATCAGATCGTCTGCCATGTCGCGCGGATGGCTGGTGGTATAGCGAATGCGGTCGATGCCTTCGATGCCCGCCAGCGCATCGCACAGCTTCGCAAGCCCCCAACCATCACCGTCATAGGCATTGACGTTCTGGCCCAGCAGCACGACTTCGCGCGCACCCTTGTCCGCCAGCTGCCGCGCCTCGCGCAGGATTGTCTCGGGGGTGCGCGACTGTTCGGAACCGCGCGTGTAAGGCACCACGCAGAAGGTACAGAACTTGTCGCAACCTTCCTGCACCGTCAGGAACGCGCTGATGGTGGTGTTGGCGGGCGCAGGAAGAGAGTCGAATTTTTCCAGCGCCGGGAAATCGGTTTCCAGGGCGTGGCCGCCGGCGCGGGCAGTGCGGGCGATCATCTCCGGCAGGCGATGATAGGATTGCGGTCCCACCACCAGGTCCACCGCCGGCTCGCGCGCCACGATTTCCGCGCCTTCCGCCTGGCCGACACAGCCGGCCACCGCCAGCACCATGCGCTCGCCGTTTTTGGCCTTCTTGGCTTTCAGGCCGCGCAAGCGGCCAAGCTCGGAATAGACTTTCTCGACCGCCTTTTCGCGGATGTGGCAGGTGTTGAGGATCACCATGTCGGCGCCTTCGGGCGCATCCGTCGTGGCATAGCCCAGCGGCGCCAGCAGATCCGCCATCTTGGCGGAATCATAGGCGTTCATCTGGCAGCCATAAGTCTTGACGTAGAGCGTCTTCATCCGGGCTGGGTTATCGGGTCGAAAGCCAGCAAATTCAAGCTTGAGAGCGCCCCGCCAGGGCTTCGGCCTGGCCGGTTTGCACGATTTCCTGTGCTTTGGCCGCCAGGGTCTTGCGGTCCATCCGGTCCAGGCTCAGCGGTTCATGGAACCGGACCTCGACGTCAAAGGGCCCGGCCAGCAGCGCTTCCCACAGGTGCGGCACCATTTCCATGTCGCCATACCAGGCGAACAGCGGCCGGTTTTCGCGCCCCATCGGCATGCCATGCAGGCCGGTGAACGCCACCGAGACCGGCTGCACCTTCACATGCTGGCCGCCGGCCAGCCGCGCTTCGGCGGCGCCCAGCAGCGCGCTCTTGAACGGCAGCACGCTGTTGCCGGTATGGCTGGTGCCTTCGGGGAACAGCAGCAAGGCATCGCCCGCCGCCAGCCGCTGGTTGATCGCATCCGCCACCGCGCCCGTGGCGCTACGGCGCGTGCGTTCGACAAACACGGTGCGCTGCAGCCGCGCCAATGTGCCGAAGAAGGGCCAGGTTCCGACTTCGGCCTTGGCGACAAAGGACAAAGGCGTTGCCGCCGAAAAGATAATGATGTCGGCCCAACTGGTGTGGTTGCCCACCATCAGCACACCTTCGCCCGTCACCGGCTTGCCGACAATGCGGATATGGATGCCGAACAGCCGCGCCACCTGGCGGTGATACCAGTGCGGAAAGCGGCGCGCCCCGCGGCTGTGCAATTTCAGCAGCAGCCATTGCACCGGCATCAAAGGCAGGGTGAACAGGATGAAGATGGCGGCGATGAGGGTGGCGCGAAGGCGTGCCATCAGCACATCAGGAGGTCGGAGGCTTTCGCCCCTTGGGAACGCCGTACAGTTCCAGCCGGTGATCGATCAGCTCGAAGCCCAGCTCTTCGGCCACCCGGCGCTGCAGCTTTTCAATTTCCTCGTTGCGGAATTCGATGACGCTGCCGGTGGCCACGTCGATCAGGTGATCGTGATGGGCTTCCTGCACTTCCTCGTACCGCGAGCGGCCGTCGCGGAAATCATGCCGCTCCAGGATGCCGGCATCCTCGAACAGCTTGACGGTGCGATAGACGGTGGCGATGGAAATATGCGGATCGATCGCCGAGGCGCGGCGATACAGTTCCTCGGCATCTGGGTGATCCAGGGCGTCTGACAGGACACGGGCAATGACCCGGCGCTGGTCGGTCATCCGAAGACCCTTGTCGACGCAGGCTTTTTCGATCCGCGTCACCAGTTGCTCCTTATTTCGGTCGCTCCGGCTCTCGCCGACGCTCCGGGTTGCGGGGAAGGCCATCAGGTTAGGCGAAATTGGCGGGCAGCGGAAGCCTGAGAACCAGCGCATCCACGCCGTGGTAATAGCCCTTGCGCGACCCGGCCTTGGTGAAACCCAGCCCGGCATACAGCGCCAAGGCCGCCGGATTGTCGACGCCCACCTCCAGGAACATGGCGCCCGCGCCCATTTCGTGCGCCTTTTTGATGGCGGCCTGCAGCAGCTTGCGCCCCAGACCTTTGCCGCGTGCGGCCGGCGTTACCGCCAGGGTCAGGATCTCCGCTTCGCCGGCAGCAGCGCGGGCCAGCACAAAACCGTCTTCATGGGCGTAGGCGAAAGTACCCGGCGTCACCAGCAGCGCACTGATGGCCGCAGCGTCCCAGGGCTGGGGAAAGCAGGTCGCATGCAGCGCGGCCAGGACATGCGCACCGGAGACGGCATTGAAGGGCGCGATATCAGACAAGAGATTTACCGCCCGGAAGCTTGGCGTCGGGCGCGCGCAGATAAAGCGGACCGGGCGCTTCATTGGAGGGTGCAAGCCTTTGCGCCAGCTGCGCCACCCACAGAGCATCGGGCTGGCGGATGCTGGACAGGGTGAATTCGTCGCCCAAGCTTTCCTTTGCCGTTGCCGCCCCGGTACCCGCCACCGCGCAAGGCCCGAAGGCGCGGATGCGTTCGACAGCATCGGTGAACAGCATCACCACTGGCTGCTGTACCGTCTCGCCGCCGTCCTGCAGCAGCAGATAGGCTTCCTCGCGCCGGGCATCATGGATGACCGCGGCGCGGGGTTGCTTTGTCTGGTTCATCGCGGCGGCAGCGATCACTTCCAAAGTCGTAACACCGGTCAGCGGGCGCTTCAGGGCCAAACGAAGCCCGCGCATGAAAGCCAGCCCGACGCGCTGGCCGGTGAAAGTACCCGGCCCCGTGGTGACGGCCAGGCGGTCCAGCATCGCAAAGTCAAAACCGCGCATGGTTTCTTCGACCATCGGCGCCAGCCGTTCGGCATGGCCACGGTCCATGGCTTCGAAAACATGGGCGAGCGTTTTGCCGTCTTCCAGCAACGCAACGGAACAGCCGCCGAGAGCGGTATCAACCGCAAGCATCCTCACAGGTATCTCTCTGTTTTATGGGCGCTCTCGCTCACGCGAACGCGCCGTGCCGTATCGACCGCGAGAATTTTCACAGGATCTTGCAGGCTTCGTCGAAGCCAAGCCGCGCAGCGCGCGGACGTGTGCTGCCCGCCACGCCATAGCCCAGATTGCACAGAAAATAGGATTTGATGGCGGTGCCGGCGAAGAATTCCTTGTCGATGCCGGCCCGGTCAAATCCGGACATGGGCCCGCAATCCAGGCCCAGCGCGCGTGCCGCGACCATGAAATAGCCGCCTTGCAGTCCGGCGCTGCGCATCGCCATCAGGCGCGCGCGTTCCGGGTCATCGGCCAATTTTTTGCCCAAGCCTTCCGCGATGCGCGGCGCCAGGATCGGGAGGGTAGCGGCGAAGTCGAGATCATATCCGACAATGGCAGTGGCGGGCGCCGACATGGTCTGCTTGCGGTTGCCTTCGTCCAGCAAGGGCTCCAGCCGCGCCTTGGCCTCTTTCGACACCACGAAATGGAAACGCGCCGGGGTGATGTTGGATTCGGTGGGACCCAGCCGCGCCAGGTCATAGATCGCCATCAGCAGCGCCGGCGACACCGGCTTGTCCTGCCATTGGCGCACGGTGCGGGCGGCGCGGAAGATGGTGTCCAGCGCGGCATCGGAAATCGCGTGATCGGCTTGCGCCAGATAGGGCTCGGCAGTTGTCATGCCCAAGGCTATCACACCGCTTCGACGGCCGTCACTTCGGGCACGTAATGGCGCAGCATGTTTTCGATGCCGTTCTTCAAGGTCATTGTGGAAGACGGACAGCCCGCACAGGAGCCTTGCAGATGCAGCGAGACGACGCCGCTGGCGCCGTCAAAGCCCTTGAAGATGATGTCGCCGCCATCCTGCGCCACGGCAGGACGCACGCGGGTTTCGATCAGCTCCTTGATCTGGCCGACGATCTCGCTGTCTTCGTCGCTGAATGTTTCTTCGGTTTCGTCGGCACCGCCTTCCAGCAGGGGATGACCCTGGGTGAAATGCTCCATCACCGCGCCCAGGATGGCGGGCTTGAGATGCTTCCAGTCGCCGTCGCGCTTGGTCACCGAAATAAAATCGGCGCCGAAGAACACGCGGGAGACTTCCGGGATCGAGAACAGCGCCTTGGCCAGGGGCGAGCGGCCAGCCGTGTCGGCGCTGGGGAAATCGGCCACCGCGCCTTCGCCCATCACGTCCCGGCCGGGCAGGAATTTGAGGGTGGCGGGATTGGGGGTGGATTCGGTCTGGATGAACATGGCGGCGGCCTTCCGGGTGCTCTCTGTAAATGAACCTTGGAGCCCCCGGCATCAAGGAAAATAGCCGATTTACTTTTACCCGGATGATATTGACTTCACTATTTCACCCGGATAAACATCGGTTATGAGCTATTCTGCTTTTTCCGGCTTCGACCATCTGGCTTCCGGGTCCCTGCCCCAGTGTTACGAGGCTTGCCGCCACGACCCAGCCGCCCTGATCTTTGACCGGGAGACCGGCCGGGTGGTGGATATCGACCCCCGCTTTCCGCCCAGCGAGGAAACGGTCCGCCCGGGCCGGCCCAAGCTGGGGGTAACGCCGCGGGAGGTCACGCTTCTGCCCCGGCACTGGGACTGGCTGGCCACCCAGCCCGGCGGGGCCTCGGTCGCCCTGCGCAAGCTGGTGGAGGAGGCCAGCCGCAATCCCCGCGCCCAGCAGCGGGCGCGCCGCGATGCCGCCTACCGCTTTGCCACCGCCTTGGTGGGCAATGCGCCGGGGTATGAGGAAGCCATTCGCGCTTTGTATGCCGGGCATGGCGAGGAATTTTCCGCCCATATCGAGGCCTGGCCGGCGGATATCCGCCGGGCGCTGGAAGAGATGACGGCTGAGGCTTTTTAATTGGTCGCTCCGGCTCCCGCCGAAGCTCCTTAAAAATCTGAGACGATGCCTTTGATTTCCCAGTCGCCATAGCGGGTGGGCTCGGGCCCCTTGGGTCCGCCCAATTCCGGCGGCAATTGCACCTTAGCTTGCTCTTTGTCCTTTTGGGCGCGGCGCGCTTCGGCTTCGGCCTTGGCGCGCTCGGCCGCTTCGGCAATCCGGGCGGCGACTTGTTCGGGCGTTGCTTGATTGGCCATGGACAGAGCTTACATCTGAAGCGACTGGAGAAAAATGATGAATACGCTTCGTACCGGTATCCTGATGGCGGCCCTGACCGGGTTGTTCATTGCGGTGGGTGCGCTGCTGGGCGGCGGCACCGGAGTGCTGATCGCGTTTGCCATGGCACTGGCGATGAACGCCCTCGCCTACTGGAATTCGGACAAGGTGCTGCTGTCCATGTATGGCGCGCGCCAGGTCGATGCGGCCAGCGAGCCGCAGCTGTACGGGCTGGTGGAAAAATTGGCGGCGCAGGCGCAGCTGCCGATGCCCAAGGTGTACATCACCGAGAATCCCCAACCTAACGCCTTCGCCACCGGGCGCAATCCCGATCATGCCGCGGTCTGCGTCACCACTGGCTTGCTGAGCCAGGTAAGCCAGGAAGAACTGGCCGGCGTGCTGGCGCATGAGCTGGGCCATGTGAAGCATCGCGACACCCTGACCATGACCATCACCGCGGTGATTGCGGGCGCCATTTCCATGCTGGCCAATATGGCCTTCTTCATGGGCGGCTCCAGAGACCGCGAGCATCCGATGGGCATGGTGGGCGTGCTGCTGGTCACCATGCTGGCGCCGATTGCGGCGATGCTGGTGCAGGCCGCCATTTCGCGTTCGCGCGAATTTGAAGCGGATCGCGCCGGCGCCGAAATCACCGGCCGTCCCATGTGGCTGGCGTCCGCGCTGGGCCAGATCGAGCGCGCGGCAAAGCGTATCGACAATTATCCCGCCGACGCCAATCCCGCCACGGCGCACATGTTCATCATCAACCCGCTGCATGGCGGCATCAGCGGGCTGTTCGCGACGCATCCCTCGACGGAAGAGCGCATTGCGCGTCTCACCGCGATGGCCGGGGCCAATGCGACGCCTGTGCGCAAAGGGCCCTGGGGCTAATCCCCGGCCGCTCGCTCAAGCTCGCGGCGTTCGTCGCTTTCGCAGGTCCACTGGACCTGCTCACGCGCTACGCGCGCCGCTCCTCACCCCTGTGCCGAATAACCGCCATCCACCGGGATGGCGGTGCCGGTGATGAAATCCGACGCGGCACTGGCCAGGAACACCGCGATCCCTGCCATATCATCCGGCGTGCCCCAGCGCGCGGCCGGCGTGCGGGCCAGCACTTTTTCATTGAGCCCAGAAACCTGCTCGCGCGCACCCTTGGTCAGTTCGGTATCGATCCAGCCCGGCAGCACGGCATTGACCTGGATATTGTCCGTAGCCCAGGCCGAGGCCAGCGACTTGGTCAACTGCACCACCCCGCCCTTGCTGGCGCCATAAGGCGCTGCAAACGACGCGCCGAAGATCGACATCATCGAGCCGATATTGATGATCTTGCCGCCGCGCGCTTTCAAATGCGGATAGGCGGCCTGGCAGCAGACGAAAAGGCTGGTCAGGTTGATGTTCAACACCCGGTGCCATTCTTCCAGCACATAATCCTGCGGGGGTTTGCGGATATTGATGCCGGCATTGTTCACCAGGATGTCCAGGCGGCCGAACTTTTTGACGGCTGCGTCCACCACGGCCTTCACGCCGCTTTCCTCTGCCATGTCCGCTGCAACCGAGTCGGCGCTGCCGCCCAGCGCTTTTACCGCATCCCGGTTCTTGTCGCCGTCGCGCCCGGCCACCATTACGGTCGCGCCGGCCTCGGCCAGGCCCTTGGCCATGCCCAGCCCGATGCCGCCATTGCCGCCCGTCACCAAGGCAACTTTTCCCGTCAGATCGAATGAAGTCATGGCTTTTGCCCCGCTGTAACGGCCGCAGCTAATGCCGTTGCGCGCCCGCTCGCAAGAGCGATGGCTTTGCCCTAAAGAGAGCCCATGACCGATACGGGATTACCGGCGCGCCGCGCGGCTTTGGCCATTCTTTCCGGTGTGCTGCAGAAGCGCCGTCCGCTGGATGCCGGGTTGGACCAACTTGCGGGCCTCCAGGTCCGCGATGCCGGTTTTGCCCGGGCGCTGGCCAGCGAGACCTTGCGCAACATGGGGGCGCTGGATGCGGTGCTGCGCAAGTTCATGGCCAAGCCGTTGGCGCCGCACAAGGCCGGCACGGCCAGCGAGATCCTGCTGCTGGGCGCCTGCGAATTGCTGATCCTGAAGGTTGCGCCGCATGCCGCGGTGGATGCCGCCAACGAGTTGGCGGCCAAGGATTCCAAGGCGGTGCATTTCAAGCCGCTGATCAATGCGGTTTTGCGCAAAGTCGCCAAGGAAGGCGATAGCGTTCTGTCGGGTCTGGACCGCGAACGGCTGTCCACCCCCGACTGGCTGTGGTCGCGCTGGACGGCGCAGTATGGCGCCGGCACGGCGCGCGTCATCGCACGCGCCCACCAGCAAGCCGCGCCGGTGGATATCGTGCTGAAGTCCTCTACATCCATTTTCCCGCCCAGCGAGGAATTGTTCGGCGGCGTGCGGCGGCTGAATGAGTCCGGCCGCATCGACGAATTGCCCGGCTTTGCCGAGGGCGACTGGTGGGTGCAGGACGCCGCCGCGACCTTGCCCGCGCTTTTGCTGGGCGATGTCGCGGGCCAGAGCGTGATCGACCTGTGCGCCGCGCCGGGCGGCAAGACCCTGCAGCTTGCGGCGCGGGGCGCAAAGGTCACCGCCGTGGAGATCGATGCGGCACGCGCCGAGCGCATTCGTGAAAACCTGACACGCACCAAGCTGAATGCCGAGATCGTCCAGGCCGATGCGCGGGACTTTGAAGGCAGCGCACCGTTCGTGCTGATCGATGCGCCCTGCACCGCCACTGGCACCATCCGCCGCCATCCCGACCTGCCCAGGATCAAGGGCGCGGCGGACGTCACCGTGTCCGCCGGCGCGGCGTACGAAATCCTGGAAAGCGGCGCGCGCATGGTGGCGCCGGGCGGCACCTTGGTGTTTGCAGTGTGCTCATTGGAGCGCGAGGAAGGCGAAGAGCAGATCGCGGCTTTCCTCTCCGGCCATCCCGAATTTTCGCGGGCGCCGATCACGGCGGAAGAAATCTTCGGTCATGCCGACTGGATCACGCCGGACGGCGATTTGCGCACCCTGCCCTGTTACCTGCCCGGCGGCATGGACGGTTTTTACGCGGCGCGACTCAAAAGATCAGAGGCGGCCTAGCGCATACGCGATGGTGAGGTACACCTTGCCGGTATCCGCTGACAGCAAGGTCGAGGTCAGCAGGCCGCCGCCGTCGCCTTCGCGGGCGCGCGCCAGCAGATTTTCAAACTCCGCCAGATAGGCGTCGGCCGCGTTGTGGAAACGCTTGTCGTCCCGGTAGAGGTCGGTGATGCGGTCCACCGCCGAGTCATCAATCGTATCGGCCAGGCGGCGCGCGAACACGGCGCGGTCGCCCGCCAGGTAACGCTTCCAGTCCTCGTCACCCGGCTGGGTGTCGTCCAGCGCCGACAGGTCGATCGCCATGTCGGCCAGCGCCAGTTGCAGCGCCCCCAGGGTCGCGGCGGTATCCAAACCCTGACGCTCGGACTTGGATTGCGGCAGGCGGATTTCGCTTTCCTGCTCGGCCGCGGCCAGCAAGGTCTTCATTTCCCAGGCCTTGCCGCTGCCGCCGCTTTTCTCGGCCGGCTTGCGATTGGTCAGCTTGCGCGCCAGGCCTTTGAGGCCGTCGCCTTCAGCTTCCGCCGCCGGCTTCATCGGCCCGCCCGCGTCGGGCGGCGTCAGCTTGCTGGTAGAGCGCGCATGCAAGGTCGACATGGTGCGTGCCGAAAGGTCCAAAATCTGTTCGGTCTCGGTCGCCATCATCTGGCGCACCCGGCGCGCTTCTTCCTGCGCCAGACCGGGCAGGCGAATAAGGTGCTTTTCAACCTCGCGGGTGGTTTCCGAAAGCAGGCTGCGGATCTTGCCGGCTTCGGCGCTCATCTCGCCCGATGCGCGCAGCAACCGTTCGCATTCGGCCATCGCCTCGCCCACCAGCAGGCGCGCGTCATGCTTGGCCTGCGCGGCGCTTTCGCCAATTAAGGTCTGTGCGCCGGTGCCCGCATCCTTCAGGGATGCCGACAGGGTCGCCAGCACGGCGGTGGCCGCTTCGCTGGTTTCCTTCAGCCGTTCGGCCTCGCGCGCGAAGGCGCCGGTCAACTGCGCCGCGCGGCTGGCGGCGTTGGCCATGATCAGTTCCAGATGGCGTTCGGCA
The DNA here is from genome assembly GCA_038317805.1 of Micropepsales bacterium. Classification (GTDB taxonomy): domain Bacteria; phylum Pseudomonadota; class Alphaproteobacteria; order Micropepsales; family Micropepsaceae; genus Rhizomicrobium. Next base: position 10,163 of record JBBQBL010000035.1, read on the forward strand.
TCGCCGGTCACCATCTCGAACTTGCGCGCTTCCCCGCCCAGGGCCTCGATGGCGTTTTCCATGCCGGTGCGCTGGCCGGACAACGCGGATTCGAAAATCTCGCTTTCCTCTTTCAGGCGCTGCACCAACTCGCCCATCTGGGCACGATGCTTTTCCTGGCGCGCCAGCACGAATTCGGCGCGGCCCATGGCGGCGTCGGAGACTTCCTCGATGCGCGCGGCTTGCGCTTCCAGCGACTTGGCCGCTTCCAGCGGCGCTTCGGCGGCGGCGGTGATGGCGGAACGGAAACCGGCGGACTGCACGTCCAGCGACTGGGTCGCCATCTTCAAGGTGCCTTCGGCCGATTCCATCATGGTTCTGATTTGTGCGGCGCGGCCCGCCACGGCTTCGCCGGCGCGGCCCGCCGCTTCATTCAGGTGATCGCCCAGGGATTCGATGCGCGCGCTTTCCTGGTGCAGGCGGGCGGCGATGGTGTCGCCGCGCACCTGGGCGCGGGCGCCCGCGTCATCAAGCGTGGAAATCTGTTTTTCCAGCACCGCTTCCATGGTGCGCATGCGCTGGAAGGCGACATCCAGGCCCGTGTTCAACCCGTCCAGTTCACGGCGCACGGCGCGCGCCAGCCGCGCGGCGTTGTTGGCGGCGGTCTCGTCGGCGGCGAACAGCTTCTCGCTGGCCACCAGCAGTGCGCGCGTCGCATCGGTCATGGCCGCGCTGCGCGACAGCGCGGCGGCGAAGGCCAGGAACAGGAAAGGCGGCAGCAGCACGCCGGCGATGAAGGCCGCCTTGGCGGCCAAGGTCAGGTGGGCGATGCCCTGGGGGCCCAGGAAGCCCCAGACAAAGGCGCTGGAGACCCCGATCCAGAACAAGGACAGCAGGATGCCGCCCGACACGGCGAACAGGCCAAAACGGCTGGGGCGCAGGCGGGGAATGGGAGCGGGCGCCGCCGCGGGGGCGGCGACCTTGGGCGCTTCCGGTTTTTCCAGGAGGGCGGGCTGCCCGAATGATCTGGCCATGACTCAACCCAGCTACTTTCCCTTTGATTTTAAGCATCTTTTTGGGGGTCTGGCGAGGGTTCCACACCGAAAAGCCCGCATTAACGCGGCTTTAGCGGGGGATAGCGCAGGATGGCTGGGCCTAATTCCGGATGCTGCCATGGCCAATGCGCCCGTCGATCTGTCCCACCTCGCCCGCTACACCGGCGGCGACAAGACCTTGAATGCCGAGATCCTGAAGCTGTTCGACGGCCAGGTGAGCGAGATGGTCGGCCAACTGCTGGGCGTGCTGGAACAGCGCGATGCCCGCAAGTGGCGCGAGGTCACCCACACCATCAAGGGCGCGGCGCGCGGCGTCGGCGCCTTTGCCATGGGCGAAGCCGCCGCCGATGCCGAGCCGGTCGATCCCATCACCAATCCCGACCGCGCCATTCAGGTGATTGAAACGCTGCGCGTTGAAGGTGAAGCGGTGCAGGCCTTCATCGCGGATTACCTGGCTGCCTAAAGCCTATTTCTGATCGAACTTCTCAAATTCGTGCGCGATGCTGGCTTCGATCAGCGCCCGCCACACCGGTTCAGCGATATCCGGGCTCAAGCCAGCCTTGCGGCCTTCGGCAACCACCTTGGCCACCACATCCTCGATCCGGGCCGGATCGCGTACCTGGTCACGGCCGGTTTTCAGCTGGGCTGCCCGTTCGATATAGGCTTGGCGCACCGCCAAAAGAGCCACCAGCCGCGCATCCAGCGTGTCGATGGCGGCCCGCAATTCGGCCATGGAACCGCAGCTTTGCGCCGTCTTCAGGGGAGCGTCATTTTGCATCGCAGCACTGTTATAGGCGGGGGTTGTTGGCTTGGCTATTTTTACACTATAAGGGCGACGTTTTCCCAGCCAATACATGAAGTTAGGTGTGGATTACCCTTATGACCGCTGCTCCCATCGAGACTGACGTCGCCATCATCGGCGCAGGCCCCATCGGCCTGTTCGCCGTTTTCGAGCTGGGGCTGCTGGACCTGAAGTGCCACCTGATCGACATCCTGGATCGTCCGGGCGGCCAGTGCACCGAGCTGTATCCAGAAAAGCCGATCTACGACATTCCCGGCCTGCCCATCGTCACCGGCCAGGAGCTGGTGAACAAGCTGCTGGAGCAGATCAAGCCGTTCGATCCGCAATACCATTTCAACGAAATGGCGACCTCGCTGGAAAAGCTGCCCGACGGCCGCTGGAAGCTGAAGACCGACGCCGGCACCGAACTGATCGCCCATGTCGTGGTGATCGCGGCGGGCGCCGGTTCCTTCCAGCCCAAGCGCCCCCCGGTGCCGGGCATCGAGAGTTTTGAAAATGCCGGTGACGGCGTCGGCGTGCATTACGCCGTGCGCAAGATGGAAACCTTTCGCGGCAAGAACATCCTGATCGCCGGCGGCGGCGACAGCGCGCTGGACTGGGTGATCAACCTGGCGCCGCTGGCCAAGAGCATGACGCTTGTCCATCACCGCGACGGCTTCCGCGCCGCCGCCCACAGCGTCAACCAGATGCGCGAGCTGGAGAAGGAAGGCAAAGTCAAATTCCACGTCGCCAGCGTCAAGGCGATTCATGGCGAGCCCGGCAAGATGACCGGCGTGACCCTGGCCGGCCATGACAAGAGCGAGTGGCATCACGAAGCCGATGCGTTCCTGCCCTTCTTCGGCCTGACCATCAAGCTGGGCCCCATCGCGGAGTTCGGCATCAACCTGAATGAAAACCTGATCCCGGTGGACACCGCGCGCTTTGAAAGCCAGACGCCGGGCATCTTCGCGATCGGCGACATCAACACCTATACCGGCAAGCTGAAGCTGATATTGTCCGGCTTCCATGAAGCCGCCCTGATGGCCCAGGCGGCGTTCCACATTGCCCGGCCGAACGAAAAGCTGCGCTTCCAGTACACGACCTCGTCGTCCAACCTGCAAAAGAAATTGGGTGTCTCGTGAAGATCCACGCCATCGACCGCCAGGGCAAGGAACACACGCTGGAAGGCCGCGACGGCTGGAGCGTGATGGAAATCCTGCGTGACGGCGGGCTGGACATCGCGGCGGAATGCGGCGGCGCCTGCGCCTGCGCCACCTGCCACGTCTATATCAATGACGGCTGGTTCGAGAAGCTGCCCGCCCCGTCGGAAGCCGAAATCGACATGCTGGACATGGCGCTGGCGGTCGAGCCCAATTCGCGCCTGAGCTGCCAGGTGATCTGCAGCAACGAAACCGACGGCATCAAGGTGACTGTCGCGCCGGAGTGAGTCATGATCGCCGCATGGCGATCATCCCGGGACGTCAACAAGCCCATCCGCAAAAGCCCTTTGCGCTGTTCCTGATCGGGATGCGCATCAATAACCTGCTGGCCGTGAACCGCTGGGGGCCCGTGGCGATGGCCATGCCGCGCATGCAGGCGGAACTGGCGCGCAAGCCCGAAGCGGGGCTGTTGTGGCAACGCAATTTCATCTCCGGCCGCATCGCGCTGTCGCTGCAATATTGGGAAAGCACCGAAAAGCTATTCGCCTATGCCCATGACCGGGACAGCGAACATTTCCCCGCCTGGGCGGCGTTCAATCGCAAGCTGAAGGACAATCGCGCCGTCGGCATCTGGCATGAAACCTACAGCGTCACGCCCGAGCAGGCGGAAAACATCTATTCCAACATGCCGGCCTTCGGTCTGGGCGGCGCGATCGGCGTGGGGCCGGCGCTGGCGCGCATGGGCGGCTTGCGCGATCCGTTCAAACCCTGACAATCATTTGAACTGTGGTCCCGTGGTCCAGGCTACGATGGATTTGCGCGTGCCTCTGGTGCACGGCGATACGCGGTGCTGGATGAAAGCCGGAAACACAATCACCGCGCCCCGGTTTCGCGGCGCCACTTCCAGACCGCGCGCGCCGTGAAACTCCAGGTCACAGCCTTCATACTGGCCCGGATCGGTCAATTGCACCGTGGCGGACAGTTTGCGCTGCGCCGGGTTCGGGCCCCAGTCGATGTGCCAGTCGTAATGGCCGCCTTCGGCGCCGTGATAGACGGTGTACTGGAACGCTTCGGCAAAGCCTTCCAGGTTGAACTGATAAGCCTGGCTGTTCACGGTACGGATGATGGCCTGCATGCGGTCATACAGCCATTTGATTTCGGGCTTGAAGGTCAGCGCGGCGGTGCGGGTTATGCGGATTTTCGCGGTGACGCTGCCCGATCCCAGCAGCGCCTCTTGCTGCTGCAGGCTGTCGCCATAGCGCTCGACGGTGTCCAGCTCGGCGGGTGTGAAGACATTTTCCACAACGACGCAGGTTGCGGTGGGATCAAGCGCGGCATTCGACATGGATCAGTAACCGCCCAATTCCTTTTTCATCGCATAGGCGATGGAGCCGCGCTCCAGCAGATACGATCCGCCCGCCGACATGTGGTACAGGCCGCGCAGATAGGTCATGTCGACATCGGTGAGCCCGGCGGGCTTCATGGGGCTTTCGCACCTGGGCGCCAGGAAATTGGTGATGGTCGGCACCGGCTGGCATTCGTCGTAATATTGTCCCTGGCCCAGCGCCAGCATGGCGATGTAGTCGGCCAGGGGACCGATCGGCTGGCCGGCGATCTTGTTGGCATCGACCAGGATGATGGCGGTGGTGAACTGGCTTTTCAGCCCATCGCCGGTGCGGCTGCCGCTGACATGCATGGAATAAAAACCCTGGTCCTTGAAGTAATCCAGGACGTTCATGTTATAGCGGCCGCCGTCCGGCTGGACGAAGCCGTAGAAATCCTGGGTCGCGGTCGAGTACCAGGCCTGGACGGCGCGGGTCATGGTCGCCAGTTCTTTTTCCCGCGAAGTGTAGTGATAGCCCAGCAGCACCGGACGCTTTTCCCGGATCAGGTCCAGCACGGCCTGCGGCTGGGGCGTGGCGGCAACGATGACGTTGGGACGGCAAGGTTCGTGCTTGTCCAAGGGCGCGCCGACCGCGGTCGCCACGCGGATGATGCGCTGGTTGACATAGAAGTTCAGCTTGGGCGGCAGGCCGATGGTCAGGGGACAGATGCCGGTATTCCAGCGCGCGATCTTGCGCAGATAAGGCGAGGGCGCGGCATGGGCGATAATGAAATCTTCCAGCTGATGTTCGGGCCGGTCCTTGGGCGCGGTGACGATGACGCTTTCCACCGCCATGTCCGGCGCGTTGGCCGGCGGTTCCTGCGCGGAGGCGGACAGGGAAAATGCGAGCGCGAACGTCGCCAATGTCATGACGCAGTATTTCATGCGACAGCCCTCCCAAGCCGCCGGCACTCTATACCGCTTTGCCGGTTCTGAAAACGCCGTTAGGCTCCCCACCGGCTGGGGATCTGAATGACCGTCGCGCACGTCTACACCGTTGCTTTTCAGGGTATTGAGGCCCGCGAGGTGGACGTTCAGGTCCATGTCGGCGACAGCGGCGGCGGCCAGTTCAATATTGTGGGGCTGGCCGACAAGGCAGTGGCAGAAAGCAAGGAGCGGGTACGCGCCGCGCTAAGCGCCATCGGCCTGGCGCTGCCTTTCAAGCGCATCACGGTCAACCTGGCGCCGGCAGACCTGCCCAAGGAAGGTTCCCATTACGACCTGCCCATCGCGCTGGGTCTTCTGGCGGCGATGGGCGTGATGCCGGCCAGCGAGATGGCAGGCTATGTCGCGCTGGGCGAGCTGTCGCTGGATGCGGCGGTGACGCCGGTCGCCGGTGTACTGAATGCGGCCATGGCGGCATCGGAACAAAATCGCGGGTTGATCTGTCCGGCGGCCAATGGACCGGAAGCGGCCTTTGCCGGCGGCGATGAAATCCTGGCGACGCCGTCGCTGATCGCGCTGGTCAATCACATCAAGGGCGCCTCGGTGCTG
>JBBQBL010000036.1:0-15862 GCA_038317805.1 Micropepsales bacterium
CGTCAATACCTCGCCCCTGGAAGAGCTGGGGCCGACCTTGCAAACCGGTCCGGAAGCCACCACCGCCATTGTGATGCGGCGCAGCCAGCGCAAGTTTACCAGCATCGCAGATTTGGCCGCGATTCCAGGTGTCGACCGGTCGGTGCTGGTCTTGCTGAAGGACCGGCTGCGATTCTAGTCCATGCCCGTCTTCCAGCGCTAGGATGACCGCCATGTCTTCTTCTCAAACCTTGTTGCAGCAGGCGAACGACCGGCAAGGGCAGGGCGATGCCCAGGCAGCGGAACAGCTTTACCGCGCGGTGCTGGCGCAGGAACCGGCGCACGCGGAAGCCAATCACGGCCTTGGGCTGCTTCTCGCCCAGCGGGGCGCGGATGCGGAAAGTCTTCCGCGCTTCCAGGCGGCGCTGCAATCCCAGCCCGGCGCGGCGCAGTATTGGCTATCCTATGCCGGCGCGCTCCTGGTCACAGGCCATCCGCGCGAGGCGCGCGCTGTTCTGGTCCGCGGGCAGCAGCGCGGGTTTATCGGTCCGGATGTGACGGCACTGTTGCAGCGGGTGCAGGTCGCGCTGACGCCAAGCGCGGCGGACATGTGCGTCGAGCGCGGTACGGTGCTGGCGATGCAGGGGCATTTGGACCAGGCCATCGCGGCCTATCGCGAGGCGATAAGCCTGGCGCCGGGCCATGCCGAGGCGCATTTTCGCCTGGGCTCGATCCTTTCGGAAACCGGTCATATCGCGGAGGGGTTTGCACATTATATGCGGCGCGCCAACGCTCTTCATGGCGGGCGTCCCTGGCAGCTGGACAAGCCGCAGCCCGCTCACAGGACCAAGCACGATCGTGAGCAGGCGACATACCTGGCCGAGCGGTTTGGTGACGGCGCGCGGGACTTCCACCTGGAAGACGGTTCGCGCCTGCTAGGCGCCGCCGTCAATCCCGCCAGCCCGGAGTTGATACAGCAATGGCGGGACAGTCGTCCACCGATGGTGGTGATTGAAAATTTCCTCACGCCTGAAGCGCTGGACAAGCTGCGCCGCTACTGCGCCGGTTCGACGATCTGGCGCCGCAATTACGAGGCCGGCTATATCGGCGCCACCCCGGAAGACGGCTTGGCCTGTCCGCTGATGGCGCAGATCGCGGAAGAAATTCGTGCGACCTATACGTACATCATCGGCGCCCATCCGTTCCGCTATATGGGCGCGTTCAAGTATGACAGCGAACTGTCCACTGGCACCAACATTCATGCCGACAATTCCGCCGTGAATGTGAACCTTTACATCGCGCCGGATGGCGCCAATCTGGACCCCGAAAGCGGCGGCATGGATATATGGGATGTCAGCGCGCCACCGGGCGAGGAGATGCGCCGCTACAATGCCGACGACGCGCTGGCCGTTGATTTCCTGGAACGGTCAGGGGCGCGGCTGACGCGCATCCCTCACCGCGCCAATCGCGCGGTGATTTTCAAGTCCGATTTGTTTCACAAGACCAGCGACTGCGACTTCAAGGAAGGCTACCTGAACAAGCGGATCAATGTCTCGCTGCTGTTCGGGCATCGCCCTGGCTGACCTCACTTCAAGGTGAAGGTCAGGATATTGCTGCCCGATGCCACCGCCACATACTGGCGGCCGTTCAGCATGTAAGTCATCGCGCAGCCGCGCCAGGGCTGGTTGCCATGTACCGTCCAAAGCGTTTTTCCGCTCCTGGCATCCACCGCGGCAAAGCCGCCGCCGGTTTCGCCATAGAAGACCAACCCGCCCGCGGTACTGAGGACGCCGGAATAATTCGCCTCCTGCGGCCCCTCTTGGGGAATTTCCCACACCGTCTTGCCGGTCTCGATGTCCAGCGCGCGCAGGTATTTCAGGCCAGGGTCATTGGGGTCCCGCACGCCTTCATAGCCCTGGCTCTCCTTGGAGGTCTGGCGGTAGATGCTGCAATCCTCCACCGCCATGACATAAAACAGCCTTGTGTCCGGACTGAAGGCAGTGGCGTACCAGTTGGTGGCGCCCCGCACCGAGGGACAGCCTTTGACGCCGGCCGGTGTCACGTCATTGCCGGGCAGCAGCCGGGGCTTGCCGTCGGCGCCATAGCCGCTGGCCCAGTTCATCTTGCGCACGAAGGGCTTTGCGGTCAGGAACTCGCCGGTGATGCGGTCCAGCACGAACATGAAGCCGTTGCGGTTAGCCTGCAGCAGCAGCTTGCGCGGGCGCCCGCGCCAGCTGGCGTCCACCAGCAGCACCGGCTCGGTCGCATCCCAGTCATGCAAGTCGTGCGGCGTGAACTGGTAATACCATTTGAGCTTGCCGGTCTTCACATCCAGCGCGATCACGCAATTGGTGTAGAGGTTCTCGCCGCCGCGCTCGGCCGCGTCGGTGGCGGGGAAGGGGTTGCCGACCGTCCAGTACAGCGTGCCGGTCTCGCCATCATAGGATCCGGTCAGCCAGGTAGCGCCGCCGCCGATACCGATGGCGGTGCCTTTCCAGGTTTCCGAGCCGGGATCGCCGGGCCTGGGCACGGTGCGGAAGCGCCAGGCTTCCTGTCCCGTCGTGGCGTGATAGGCCACCAGGAAACCCAGCAGGGGACTGTCGCCGCCGCTGACGCCGGCAATCACCAGGTCGCCCACCACCATGGGCGCCGAACTGGAGCCGAAGGCGCCCTTGGTCTGGGGCATCTTGTTGTCCCACATCAGCCCGCCGGTCAGCCGGTTCAGGCAAATCAGATGTGCGTCGGTGGTGGCGAAGAAGACGCGGTCGCCCAGCACCGCCACGCCGCGGTTCATCGCACCGGGATTGCGGCGCCGGCCATCGGCGGTGGGCTCGGTATAGGAAAAGCACCACAGCTGGCGGCCTGTTCCGGCGCCCAAGGCGCAAACCTTGTCGGCCGAGGTGACATACATCACCCCGTCCACCACGATGGGCGTGGTTTCCAGGTTGGGCGCCTCCAGGGAATAGACCCATTCCATTTGCAGCCGGTCGACGTTGCCGGTGTTGATCTGGTTCAGCGGGCTGTGGCGATTGCCGCCCAGCACGCCATTATACGTGGGCCATTCACCCGGCCTGGGCTTCAGCACCACGTCCATGGCTTCGGCGGACACCTTCTCTTTCGCCTTTGGCGCGGGCTTTGCGCCGCCGCCCAGACTGGCAAGATAGGCAATCAAATCCTGGCGTTCCTGTGCGCTGCCCTGGAAAGCCGGCATGATGGAATTTTTTTCCGGAACGATCTGGGAATACTGCTTGTCGGTCAGGAAATGCATGCGCCCATCCAGGGTCTGCAATTCCAGGTCATGCTCGGCCCGGCCGCGCGCGAAACCGCGCAGCGAACTGCCATCCCGCATGGTCACATTGACGACACGCCAGCCATCATCGGGACAGAAGGCCCAGCGCGGGCAGCTTGCCGTGGTGTGGATGCCCATCTGGGAGGTGGGATTGTCCAGCACCAGTTCCAGCTCGCGCAGGGTGGCGCGGCGGCCGATGGCGGACAGGTCGGGACCGTTGGCCTTCCCTTGGCCCTGGACCATGTGGCAGCTGGCGCATTGGCCCTGGCCAAAAAACAGCGTTTCGCCCGCTGCCACATTGCCGGGCGGCTTGGTGTCGAAGGCGGACTGGTTGAGGGAGCGCAACCACGTCGCCAGTTGTCGAAGCTCGCTGTCCGGCAAGTTGCTGAATGCGGGCATGCCGCCTTGTGTGCCGCTTTTGATCAGGTCGCGGATCTGCGCTTCGTTCAGGGCGCGCAGGGTGATGTTGTTGGTCAGGGCCGGCGCCCGGTCGCCGCCAGCGCCGCCTTCGCCATGGCAGCCCTCGCAGGTGCTGTCGAAAATCTTCGGGGGGGCGGAAGACTGCGCTGCACAGGGCGAAGCCCAAAGGCTTGCGAGGATTACGGCACCGGCGATGTGTTTCACCATGGGCGGTTGGCACCTTCTTGTTGTTGTTATGGGCCGGTCAGGCGAGGCTGGGCTGGTTGGCGCGGCGCTTCTTCCAGCGATAGGCCGAAAGGGAATTCTTCCAGAAGACTTTCTCCATCACCTCGCGGCCCTTGGGCCCGAAATAGGCGCGGTCCAGCGCCACCAGCTCGCCAAAGGTGCTCATCGGTTCGCTGTTGGTCCAGTCGCTGGCAAACATCAGCCGGTCGGGGCCGAAGGTTTCGTAGATCTCGTCCAAGCGTGGCTTGTAGAACGCGAGGTCCTTGGGAATGCGCCCGCCGGTCTGCACCCGGCGGCCGCGTTCGTCCACGCGCTGGAAGATTTCGGAAAACTTCACATAGATGTGCGGGCGCTTGGCCAGTTCCTGGGTTTGTCTCTGCCAGGCGGCGCGCTCGGTGGGGTCGTCAGGCACCCGCGCGCCCGGCAAATGATTGATCACCACCCGCAGTCCCGGGATGCGGTCTGTGATCTGGAGCAACTGGCGCACTTCCTTTGGGCCGCCGCCAAAATCCATGCTCAAGCCGGCGTCGGATAGCGCCTTGAGGTCGGACCAGACCTGCGGCTTCTTGAGCAGTTCCTCGACATTGCGGCCCCACAGGTTGGAGACGCGGATGCCGACATAGAGCGGATTGCGGTGCAGCCGTTCCAGATGTTCGCGGTAGCCGGGATGGCCCAGCAGCAGGTCGCCCACTTCGCCGACCATGATGGGCTCGTTCTTGGATACGTCCATCACCCAATAATTGTCTTCGATCCAAGGACTGCATTCGGTTTCGATCGCGCCTACCACGCCATGGGGCTCGGCGAGCTTGGCATAATCGCCGGGCAGGAAACGGCGATAGATGCTTGCCGGCTGTTCCTTGTTCGGCCAGGGAATGCCCTGCGGCCGCGTGGGATCGTAAAGATGCACATGCGTGTCGATGATGGGAATGGCGGCGGCCTGGGCCGTTGCGTCGATCACGCTGGCGCCGGCCACAGCCGCCCCCATGGCTGCCGCCTGGATGAATTCGCGTCGATCCATATTGCCTCCCCCGCGCCCTTGTGCCGAGCGTCTGGCTTGAGACTAGTTTGACTGGCCCCCGGGTACAATTCTTCCCCAACGGCCGGGGCACTTTAATTGCTGCTTTTCCAGGCCTACACTTCGCCGGTGGCGACCTGCCGGGACAAGGCCGGCGCCCATCGGAGGACGCATGCGCAGCAAGGCCGCTATTGCCATGTTCCTGGCCTGCGCCCTGTGCGGCAGCGCGGCCTGGGCCGCTGATGCGGTGGTGGGACTGCGCCGCCTGTCCGAACAGGAATACCGCAATTCCATCGCCGATATTTTCGGCAAGAACATCGCCGTCCAGGGCATGTTCGAGCCGCAGATCCGGATCGGCGGCCTGGTGGCGACCAGCACGGCGGTCCTGTCGATAACGCCGGCGGGTTTTGAATCCTTCTCCAAGATGGCCGACAGCATCGCCATCCAGGTCACCGATGAAGCGCACCGGGGCAAGCTGGTGTCCTGCACGCCCAAATCGGCTAGGGCGCCCGACGACGCCTGCGCCGCCGCCTTCTTCGGTCATTACGGCCTGATGCTGTTTCGCCGTCCGCTGACGGATGCGGAGCGGCAGGTGCGGGTGAAGCTGGCGCGGGACATGACCAAATCTTCCGGCGATTTTTATGGCGGATTGCGATACGGCTTGGCGCAAATGCTGCAGTCGCCCAACTTCCTGTTCCGCAAGGAACGGGCGGTCCAGTCGGGCAAGGGGCTCAGCCTGGAGCCGTACAGCCGCGCCACGCGCCTGAGCTACCTGATGTGGGACACCGCGCCCGACGCAGAACTGCTGCAGGCGGCGCAAAGCGGGGCGCTGAACACGGCGGCCGGCCTGGATCAGCAGGTTGACCGGCTGCTGGCCTCGCCCCGCCTGGAAGCGGGCATGCGCGCCTTCTTCGCCGACATGCTGGAGCTGGACACCTTTGATACCGTCTCAAAGGACTCTCTGATCTATCCCAAATGGAGCGCTGCCATGGCGTCCTCGGCGCGGGAAGAAACACTGCGCGGCGCCATCGACCTAGCCCTGCATCAAAATGGCGATGTGCGCGAGTTGATGACGACGCGCAAGACTTTCATCAACCGCAGCTTGGCGGCGATCTACGACGTGGATTTTTCTTTCGACGGCGAATGGATGCCGTATGAATTTGCGGAAGATTCGGGCCGCAGCGGTGTGGTCACGCAAGTCAGCATGCTGGCGATGTTTTCGCATCCCGGACAAAGCTCGCCCACCAAGCGCGGCGTGGCGCTGATGGACATCTTCCTGTGCGAACCGACGCCGACGCCGCCGGCCAACGTGGATTTTTCCGCAATCAACGACACCACGGGACCGCTCAAGACGGTGCGCGAACGGCTGATGGCCCATGCCACCACGCCCACCTGCGCATCCTGTCATACCCACAGCGATCCCATCGGTTTGTCGTTGGATGGTTTCGACACCATCGGCGGGCGGCGGCTCACGGAAAATGGGCAGCCCATCGATCTGTCGGCCACCTTGCAGGGCAAGACCTTCCGCGACGGCCCCGGCCTCGGCCGCTATCTGCACGACAATCCCAAATTCCCGGCCTGCATGGCGCGCAAGCTTTACGCCTATGCCAAGGGCGTCAATACCGAGGAGGTTGATGCTGGAACCTTCAAAGCCGCCTATCGGGCCTTTGCCGATTCGGGCTATCGTATGCGCACTCTGATCAAGGGGCTGGTCGAAAGTTCCGAATTCTTCGACACGCCCGGCGCCGTGAAGCAAGCGTCCGTCCGCCAATAGTTCTTGCCCAGAATTTGGGAGAAGCGTCGTGCCGGTTTATCGCAGAACAATCCTTCGTGGCATGTTCCAGGGCGCCACCGCCATGATGGCAGTGCCTTTCCTGGATTGCTTCCTGGACGGCAAGGGCCAGGCGCTGGCGGCGACAGGCCAGCGCATTCCCACCCGCTTCAGCACATTCTTTTTCGGTCTTGGCCTGACCACGTCCTTGTGGGTGCCCAAGAAGACCGGCCTGGATTACGACACGACCGTCCAGTTGAAGCCGCTCGAGCCGTTCAAGGCGAAAATGAACGTATTCAGTGGCATGCGCGTGATGGTGGATGACAATCCCAATTTCCAGCATTGGTCGGGAAACGCGGCCATTGCCACCGGCATTGCGCCGACGAAGATGTCGCAATTCGATTCCAAGACCATCGACCAGACCATTGCCGACGCCATCAGCCGCGGCACCCGTTACAAGTCAGTGGCCGCCGCCGCATCGGGCGATCCCAAGCATTGCTATTCCAGCCTGGGCGGCGCCAACACCCTGCCGGCCGAGCCATCACCCTTGTCTCTTTATACCCGCCTGTTCGGCCCCGGATTCCAGGATCCCTCCAGCGGCGCCTGGAAACCCGATCCCCATGTCATGCTGCAGCAAAGCGTGCTGTCGGTGGTTAGCGATGAGCGCAAGGATTTTGTGCGCAACCTGGGCGCCAGCGACCGGGCGCGGGTCGATCAGTATTTCACCTCGGTGCGCGAGACCGAACAGCAGATGGCGGCGGAACTGCAGCGCCCCGATGTGGTCGCCAAGGTGACTATCCCGCCCGCGCCCGGCGAAATGGCGGTGAACTATGCGCTGCCCAATGTGCGCGTCGTGACGCAGCTGATGGCGCGGCTGGGCGCCCTGGCGCTGGCGACCGACCAGACGCGGGTTTTCAACCTCGCCATCTCCGAGCCGGGATCGAACATATTCGTGCCGGGCGATCCCCTGGGCTATCACGTCACTACCCATATGGAGGCGATCGATCCGGTGCTGGGTTACCAGCCGCATGTCGCGCAATACAATGTCTACAGCATGGATCTGCTGGCCAGCGTGCTGAAGGAGATGGACAGCATACAAGAAGGTGACGGCACCTTGCTGGATCACAGCCTGGTGTTCGCCTATAGCGACCAGAGCTATGCCAAGATCCACGCCGTGGACGGCATTCCCATCATGCTGGCGGGCAGCGCAAGCGGGCGCATGAAGACGGGATTTCACATCGCGGGCGGCGGCAATGCGGTGTCGCGCGTGGGGCTGACGACGATGAAGGCGATGGGGCTTTCGGTCGACAGTTGGGGCAAGGGCTCTATGGAAACTCGCAGCGCCTATACCGATCTGCTGGCCTGATGCTGCGCCTGTCGAAATATCTCCTGGGATCCACCATCCTGGCGGCTTGCATGATGGCGCAGCCGGCTGCGGCGGTGCCCTGGACGCGCGGCTTTGTGGTGCGCGAATACGGCTTTGCTTTCCGCTATGGCGGCCGGGCGGGCATGGCGGAAACCGCGCCCGCCGCCGATTGCGCCCGCGGCAGCGCCACCCATTTCAACGACGAAGCGGAAATGCACAAGGCATTGTCGCGGCAGCGTTGGCGCAGCAAGCAGGAGATCGATTACATCATCGCGCCGCCCGGGATCGAGAAGGCGCGGCTGCCGACCTATGTCCGCTTCTATGTCTGGGGCCGCGCCGTGTCCTATCGCGGCTGGCGCAAGGGAATCGAGACCTACGTCAATCCCTTCGCCGCGGAAGATCCCGGCCAGCCCCAGGTGGTGAGCCGGATTGCCGACGGCTTCGATTTGGATGGCGACCGGAACACTGGCGGCTTCACCAGCCCGCAGGGTGCACGCGGCATCGACAATGCGCTGTACCGCGCCTGGGGCTGCGATGCGCCCTTCCGCAATCCTGCCAGCGGGACCCTGGACCTGCGCGAAAATACCCAGATGCAGGAAGGCCTCTATACCGTGGTGATCCGGATGTCCGGCAACCAGGATCCCATGAATGACCGCGACGCCACCGTCGAGATCGGCTATTCGCCCGACAAGATCGTGCGCGACGCGCGTGCCAATGTCGCGCCGGATTATTCCTACCGCATCGTCAAGAGCGAGCAGTACACAAAGTTGAAGGCCAGGATCCGGAATGGCGTTGTGGAAAGCCAGCAGGTGGACCGGCTGCATGTTCCGCGCATCGGCTGGTTTCCCGATCAGATGGGCGATGCCGATTTCCGTCAAGGGCGCCTCAGCCTGACCATCGATGCGGATGGCAGGGGGGCGTCGGGCTTTGTCGGCGGCTATCGCAACTGGCTGGATCTGCTGGCCGAGAACACCTTCGCCCAAACCGGCGCCGAGCAGGGCATTCGCGACCATGAAGACGCCGTGGGCCTCTATTATGCCCTCAAGCGAAATGCCGACGGCATGCGCGATCCCAAGACCGGGCGTAATACCGGCATCTCTATGGCCTATCGCATCAAGGCGGTGCCGGCGCATGTGGTCGATCCGGCCCAGCCGGCGCAGGTCCGCCGGCTGCCCGCCGACGAAGCGCGCAATAAGGGATTTGAAACCGTAAAAGCCGCCATGATCCGGGCCGTTACTACCCGGATCGTCCAAGACGTGCCGCTGGGCACGGGTGAAGCCCAGTTTCCCGCCATGGAAAACACCATCGTGGATTTACCGAGCAAGGAGTTTTTCCTGAAGACTCTCGATGTGCCTGGCCGGCTGGACAGCAACGGCAATGTGGTGGAGCTGGACCGTAAGGCCCAGCCGGATCGGCGCGTGGACAACGAGATACCCGCCACAACGCGTACGCCGAACAGGCGATAGCAGCTACTCTGCCTCTGTTGGTATGTGTGTCGGTATTTTCTAAGGCGGTTTTCCTAAGACATTGATCCAAATAAGAGAATTATCCGGAGTGGTTTCTGGCGGGCCCACCATTGCAGGCTCATCACGACCTGCGAGCGGGGTCCGTTGCCGCCCTTTTCCCGAACTCCACCATCAACGCCTCGAGTTGCCCGAGTTGTTCCTTGAATAGTCCGTCAGGAAGCGCTTCGAACAATCGGCTGATGTGACGGTCCATGTAATATTCATCGCCGGAATAGGCCATAGTCCAATCGGGGAACTTGCGCGGAACACCGTCTTTGACCGACACGACCTTCACGTCGCGATGACGGGCATCGCGCGTGATGCTCTCCATCAGCTGGTCAATGGCCGGTTTCGGTCCTTCGATAAACTGGGCGAATGTGCTGGATGCCGAAAACAGGGCGCCTGTGACCTGCAGCGATTTATTCCGCTGCCGCGACACCAAAAGAATATCGTTGACGGCCTCGGCGTTCTTCGGCGCGGGCAGCGTCTTGCGGCTGACATAGATCAGCGATGTCACAAGGTTTGATGTCATCGAACCCTCAAACGTCCATGTAAGTGCTGATATGGAAACCAGCAGGCATGGATAGCACGAATCAGAAGGCTGTACGCCTTAGAAAATCGGCGCGCAAAATACCGTACGTGAAACTTCGTCCATCACCTCGACGGATTTCAGCGAGACGCCTTCGCTGCCCGGCGGGAATTCGGTCGCCAGATCCCTGGCGCTGGTAAGGGCTTCTTCCCTGGCCTGTTCAAGGCCGATCAGTTCCGTGCCTTCCTCGTCCGGGATCAGGCCAACCTCGGTGCGGATATGAAAATAGTAACGCATGCATTGTCCTCGTCGGGACTATGAAGCAGCATCGCCAGCTTTGGCGCATTGCGATGGATCAAAATCGCTCCAGCCTTCAGGCCGAAAGAGAATGCGTGGCCTTGTTCGTTTCCAGATAGGCATCGAATACTGCGCAAGCCAGACGGGATGCGGCGCGCATGGCCGGGCTGACCAGGATCGTGCGGCCGTTGATCGAAACGGCGCCGGCGTTGGACAGTGGCGCCAGTGCCGGTAATGCCCAGTCCAGTGCATCGATGGGCAGATCGTACGCTGTGCAGCAAGCGGCCAGGTCCACCTTCAAGAAACACATGATCTGTTCAATGACGTGCCGCCGCAGCCGGTCTTCGGGACTCAATACAAATCCCTTGGAAATCGGCAAGAACCCGGCTTCCAGCGCCTCACGATAGTTCGCCACGGTGGTGGCGTTTTGTGCATAGCCTTGCGGCAACATGCTGACGGCCGACGCTCCAAAGCCGATGAGTGTACGGGCTTTGTCGCTCGTATAGCCCTGGAAATTCCGCTGCAGGGTGCCGTCAGCCGCCGCGATGGCCATGTCGTCATCGGGCCATGCGAAATGGTCCAGCCCGACCGCCTCAAAGCCCGCGGCAAGCAATCGCTTTTCTGCCTGCTGGGCGAGGGCGAAGCGGGCTTCAATACCGGGCAGTGCCTGTTCGGGAATCAGTGCCTGGTGCTTCTTGAAGGAGGGTACATGGGCGTAGCCAAACAGGGCGACCCGGCTGGGCTCCAATTCCAGGGCCACATCGATATTCCGGTCCAACCCGGCGCCGGTCTGATAGGGAAGGCCGTAGACAAGATCCAGATTGATCCTGTCGATGCCATTCTGACGCAGCAGGGATACCGCGTTGCGCAATTCGTCGTCGGTCTGGATGCGGTTAATGGCGCGCTGAACCTTGGGATCGCAGTCCTGAAGGCCAATGCTGGCACGGTTGACGCCGCAGTCGGCCAGCGTCCTGGCCAGGCGTGCATCAAAGCCGCGCGGATCGATCTCCACCGCGATTTCCGCCGTCGCTGCGACATCGAAACGCTCATGGAGAAGGGCGGTCAACCGGCGCATGTCTGCGCCGTGCAGCAAGGTCGGCGAGCCGCCACCCCAATGGATATGGGTCACCGGCTGACGGCGACCGATCAGCCTGGCCACGGTTTCGATTTCAGTCTGGAGCAACCTGCAATATTCCTCCACCGGTGCGTAGTGGTTCACCACGGTGGTGTGGCAGGCGCAGAACCAGCAAAGCGTATCGCAAAAGGGAATGTGGAGGTAGAGCGAGATCGGCGTCCCGGCGGGCAGGGCCTCAAGCCACGACTGATACAGTGGTCCCTGTACGGCATGGCTGAAATGAGGGGCGGTGGGATAGCTGGTGTAGCGCGGAACCCGCGCGGCAAGGAGCTGCAGTGAGGTCATGGTGTCTTCAGGCTCATTATGTAAGCGGAGACCTTGCGGATTTCGTCCCGGCTGAGCGCAAAGTCCGGCATTCTTTCATGCGATGTGCTCAGCCATGCCGGCAGCGTGTTGGCAGTCAGGCCCTTCTGATTGGCGATCCAGGAAAAAGACGGGACGCGATCCGTGCGAATCACGGGACTGTTCGTATCCACCACGTGGCAATTGACGCAAAGCGTGTGGGCGAGACGGTCTCCGTCGCTAACGTCGACCAACTTCGACAGGGAATCTGCGCTCGCCGGAGAGACAGCGCCCGCAACGATAAGGGCGAAGATCAGCGGCGAAATAGATGGGGCGCGTCTGGTCGGGGTCATCGGTTGCTCCTGCTGCAGAAGTCTGGCGTTCTCGGGGCGAGCCACGCCTTGATCCGGATCAAGCGCGTGAAATTGCCGCTCCGGGCTGCGGCATCGCGTCATGGGCGCTGAGCTCCAGATTTGATGCGGATCAAGGGGCGCCCATCGCCGCCATGTCACTAAAAACCCGCATATCTAGGGGTTTATTGACATGAAGTTCCTTCAGCTTACCGCGACATTCTTGCTGTTCGCCGGCGCTGCTCACGCGCAAGACGCGGTGGCACCATCCGGAACCGCGGGTCATTTCCAGGCGCGCCTGCGCGGCGTGGTCGTGGCGCCGGATCCATCGGCGGATATCGCGATTTCGGGCGCCCATATAGGCGGCACCACATCGATCAGCACCTCGCTCGTACCGGAAGCCGATCTTTCCTATTTCATTACCGACAACATCGCGGTGGAGGCGATCGCCGCCGTCACCAAGCATACCATCCGCAACAGCGTGGCCGGCACAGTCTCCAACGTCTGGCTGCTGCCGCCGACCATAACCGCCCAGTATTACTTTAATCCCACCGGTCCGATCCGCCCCTATGTCGGCGTCGGCGTGAACTATACCTTCTTCTATGACCCGCACAGCGCGCTGCCTGGCATTGGCTTCAAGAACAGCTTCGGCTGGGCGTTTCAGGCCGGCGCCGATGTTCCGGTGGGCGATGGCCCGTATTTCCTGAACGCCGACATCAAGAAAGTGTTTATGGGCACCCATATCCGCGCGTCCGGTGGTGCGGTGCAGGCTTCCGCGCGGATCAATCCCTGGCTGATCGGCGCCGGTGTCGGCATGCGCGTCTGATCCATGCTCTGCTGCTTCCTTGCCGCGCTGTTGCTCGGGCCGTTGGGCTTGTGGGCGATGCCGCGCGCAAGGACGCAAGCGGGGCCGGACTGTTGTGCGCCCGGCCGCCGCCGCATGGCGATCGCCGCTTTCATCGTAATCGGGGTGGCGGCCCTGTGCCTGGCGGCGGGTCTGTTCGCATGGAGTACCCCCGGCTCGTTTCGCCACATTTGCACAGTGCTGGCTCCCAAATAGGGACAATTGATCGGCATCAATGCTGATCGGGCCTGAACCAACGACTATTTCGCCATACAAGAGGGGCAATTTTCGTGACCATGACCGAAACCTTGAATCAGCCTGTCGGCGGCTGGACTGCCTGGTGCCTGAGCCTGCGCGAGATTCCGCGCGAGTCCCGGGCCCCGGTTGCGCACCGCGCCCCGCCGCAACAGCCCTCCAAGCAGGAAAACAGTCATGCCGGCCAATGACGTGCAAAAGCCCTGGCGGTTCGATCACTTTTTCGTTCCCCTGACAATTTTCCTGGGCCTGGCCGCTTCGCTGGTCGAAGCCGCGCGCTCGCCCGACCCCCTGATGGTGACCCAGGCCTGGACCTTCGGCATCTGCATGGCGGTGATCGGGGTCTGGTACATGTGGATGTATGCCGGCCGCGCGCCGCAGGACGAAAAACAGCAATATGCCGATGCGGTGGTCAAAGCCGGCGTCGCCGCCTCCATGTTCTGGGGTATCGCCGGGATGCTGGTGGGCGTGATCATCGCCCTGCAGCTGTCCTTTCCGCACTGGTTCTACTTTGCGGACCAGGCCTGGACCAATTTCGGCCGCCTGCGCCCGCTGCACACCTCCGCGGTGATCTTCGCCTTTGGCGGCAATGTCTTGATCGCCACCAGCTTCTACGTCGTGCAGCGCACCAGTCGCGCCCGGTTGTTCGGCGGGTCGCTCTCCTGGCTGGTATTCTGGGGCTACAACACGTTCATCGTCCTGGCCGGCACCGGCTATCTGCTGGGCATCAGCCAGGGCCGCGAATATGCCGAGCCGGAATGGTATGCCGACCTTTGGCTGACCATCGTCTGGGTCTGTTACCTGGTGACATTCCTGGGCACGCTGATGAAGCGCAAGGAGCCGCACATTTATGTCGCCAACTGGTTCTATCTGGCTTTCATCGTCACGATTGCCGTGCTGCACATCGTCAACAATCTGGCGATGCCGGTGTCGTTGCTTCAGACCAAGAGCTATTCGCTGTTCTCGGGCGTGCAGGATGCCCTGACCCAATGGTGGTATGGCCACAACGCGGTCGGCTTCTTCCTCACCGCGGGGTTTTTGGGGATCATGTATTATTTCATCCCCAAGCGGGCGGAGCGGCCGGTCTATTCCTATCGGCTTTCGATCATCCATTTCTGGAGCCTGATTTTCATCTACATCTGGGCCGGGCCGCATCACCTGCTCTATACGGCGCTGCCCGAATGGGCCCAAACCCTGGGCATGACCTTCTCCATCATGCTGTGGATGCCCAGCTGGGGCGGCATGATCAATGGCCTGATGACGCTGTCGGGCGCGTGGGACAAGCTGCGCACCGATCCGGTGTTGCGCATGCTGGTCGTGTCGGTCGCCTTCTACGGCATGGCGACCTTCGAGGGGCCGGTGATGAGTATCAAGACCGTCAACGCCCTGTCGCACTATACCAACTGGACGATCGGTCACGTTCACTCCGGTGCCCTGGGTTGGGTCGGCTATGTCAGTTTCGGCGCGATCTATTGCCTGGTGCCCTGGCTGTGGAAGAAAAAGCTCTATTCCAACGCGCTGGTGGAGTGGCACTTCTGGATCTCGACCCTGGGAATCGTTCTCTACATCACTGCGCTGTGGGTCGCCGGCATCATGCAGGGCCTGATGTGGCGCGCTTATAACGAGTTCGGCTTCCTGGAATATGCCTTCTCGGAAAGCGTCCAGGCGATGCATCCCTACTACATCATCCGCGCGCTGGGCGGACTGCTCTATCTCACCGGGACACTCATCATGGCCTACAATTTGTGGAAAACGGTCCGTGACGGCGTTCCGGCCGCGGCTCCGGCGACTCTTGCGGCGGAGGCAGTGTGATGAACCACGCCTGGCTGGAGAAGAACTCCATCTTCCTGCTGATCGGCATCATCCTGGTGATCGCTGTCGGCGGCGCCGTGGAAATCGCGCCGCTGTTCTGGGTGGGCGGTACGGTGGAGAAGGTCAGCGGAATGCGCCCCTACACGCCGCTGGAACTGAAAGGCCGCAACATCTATGTGCGCGAAGGCTGCTATGTCTGTCACAGCCAGCAGATCCGCACCTTGCGTGATGAGGTCGAACGTTACGGTCATTACAGCCTGGCGGCGGAGAGCATGTATGACCACCCCTTCCAATGGGGTTCGGAACGCACCGGTCCCGACCTGGCGCGGGTGGGCGGAAAGTATTCCGACCAGTGGCATCAGTCGCATATGGCCGATCCGCGCTCGGTGGTGCCCGAATCGATCATGCCTCCCTACAAGTTTCTCTTCACCACGCCGCTCGACTATCGCGATGTGAAGAACATGCTGGTGGCCAACAAGGATGTCGGCGTTCCCTACACCGCCGACCAGATCGTCCACGCCAAGGAAGACCTGGAAGCGCAAGCCGATCCCAATTCCGAGGCGCTGGAGGATTTCCAGAAGCGTTATGCCAAGGCGCAGTCGCGCGACTTTGACGGCAATCCGGCTGTGGTCAGCGAGGGCGACGCACTGATCGCCTACCTGCAGATGCTGGGCACTCTGGTGGACTTCAAGACCTATCACGCGCAAGCGCCCGAGAACCGGAGATAACCATGGAACGCTGGGCTTATGAGGACGTGCTGGCCTTCGCCCAAAGCTGGGGCGCCGTCT
>JBBQBL010000037.1:0-15791 GCA_038317805.1 Micropepsales bacterium
CGCGCGAACATGTCAGGTCCCCTTTGCCGCCCAACTATATGCCAGCGGGCGTTAACAGGGAAATTACCCGCGCCCGCGGCGCGTTGCGCCGCAATGAAATCTTAAAGCGGCGCTTTAGCGCCGCAAAAAGATCGCGCCCAGAAAAGCGCCGATGCCGCCGGCGATCAGCAAGGACTGGATCGGCTGGGCGCGGACCCGGTCGCGCAATTCTTCGGCATTCTCGTCCGCCCAGTCCTCGGCTTCTTCCTTGTATTCCAGCGCGGTCGCCTTGGCCTGGACCGCGGCTTCCTCGGCCAGGGCCACGGCGCGGTCGGCGATCTCCTCGGCCGAGCGCATGGCGAGCGCCGCGCGTTCGGATGCGATTTCGCTGACATCGCCATACAGGCCCTTAAAGTCGCCTTGCAGCGCCTGGATGTCGGCCTTCAGCGCGGCGATCCGTGCTTCGATATTGCCGTTCTGCTTTTTCTTGGCGGCCATGACTGGAATCTCCACTTACTAAAAAACGAAAAGTTATGCAGCTTCGCGCGCGACCGGATGGAAGAACAGCGCCTGTCCCACCGTGGCCTGTACCGTTTCCGGAAGGAAGGGCTTGGCGATCAGATAAGTCGGCTCCGGGCGTTCGCCTGTGAGAAGTTTCTCCGGATAGGCGGTGATGAAGATCACCGGGATGTCGAACGAAGCCAGGATCTCGCTGACCGCGTCGATGCCGCTGCCGCCCTCGCCCAGATTGATGTCCGCCAGCACCAGGCCGGGACGTTCGGACTTGGCCTTGGCAACCGCATCGTCCTTGGTCGCGGCCACAGCGACAACCTTGTGACCCAGTTCGGTGACCAAGTTCTCCAGGTCCAGCGCAATAATCGGCTCGTCCTCGATGATCAGGACCTTGCTGGCCAGCTGGCTGTCGATGGTCTTCTGCGCGCCCAGGATGGCGGCTTCCACTTCTTCGGGGCTTTCGTCCACGATGAAGGCGGCTTCTTTCAGGCTGAAGGCTTCCACGGCGGTCAAAAGCAGGGCGGCCCGCTTGGTGGCAGACAGGGACTTGAGACGGCCTTCGGGGCTCAGGCTGCCGGCCGGCACGGCGTCATCGAAATGCTCGGCGCCGGACTGCCAGATAGCGTGGAATATCCGGTACAGGCCCACCCGGGGCGGGACCCCCTCGATAAGGCTTTGATCCCCCGCCAAAAGGGCGGTCAAAGCCGCCCGGACATGGGCGTCCCCGCTGGACTGGGACCCCGTCAGGGCGCGCGCGTAACGGCGCAGATAGGGAAGATGCGGCGCAAGGGTTTGCGACATGCTCATGCAAAAGGCTCCTTCGGCAGAAAGAAAAGCTCAGGGGAGGAACTTACGCCAGCCAAAAAAGTTCCCTAGCCTGTCGGAACCATCGTGAAATCTGTTCGTTTGGAACCTTGGGAAGGGAACTGGCATGGGGCTGAGAAGTCGAAATCTGGCGCTTTTCCGGGATTTCCGGGCCGGCGCCGAACCAGGAAATGGTTTGGGCAAACATGACGCAGCAATGGGATATGGACGTGGCTAACGAAGAAAAGCCCTCCGAAAAGGCCCGGGCGATCCGGGCAAGGCAGCGGGCCATCGGCCGCGAGCTGCGCCGAATGTACGACGATGTCGCACAGGAGCAGGTGCCAGACGATTTCATGGATTTGCTGCGTCAAATCGACGAAGCTGAGGACAAGGGGGGGAAGAAGGTATCGTGATGCCCAGCTCCGCCCCGTCTGCCATGTCCCAGAAGCCGGAAAATCCGGACTTCAAATCCGAACTGCTTGGCCTCGTGCCGTTTCTGCGCGCCTTTGCCCGCTCGCTGACCGGCAATCAGGAAGCCGCCGACGACCTGGCGCAGGAAACCCTGGTCAAAGCCTGGCAGAGCCGCTCCAGCTTCATTCCGGGCACCAACCTGAAGGCGTGGCTTTTCACCATCCTGCGCAACCAGTTCTATTCTGACCGGCGCCGCGCCTGGCGTCAGGCCCCCTGGGACCAGGAAGCGGCCGAACGCATTCCCGGCGGCGGTGAGGATCAAGTTCACAGCGCCGAATTGTCCGACACGGTGCGCGCCCTCAAGCACCTGTCCGACGAACAGCGCGAAGCCCTGATTTTGGTCGGCGCGGGCGGCTTTTCCTACGAAGACGCTGCGGCGATCTGCAAATGCGCCGTGGGCACGGTGAAAAGCCGGGTTGCCCGCGCGCGCAAGACCTTGATAGGGATTCTGGACGGCAGCGACACGCTGGACGATGTGACCCGTCCTGCCGGGGGGGATGCCGCTCGTGAAATCATGGCGCAGCTTGATCAGCTCAGCCCTGGACGTTCCGACCTCGCCGGAAAAAAACGCCCCAAATAATGCCATGAACCTGATGAGCCGCGAGGCGGGCTGGACACTGCGCCGCCGCCTGCAGGCGATTATTACCCTGGCGCTTGTGCCCGTGGTGCTGGTGTCCATCTTCCAGGGTGTGGCGCGCGCGCGGCTGGACATCGCCAATGTCCATGACCGGCTGCTGCAATCGGCCCGCACCGTGGCGGCGGGCGATCAGAACCTGATGGCGGCCGCCGAACAGGTGCTGCGCGCCGTGGGCAGCCTGTCCGAAGTGCGCGGCATGAACGGCAATTGCGATGGCGTGCTGGCCGACACCCTGATCGGGGTGCGCTATTTCTCCAACCTGTCGCGCATCGATGCCAGCGGGCGGGTGGTCTGTTCGGCCATGGCGCTGGCCCATGGCCTGAAAGTGGACAAGCTCGGCGTGTTCGCCGATGCCCAGAAAACCGACGGCATGGCGGTGTCCAACGAATTGATCAGCCGCGTCACCGGTCAGCCGGTGATCGGCGGCATGCTGGCGCTGCACAAGGCGGATGGCACGTTTGACGGCACCGTCGCGATCTCGCTGGATGTGCACTGGATCGACTACATGATGCGCTCCGCGAGTTTGCCCAAGGGTGCGGTGGTGGCGGTGTATGACCGCTCCGGCAAGGTGATCGCCACCAACAACAAGGATGTGGGCGCGGCCATCGCCAAATCGGCGCTGACGTCCGGCGCCGATCCCAATGACGTGTCCAGCGCGGTGGATAGCCGCGGCGACCTGTGGCGCTATGGCAGCGCGACCTTGATGGGCAATTCCATCTTCGTGGCCTTTGCGATGGGGGAAAGCCGGCTGTTCGGTCCCACTTATCTGCATGTCGGCCTGGATTTCGCGCTGCCGATTTTGATGATCGGCTTTGCCTGGTTCGCCATCTGGCTGGCCACCGACCGGCAGGTGACCCAGTGGATCAGCTATCTGCGGCGGATCGCGGCCGCCTATCGCAGCGGTCACTACGCCATCCGCCCCGACCTGGTGGAAGCCCCCGTGGAGTTCAAGCTGCTGGGCGACGCCCTGGCCGACATGGCCGAAGGCATCCAGGACCGCGACCGGCGTCTGCGCGAATCCGTGGACATGAAGACCACCCTGATCAAGGAAATCCATCACCGGGTGAAGAACAACCTGCAGATCGTGATGAGCCTGCTCTCCATCCAGGCCAATCAGGTCAAGGATCCGGCGGCGCGCGATGCGCTGCTGCAGGCCCAGACCCGCATCAATGCGCTGGCGCTGGTGCACCGCATCCTCAACGAGCTGGAAGACCAGAGCACCCTGGACATCCACGACTTGCTTGACCAGCTCTGCCACCAGATCGCCGGGGGCATGAGCAACGAGAATGTGCGGGTCGAAGTCGACGTGCCGAGCCGCATCGTGTCGGGCAGCGTGGCGGTGGCGCTGGCCCTGTTCACGGTGGAAGTCCTGACCAACATCTTCAAGCACGCCTTCCCGGCAGAGCGGCAGGGCGTGATCCGGGTCACCATGGCGCCGGTGGACGGGGGCAAGCTGAAACTGGCCATTGCCGATGACGGCCGCGGCTTTGCCATGGACAGCACCAGCAAGAGCGTGGGCAGCCGGCTCATCAAGACCTTCGGCCTGCAGCTGGGGGGTGTTTCCAGCGTCCATTCCGAGCCCGGACAGGGCACGGTGGTGGATCTGATCTTCCCGGACCCGGACCTGAAGCCCAAAGAACCCGCCGCCTAGGCGAATTCGCCGCACAGTCATGCGTTTGGGGCTGTTTTCGTTAAGCCCCGAATGGTTATGTTCCGGCTGGTAAAATCACCAGAGCAGGACCATGGCGGACAGTTTTGATGCAATCGTGATCGGTGGCGGACCGGGCGGCTACAATGCCGCCATCCGCCTGGGCCAGCTTGGCCTGACCAGCGCCTGCATCGACAAGCGCGGCGCCTTTGGCGGCACCTGTCTGAATGTGGGCTGCATCCCCTCCAAGGCGCTGCTGCACGCGTCCGAGCGTTTCCACGAGGCCAACCACGATTTCGCCAAGCTTGGCATCAAGGCCAAGGTGGAGTTGGACCTGCCCGCCATGATGGCGCAGAAGACCAAGGTGGTCGGCGAGCTGACCAAGGGCGTGGAATTTCTGCTCAAGAAGGCCAAGAGCGAGGCAATTGTCGGCGAAGCGAAGATCACCGCGCCTGGCAAGGTCAGCGTGAAGCTGGCCGACGGCAAGACCCGCGAACTGACCTGCAAACACATCATCATCGCCACCGGCTCGGACGTGGCGCCGTTGCCCGGCGTGACGGTGGACGAAAAGCAGATCGTGTCTTCCACGGGCGCCATTGCGCTGACATCTGTTCCCAAGAAGCTGCTGGTGGTCGGCGCCGGCGTCATCGGGCTGGAACTGGGATCGGTGTGGAGCCGGCTGGGCTCGGAAGTGACGGTGGTGGAATTCCTCGACCGCGTCACACCCGGCATCGACCTAGAAGTGTCCAAGGCATTTCAGCGCGTGCTGACCAAGCAGGGCTTTACTTTCCATCTGTCCACCAAGGTTACCGGCGTGGAGAAGAAGGGGAATGGCCTAAAGGTTTCCGTCGAACCGGCCGCCGGCGGCGACGCCCAGGTTCTGGATGCCGATGTGATGCTGGTCGCCATCGGCCGCATTCCCTACACCGCCAATCTGGGCCTGGCCGAAGTGGGCGTCGCCATGGACAAGCGCGGCCGCGTCGTCACCGACCATCACTATCGTACCAATGTGGCGGGCATCCATGCCGTCGGCGATTGCCGCGAAGGTCCCATGCTGGCGCACAAGGCCGAGGATGAAGGCGTTGCCTGCGCCGAACTGATCGCCGGCAAGGCGGGGCATGTGAATTACGATGCCATTCCATCGGTGGTTTACACCTTCCCGGAGGTCGCCACTGTCGGCAAGACAGAGGAAGAGCTCAAGGCCGCTGGTGTTCCATACAAGGTCGGCAAGTTTCCCTTCACCGCCAATGCGCGCGCCAAGACCATTCTGGCGACCGACGGGTTTGTGAAAATTCTGGCGGATGCGGCGACCGACAAGGTGCTGGGCTGTGCCATCATCGGGCCAGAAGCCGGCAACCTGATCGCCGAAGTCGTGCTGGCGATGGAATTCGGCGCCTCATCGGAAGACATCGCCCGCACCTGTCATTCGCATCCGACGCTTACCGAGGCGGTGCGTCAGTCCGCGATGGGCGTCGAAGGCTGGACCATGCAGATGTGATTTCGCGCATCAGCGCGAATTCATATCAGGGGACGGCGGTGTTTAAAGCGCGCTGCCGATCCAGGTGACGATCCCGATAAAGACGAAGAATCCCACCCATGTCAGACAGAACATGAGGGCGCAGTGATTCTGTTCCTTGGGGGACGACTCAATCGGATGATGCACCACAGTCATGGGCGGCTCCCGTAGCAGTCACCCAAAGGCTAGTCCCGTTTCACACCAACGGAAATGCACATTCGTCGCCGCAACGCAGCAATATCAGCGCTTTGGAAGCCTGACATGCTCGGGACGCACGCCCATGCCGATGAAGCGTGCCGGGAACTGCCGCGCCCAAGGCCAGGCATTCAGCAGCCGCACCAGGCGGGGCGGCTTGGGTGTCTTCATCGCCGCCAAGGTGGGCGCAAGGATCAATTTCTGCGCCATCACCTGGAAGCCCTGGATCACCCTGGTGGGGAATTGTCGCCGCTTCTGGACCTTCTTCAGGTCGCGGAAGCTCGGCACGCCGCGAGTCAGCACGGGGGCCAGGATATTGGCCGTCGCCACCGCGTCCTGAATGGCCAGGTTGATGCCCACCCCGCCGATGGGCGACATGGCATGGGCGGCATCACCGATGCACAGCAGGCCGGGGCGCGCCCATTTTTCCAGCCGGTCCACCGTCACAGTCAGTAGCTTGACCTGGTCGAAGTCCTTGATCGCCTCGTCGATGCGGCCCGCGGCAAAGCCGGCGATCGATTTCAGGCGATTTCGGAACTTGGTCAGGCCATCGGCCTTGATGGTATCGAAGCCGCCCTTGGCGATCAGATAGGCGCACTGCCAGTAATCGGTGCGATAGATCATCACGAACAACTGGCCGTCCCGCACCTTGCCGATCAGGTCGGCGGGATCGCCCGGCAGCACCGGCAGGCTCAGCCACAAGACGTCGAACGGCGCGCCCAGATCGTCCACCTTCAGGCCGGACTTGTCGCGCAGGGTGGAATGGCGGCCATCGGCGGCAATGGTCAGCCCGGCCTTGATCTGGACATTTCCGCTCGGCCCCGTCGCCAGCACGCCGCAAATCCGCTCGCCCTGCGCGATCAGGTCCTTGGCCTCGGTCTGCATCAGCAGATGGAAGTTGGGCAGCTTTCTGGCCTGCGCGGCCAGGAAATCCAGGAAGTCCCATTGCGGCATCAGGGCGATGAACTTGGCGGCGGTGGGAAGATAGCCAAAGTCGCCGATGGTGAAATGCTCGTCGCCGATCTCGATGTTTCCGGTGCGAATGCGGGTGTGGGGCAGCTTGAGGAATTCTTCCAGCAGCCCCAGTTCATGCATCACCTGCAGGGTGGAGGGATGCACCGTGTCGCCGCGGAAATCGCGCAGGAAATCCTTATGCTTTTCCAGCACCGTCACGTCCACGCCGGCCCGGGCCAGCAGGTAGCCGCACATCATCCCGGCCGGGCCGCCGCCGGCGATCACGCATGTGGTGGAAAGCGTTTCCAAGCCTATCCCCTTCAAAGCGCCCCTTGCCCTTGCCGGGCGTTGGTCTAACCTTCGCCGGGCATGCGCGCCAATCGTATCCGCGAATTATGGGCATCGGGCAAGCCGGCTCTGAATTGCTGGATCACCCTGCCGGGGACCCTGGCGGCGGAGATGCTGGCGCATCAGGGTTGGGATAGCCTGACCGTGGATTTGCAGCATGGCGCCAGCGATTTCGCCTCCATGTGCGCCATGTTCGCCGCCATCTCCACCACCGACACGGTGCCGTTGATGCGGGTGGCCTGGAATGCGCCGGGCGATGTGATGAAGGCGCTGGATGCCGGCGCCTATGGCGTGATCTGCCCCAACATCGAAACCGTGGAGGAATGCGAGCGGTTCGTCGGCGCCTGTCACTATCCCCCGGACGGCTATCGCAGCTTCGGGCCCAAGCGCGGGCTGCTGTATGGCGGCAAGGATTATGTCCATCACGCCAACAAGACGATTTTGACCATCATCCAGATTGAAACCCTGAAGGGGCTGCAGAATGTGGATGCCATCGCCGCGGTGAAGGGGCTGGACATGCTGTATGTCGGCCCGTCCGACCTGGGCCTGGCGCTGGGGCGTGAAGCCAGACAGAACCAGACCGATCCGGTGGTGATGGAAGCGATCGACAAGATCCTGGCGGCGGCCAAGAAAGCAGGGCTGAAGGCCGGCATGCACTGCACCAGCGCGGAATATGCGCAGCAAATGATCGAGAAGGGCTTTGATTTCCTCACCGTCATCTCGGACGAGAATTTGCTGGCGCGCGGCGCCGCCGAACGCGCCAAGCTGGCTTGAACGTGGGTCTTGAAGTTGCCCGGCGCCTGTCTATATTTGCGGTGCAACAATTTTGAAAAGGAGGTGATCCATTGTCTCATTGTCTCAGCCTGCAGACGACTGAAGCCGCGAACTGGATCCTTCTGACGAAGGGCAGCGCCGCGTAAGCGGACGTCTTCAGCACGACAATGTCGGGCCGTCACCCTTGCGGGTGGCGGCCCTTCTTGTTTGAAGTAGCGCCATGAACGGCGCAGAGAGTCTGGTCCATACCCTGGCCGATAGCGGCATCGAGATTTGCTTCGGCAATCCGGGCACATCGGAAATGCATTTCGTGGCGGCGCTGGACCGCGAGCCCAGGATGCGCGGCGTCTTGTGCCTGTTCGAAGGCGTGGTGGCGGGCGCGGCCGATGGCTATGCCCGCATGACCGGCAAGCCGGCCGCGACCTTGCTGCATCTGGGGCCGGGCTTCGCCAATGCGATGTCCTTTTTGCACAATGCCCGCAAGGCCGGCGCCCCGGTGGTCAATATCGTGGGCGATCACGCCACCAGCCATTCGCAATATGTCCAGGCGCCGCTGAGCTCCGACATCATGGCGATCTGCGGCGGCGTGTCGGACTGGTTGCACCAGAGCAAGACATCGAATGATGTCGCCGCCGATGGTGCCCGCTGCGTTCAGGCCGCAAGGGCCTGGCCCGGGCAGATCGCGACCTTGGTGTTGCCTGCCGACTGCGCCTGGAATGAGGCGTCCGCGCCCGCCAGACCGCTGCCGGTGGCGCCGCCCGGTGCGGTCGACGGCGCGGTGATCGAACGGGTCGCCGCCGCGCTGAAGAATGGCAAGAAGACCGCCCTTTTGATGCGCGGCCGCTGCCTGGAGCGTGCCGGGGTGGAAGCGGCCGGCCGCATCGCCGCCGCGACCGGGGCCCGGCTGTTCCATGATTATTTCACCCCGCGCATGACCCGCGGCGAAGGCCTGCCGGAAGTCGAACGCGTGCCCTATTTCGCCGAGGACATTGTCGAATTCCTCACGGGGCTGGAACAGATCGTGCTGGTGGGCGCGCCGCCGCCGGTCACCTTCTTCGCCTATCCCGGCAAGCCAAGTTGGGTGACGCCCGAAGGTTGCGATTTGCTGATGCTTGCCTCACCGCAGGAGGACAGTGTGGGCGCGCTTGCCCAGCTGGCCGATGCGCTGGGCGCGCGCGCGCCCGGACGCGTGGTGCGGCGCGCGGTGCCGGACATGCCGCTGCATGGCGCACTGGACAGCTTCAGCATGGGCGCGATCATCGCGCGGCTGATGCCGGACAACGCCATCCTGTCGGACGACTCGCTCACCGCCGGCATGGGCCTGCAGGCCTCGCTGAAACACGGGCCCCTGCATGACTGGATTGTGCTGACCGGCGGCGCCATCGGCGATGCCCCGCCCATGGCGGTGGGTGCAAGCCTGGCGTGCCCGGATCGCAAGGTGATCGCGGTGACGGGCGACGGCGCGGCGATGTATTCGCTGCCCGCGCTATGGAGCATGGCGCGCGAAAAGCTGGACGTCACCGTCATCGTCTGCGCCAACCGCACCTACAACATCCTCAATATCGAACTGGGGCGGGTGGGCGCGCTCAATCCGGGCCCCAAGACGCTGGCGATGCTGGATCTGCACGACCCGGTGCTGGATTTCGTGAAGATGGCGCAGGGCATGGGCGTGGAAGCCAGCCGCGCGCAAACCACCACCGAATTCGCCGCCCAGTTCGCCGACGCCATGCAGACCCAGGGGCCGCGGCTGATAGAGGCGGTGTTCAATGTCTAGTGCGGCGCCGAGACTTCGGATCGCTTATTACTATGACAGTGTCAAAAACTTTCTTAATGCGGATCCCGATGCAATTTATGGACAACTTGGAAAGCATCACGCGCACTCGCAAGAGCTTGCGCAACGCTCTGCATGGCTTGAACAAATTCGAATTCTGCAACAGGGGCTTCAGTTAGTTCCGGAGGCATGGATTGCTTTTGAATTTGCCATTCCGCGTATGGGAAAGCGCGCAGACGCCATTATTCTTCTGGCTGGAATTATATTCGTCATCGAGTTCAAAATCGACGCGGCGGCTTTTACAAATGCTGCCACAGAGCAAGCCATCGACTACGCTTCCGATTTAAAAGATTTTCACGCAACCAGCCACGATCGCATTATCGTGCCGGTTGTCATCGCAACTGACGCGCCGCCAAAGCCGGTACAGCTTTCTCTATATCCAGACGAAGTCGCGGAGCCGATCTTTTCCAATGGAGCAAATCTCGACAGATTTCTTCTGTCAGTTGTTCGCCGTTTCAATATTCAGCTACCCCTGACAGGAGAGGTGTGGATATCGGGGAGCTATAAGCCGACGCCGACAATTATCGAAGCCGCACAAGCTCTTTATGGCTCACACCGTGTCGAAGAAATTACACGCCACGACGCCGGTAAAAAGAACCTAGGTGTTACGAACAATCGCATCTCTGAGATCATCGAGAACGCGAAAGCACAAAATCATAAGGTCATTTGTTTCGTAACGGGCGTTCCTGGTGCTGGCAAAACGCTAGCCGGTCTTGATCTTGCGACGCAGCGCGCGAAAACGCATGAGGATGAGCACGCTGTATTCTTATCAGGTAACGGCCCGCTTGTTGCAGTATTACGCGAGGCCCTTGCGCGCGATGAAAATCTGCGCGGCAAAAAAGCCGGCTTGCCCATCAGTATGGGGGATGCGCGACGGAAGGTGAGTTCCTTTATTCAAAACATTCATCACTTTCGCGATCATAATTTGCGAACCGATGATGCCCCGTCTGAGCACGTGGTTGTGTTCGACGAAGCGCAGCGTGCTTGGAGTTTGGACAAAATCGGCAGGTTCATGAAGGAGAAGCATGGGCTGAGAGAATTTGACCAATCCGAGCCAGATTTTTTGATAAGCGTGATGGACCGGCATCGCGATTGGTGTGCAATTGTTTGTTTGATCGGTGGCGGGCAGGAGATCAATGATGGCGAGGCAGGTCTCACAGAATGGTTTGATGCCCTGTCTTCAAAATATAGAGACTGGAAGGTATTCGCCTCCAACCAGCTAACTCATGCGGATTATCATTGGGGGCGTGATCTCGTCTCGGCGATCAAAGGGCTGGATTATCACCTTGAAGATGATCTGCATCTTTCCGTTTCGTTACGATCGTTTCGCGCGGAAACCCTTTCTGATTTTGTAAATGCCGTCATTGCTGGCGAATCCGATGAAGCTCGAAAAATATATCTTTCCATTAGCGATAAATATCCGGTTAGGCTGACGAGGCATTTGAACTCGGCGCGTAATTGGCTGCGCACGCAGGCGCGGGGGTCTGCACGGTTCGGGCTTGTCGCGTCATCGCGAGCTTCTCGATTGAAACCCGAAGGGGTCAATGTGCATGAAAAGATTGACGCACCTTATTGGTTCTTGAATTCAAGAGAGGATGTTCGGTCCTCCTTTTATCTGGAAGACCCCGCCACAGAGTTCGATATTCAAGGCCTAGAGCTTGATTGGATTGGCGTATGCTGGGACGCAGACTTCCGCCGTGTTGATGGACGGTGGGCGTACCATGCTTTCCAGGGCACCAAATGGAAGAACGTCAATAGTGACGCCCGCAAGGCTTATCTGGCCAATACCTATCGAGTGCTTTTGACTCGCGCGCGGCAGGGCATGGTGATCTACGTTCCGTCGGGCGACCCACTCGACCGCACGCGGCCTCCTTCTGACTACGATGCCATCGCGCATTTTTTGGAACAGTGCGGTATTCCCAATCTTCAAGAGGACGAGCAAAATCCTCTGCGAAAAATGGATTTGTAGAAATCGGGGCCGTATGTCGTTAGGGGCTGTGGCAGCCCTGCCCTAGCCGCATCGACACGATTTTATGTGTTGCTCTTGCCAGCGCCTATTATGCAGACATAGCGCCCCGGCACGGAATTCTCATAGCGCGGCCAGTTCGCTGTGATTTCGGTCACCACCGGATTGCCGACCGTGAATGCCGCGTCCAGTGCTTCGCGCGTCGCCGGGATATTCTTCTGCACGGCGGCGACATAGTCGGCGGCGGCCATGCCGGGCGGCGGGGCGGTGTAGTCCGATGCGGTGCGCAGGATCATCAGCCGCGCGGGATCGGCCAGGCCCATTTTGCCCAGCATCTGCAGCGAACGCGCGATGCCGCTGTCTTCCATCGCCGACATCACGAAGCGGCCCTTGCCGCCGGTCCAATAGTCCATCCAGCGTTCGGCATGGCGGTTGCCCAGCCAGCCGGACCACCAGCTCTGGCCGCTGATCTCATCGCCGCCCAGCACGAAGGGCGGCTTCTGCGCCTGGGGCATGTCGGTATAGGCCTTGCGGCCTTCCCGCATCGCCGCGCTGTCTGCCAGCTTTACGTCTTTGGTCAGCGCCAGGGCCCAGTCGCGCAGGCCGGTGTTAAGGGGGAACAGGTTGTTGGAGGTATCCGGCGGCAGCGGCTTTTCGTAGGGCGTGGGCTTGAACCAGGGCAGTTTGCCGGTGGGCCAGTCCTTGGGCGCCTCGCGCGGGTCGATCTCAAAACCGTAATCGCCGTCCACCACCGTGCCGATCCAGGCGGCCGAACCCAGCGAGGCTTTTTGCGGGTCCGCGCCCGCGATGGCCGCCACCAGCCAATAGCTTTTGCGCAGATCAAAGCGGGCATCGCTGCCCAGCGCCATCAGCGACGCGGCGGCGTGCGGGCTGCCCATGCCGGTGGACACGACCAGAAGCCGGCGCGCCGGATCGTAACGCAGCGGCAGCTCGCCGGCGGGGAAGGGCAGCTTCTGCGGCGCGTCCTTCGCCCAGGCGCGCATTTCGCCAAAACCTTCCTCGCCGCCATGCTGGAAGGTGGTGACCACCACCATGCGGATGGGCAGGGGGGCGGCGATGGCCGGCGTGACCAGCAGCGCAAGGATCAGCAGCAGCGTCTTCATGCCGTCCAGTGTGCCCGCAAACTTGCGCAGGCACAGTGGGACAAATTGGCGAGTGGCTGGGTCAGGCTTGCCTGCCGGATCGAGCAGGTTTTTGCGCCCTATCAAGGACTTTTCGCGTCAAAGCGCCTAAAAAGTCATCATGGATCAGATGATTGAACGCGGCCTGAGTCGTGCGGAGGCCGCCGCGCGCCTGAAGCAGTTCGGGGCCAATGAACTTCCCAATGCCGAGGGGCGGAATATCTTTCGCATCGCCCTGGGTGTCGTGAGCCAGCCCATGTTCGCGCTGCTGTTGGGTGGCGCCCTGATCTATCTGCTGCTGGGCGAGAAGCTGGATGCCGGCATCCTAGCGGCGTTCGCCACGCTGTCGGTCTCCATCGGCATTGTGCAGGAAGGCCGCAGCGAAAAGGTGCTTCAGTCCTTGCGCAACCTGGCCAGCCCGCGCGCGCTGGTGGTGCGCGATGGCATGCGCACGCGCATCGCCGGCCGTGAAGTCGTGCCGGGCGATATCATGATCCTGGCGGAAGGCGACCGGGTACCCGCCGATGCGCATCTGGTTTCCGGCGACGATCTGCTCGCCGATGAATCGCTCCTGACGGGCGAGTCTGTGCCCGTGCGCAAGCGGCCATCCGTGACCGATGAGCCTCCGCGCCACCCCGGCGGCGAGGACCAGCCCTTTGTCTTCGCCGGCACCTTGATCGCGCGTGGCAGCGGCGTCGCGCGGGTTACCGCGACCGGACTTCGTTCCGAGATGGGCAAGATCGGTCAGGCGCTCACCTCCATCACCATGGAACAGCCGCGGTTGCAGCAGCAGCTGCGCTGGCTGGTAAGGGATTTTGCACTGGTGGGTTTCGCCGTCGCCGGGCTGGTCGTGCTGCTGCTGGGTTTCACCCGTGGTTCCTGGCTTCAGGCGGCGCTGGGGGGCATCGCCGTGGGCATGTCCGTGCTGCCGGAATAAAGCCCGGGGGTGCTGGCGGTGTTCATGGCCATGGGCGCGTGGCGAATTTCCCGCGGCGGTGTCTTGACCCGCCGCGCCGCCGCGATCGAGACGCTGGGCTCGGCGACGGTGCTGTGCACCGACAAGACCGGCACCTTGACCGAGAACCGCATGCGGCTGGCGCTGGTTGCCGCTGACGCAGAGCTTTGGCGTCCCGGCGACCCGCTGACAGGCCGCATGGAAGCTCTGCTGCATGCCGCGCTTGGCGCCAGCGCGCCCGTTCCGACCGATCCCATGGACCGCGCCATCCATGATGCAGCCATCGACGTGGAACTGGCCATGCCGAAGGACCTGCTTCAGAGCTTTGGCCTTCGGCCGGAGCTTCTGGCCACCACCAACATCTGGAATCGCACCGAAGCTGTCACGGCCGTCGCCTGCGCCAAAGGCGCCCCCGAATCCATCGCGGAGCTGTGCCATCTCGAAGGCAAAGCCCGCACCGATATCCTGAAGGATGTCGACCGGCTTGCCGGCGAAGGCATCCGGCTGTTGGCCGTGGCGCAAGCAGACCTTGCCTGGCAAGAC
This sequence comes from Micropepsales bacterium, assembly GCA_038317805.1. GTDB lineage: Bacteria > Pseudomonadota > Alphaproteobacteria > Micropepsales > Micropepsaceae > Rhizomicrobium. The sequence continues at coordinate 14,277 of JBBQBL010000037.1, forward strand.
GGCGAAAAGCCGAAGTCCCAGCGTGATATTGCTTTCCGCTATCTGGGGCTGGTGGGGTTTGCCGATCCGTTGCGGGACAATGTGCCAGGTGCGGTACAGGAGTGCCGCAATGCCGGCATTCGCGTGGTGATGATCACGGGCGACTATCCCGTCACCGCCCGCGCCATCGCCGCGCAGGCCGGAATCGAATCGCATTCCGTTGTTACCGGCGATGAGCTCGAAGCGATGAGCGATGCGGCGCTGACAGAAGCCGTGCGCCACACCTGTGTCTTTGCCCGTATCCGGCCCCAGCAAAAACTGAAGCTGGTGGAAGCTCTCAAACGCGACGGCCAGATTGTTGCCATGACCGGTGATGGGGTCAACGACGCCCCGGCGATGAAGGCGGCCCATATCGGTATCTCGATGGGCAGCCGGGGCACCGATGTGGCGCGCGAAGCCAGCTCGCTGGTGCTGTTGAAAGACGATTTTGCCTCCATCGTCGCGACCATCCGGCTGGGGCGTCGCATTTACGACAATCTGCGCAAAGCCATCGAATATATCGTCGCCGTCCACATTCCCATTGCAGGCCTGGCGCTTCTGCCCCTGTTCTTCGGCCTGCCCCTGATGCTGATGCCTATTCAGATTGCGCTGTTGGAAATGGTGATCGATCCGGCCTGCTCGGTCGTCTTCGAGGCCGAAAAAGAAGAAACCGATGTGATGCGGCGTCCGCCGCGCCGGCCGAACACGCCGGTGTTGCCGCGGGCGTCGCTCATATGGGCGAGCCTGCAAGGGTTGGCCGCGCTTGCCATCGTCGCGCTCGCCCTGTTCCTGGGCGCGCGGCTCGAAATGGCGGAGGACGAGCTGCGGGCGTTGGTGTTCACGGTTCTGGTGCTGATGAATATCGGCCTGATCCTGGTCAACCGCTCCTTCCATGCCTCGCTGCGGGAAGCACTGCTCAGGCCCAATCGCATGCTGTGGATATTGGTGGGGACGGTTCTGATGGTCCTTGCATGTGCGCTTTACTGGCCCCCTGCACAGAGCCTTTTCCATTTCGGACCGCTGCACCTGGATGACCTGGCATTTTGCCTGCTCGCCGGCGCCGGTCTTGTCGCGCTTCTGGAGTTTGGCAAACGCTCGTTCGGTGGGGCCACGGGCTGATCCCACCGGTGGCCATCCCCAAATGCGTGTGAGGCCTGTTGCGACTCGCCAACTGTTTTTGCGGTGGGAAATTGGTGCGGGCGGTCGGACTTGAACCGACACAGGCCTTGCGGCCCAACGGATTTTCATACCCCTTCGGCTTTCGCCGCCGCCCAGGATGGGCGTTCGTGGTCTGGACTATCCCTTCACCATGGCGTCGCCGCGTTAGGTGCTGCCCGTCTAGTCTCTACACCTTCCCGTGTCCGGGCGTGGCTCGGGTCGGCCCAAATTAGGGGAACCCGTCACGGGCAATACCGAGCCCAGCCCGGGCCCGGGAAGGTGTAGCTACTAGACGGGCAGCACCAAACGCGGCGCCGCCCGGGGGGAGGGATAGTCCAG
>JBBQBL010000038.1:0-15564 GCA_038317805.1 Micropepsales bacterium
GGTGGTCAGGTCCATGCCCAGGCGCGGGGCGTGGCTAATTCACCAAAGTGCCATCCCCCCAGCGCCAGGGCCAGGAACAGACCACCCCCTATACCGCGCCCCGCTGGTAGGCCAATGCCAACAAGTCCTATCTGGATGCGACGTATCAGTTCACCGGCATCCTGGCCTCGCCCAACAATCCCGCCGCCAATGCGGCAGGCAATGTGACGGTGACACCCGGCCGGCGCATGCCTATGAATCCGACCAGCTCGGCCCGCATCGGCGCCGATATGGATGTGCTGGACGATGTCAGCCTGGGCGGCGAACTGGCTTTTACCGGCAGCCAATATTTCGACGGCGATCCCTCCAACCGCAATGCCAGGCTGCCCTCCACCGTGGTGGTCAATTTGCGCGCCGGGTACCGGTTCGATCAACGTTGGCAATTGTTCGGCCTGGTGAACAATCTGTTCGACGACCGCCATGCGCTGTACGGCACCTATTTCGACCCCGGCAGCACCGCGGGCCTGGTGACCCCGACCCTGACCGACCCGCGCACCCTGACCCTGCGCCAGCCGGTGTCGTTCCAGGTTGGAATTCGCCTGAAATTCTAGCGGCTGGCATCTGCCAACATCCGTCTTTATATGGGCGGATGCTACGCCTCACCGACATCAAGCTGCCGCTCGGCCATCCACCAGAGGCGCTGAAAGCCGCCATCCTGAAGAAGCTGAAGCTTCCGGCCGAGGCGCTTGTGGATTGGCGGGTGTTCAAGCGCGGTCATGACGCCCGCAACAAGCAGGCCATCGTCTACGTCTATACCGTGGACGTGACCCTGAAGGATGAGAGCCGTGCGCGCAAGGTTGCGCGGCCCACCCCCGACATGGATTACAAGCCAGTCGCGAGAGCCCCGGCGCAATTCCAGCGCCCGCTGGTGATCGGCGCCGGTCCTTGCGGCCTGTTCGCCGGGCTGATCCTGGCGCAATCCGGTTTCCGTCCCATCATCCTGGAACGCGGCAAGGTGGTGCGCGAGCGCACCAAGGATACCTGGGGTCTGTGGCGCCGCTCGCAATTAAATCCTGAATCCAATGTCCAGTTCGGCGAAGGCGGCGCCGGCACCTTTTCCGACGGCAAGCTCTACAGCCAGATCAAGGATCCGCGCCATCTGGGCCGCAAGGTGCTGACTGAGTTCGTCAAGGCCGGCGCGCCGGAGGAAATCCTCACCGAGGCCCATCCCCATATCGGCACCTTCCGGCTGGTGACCATGGTGGAATCCATGCGCCAGAGCATCGAGGCGCTGGGCGGCGAGTATCGATTCCAGAGCAAGGTGACGGACCTGCTTTTGACGCCCGAGCGCCAGGTGCGCGGCGTGCGCCTGGAAAGCGGCGAAGAAATCGAAAGCCGCCATGTCGTGCTGGCGCCCGGCCACAGCGCCCGCGACCTGTTCGAAATGCTGTATGCGCGCGGCGTCGCGATCGAGGCCAAGCCCTTCTCCATCGGCTTTCGCATCGAGCATCCGCAAGGCATGATCGACAAGGCGCGTTTTGGACGCAGCGTTCCCGAACTGGGCGCCGCCGATTACAAGCTGGTGCATCACGCCAAAAACGGCCGCAGCGTCTACAGCTTCTGCATGTGCCCGGGCGGCACGGTGGTGGCGGCGGCCTCCGAGCCGGGCCGCGTGGTCACCAACGGCATGAGCCAGTATTCCCGCAATGAGCGCAACGCCAATGCCGGCATCGTGGTCGCCATCACGCCCGATGCCGACTATCCCGGCCATCCCCTGGCCGGCATCGGCCTGCAGCGGCAATGGGAGGAAGCGGCCTTTGCGGCAGGCGGCGGCACTTACGCTGCGCCGGCGCAGCTGGTAGGCGATTTCATCGCGGCCAAGGCATCAATCGCGTTGGGCGAAGTGATCCCGTCCTATCGGCCCGCCGTGACACCGACCGATCTTTCTTCGTGCCTGCCCACCTACGCCATCGAAGCGATCCGCGAGGCCCTGCCCGCCTTCGGCAAGCAGATCCGCGGCTTTGACCGGGCCGATGCGGTGCTGACGGGGGTGGAAACGCGCACCTCCTCGCCCATCCGCATCCAGCGCGGTGACGACTATCAGAGCCTGAACACGCCGGGGCTTTATCCCGCGGGCGAAGGCGCAGGCTTTGCCGGCGGCATTCTGTCGGCTGGCGTGGACGGCATCCGGGTGGCGGAAGCGGTCGCCAAGTCGATCGCAGGCGCTTAAGCGCTCAGGAATTCCGACACGAACGCCGTCCTGGGATTGCGCCGCACATCGGCGGGCTCGCCATACTGCTCGATCCGGCCATCCTTCATCACCGCCACCAGATCGGCCACGGCAAAGGCTTCTTCCTGGTCATGGGTGACGAACACGGTGGTGACGCCGGCATGGTCATGGATGCGGCGCAGGTCGGTGCGCAACTCCTTGCGCACCTTGGCGTCCAGCGCTCCGAACGGTTCATCCAGCAGCAGCATGCGCGGCTCAATCGCCAGGGCGCGCGCCAGCGCCACGCGCTGGCGCTGGCCACCCGACAGCTGGCTGGGATAGCGGTCTTCCAGACCCGGCAGCTGCACCAGCGCCAGAAGCTCGGTGACGCGCTTCTTGATGTCGCCGTGGGACGGACGGCGGTTACGGGGCCGAACCTTCAGGCCGAAGGCGATATTGTCCGCCACGGTCATGTGCTTGAACAGCGCATATTGCTGGAAGACAAAACCGGCATTGTGGGTGCGGGCCGGCATGTCCAGCCAGTTGAGGTCGGCGAAGCGCACGCTGCCGCTGTCAGAAAATTCCAGTCCGCCCAGGATGCGCAGTAAGGTGGTCTTGCCCGAACCCGACGGGCCCAGCAGCGACACAAAGCTGCCTTGCGGCGCCACGAAGCTGGCGCCGTTCAGCGCCGGAAAGCGGCCGAACTTCTTGGTAACGGAGTCAACGGTGAGAGACATACTCTTCTCCTAGCGGCGATGGGCAGCGGCGAGCTCGTCCGCATAGCGCCATTCCAGCAGTGACTTGAGGGCAAGGGTGAGCAGCGCCAGCATCGCCAGCAGGGCAGCGACGGTGAAGGCGCCGGCATAATCGTAATTGTCGTACAGCAGCTGCACGTGCAGCGGCATGGTATTGGTGAGGCCGCGGATATGGCCCGACACGACCGACACCGCGCCGAACTCGCCCAGGGCGCGGGCGTTGCACAACAGCACCCCGTACAGCAGGCCCCATTTGATGTTGGGCAAGGTGACGCGCAGGAAGGTCTGGAAACCCGTGGCCCCCAATGTCGCGGCGGCTTCTTCCTCGTCCCGGCCCTGGTCGGCCATCAATGGGATCAGTTCGCGCGCCACGAAGGGAAAGGTCACGAAGATGGTCGCCAGGACGATGCCGGGCACCGCGAACAGGATATGGATGTCGTTATCGGCCAGCGACCGGCCGAACCAGCCCTGCGCCCCGAACACCAGCACATAGATCAGGCCCGCCACCACCGGCGACACCGAGAAGGGCAGATCGATCAGGGTCACCAAAAAAGTCTTGCCCGGAAAATCGAACTTGGTGATGCACCAGGCGGCGGCGATGCCGAACACCATGTTCAGCGGCACTGCGATGCCGGCGGCGATCAGCGACAGTCGTACCGACGCCAGTGTGTCGGGCTCCTTGATCGCGGCCCAGAAGGCCGACACGCCATTGGCAAAAGCTTCCTTGAACACCAGCGCCAACGGCAACAGAAGCAGGATGGCGATGAAGCCGATCGCCACCGCGCCCAGGAACAGCCTGAGCCATAATGGGTCTTCTGTAGGCTTTAAAAAGGAGCGTCGGCGCGAGCCGGAGCGACCATCAAAAAAAGTCTTTTTCATCTGCGTTTCGCCGTCCAGCTTTGCAGTCCGTTCAGCGCCAGCAGCATCACAAAGCTGGCTGCCAGCATCACCACGCCGATGGCCGAGGCCCCGGCATAGTCATACTGCTCCAGCTTGGTGATGATCAGCAGTGGCGCAATCTCGCTGACCGCGGGGATGTTCCCGGCGATGAAGATGATGGAACCGTACTCGCCGGCGGCGCGGGCGAACGCCATCGCCATGCCGGTCAGGACCGCCGGCCACAGCATGGGCAAGACCACCCGGGCGAGAGTCTGGAGCCGGGTTGCGCCCAGGGTGGCGGCGGCTTCTTCCACTTCCAGGCCCAGCTCGGCCATTACCGGCTGCACCGTGCGCACCGTGAAGGGCAGCGAAATGAAGATCATCGCCACCAGTACGCCATAAGGCGTGTAGGCGATGCGAATGCCGTGCGCGATCAACAGCGAACCGATCCAGCCATTGGGGGCATAGAGCGTGGACAGCGCGATGCCCGCGACCGCGGTGGGCAGCGCGAATGGCAGGTCGATCACCGCGTCCAGCAGGCCCTTGCCGGGAAAGCGGTAGCGCACCAAGACCCAGGCGATGATCACGCCGAAGAAGGAGTCGATCACCGCCGCAGCCAGCGCCATGCCGAAGGACAGGCGCAAGGATGCCAGCACACGCGGGGTAGAGATCGCCGACCAGAAGCCATCCAGGCCCAATTCCGCAGGCCGGATCACCAGCGCCAGCAGCGGGATCAGGACCAGCGAGGTCAGGTAGACCAGCGTAAAGGCCAGCGAAAGCCGGAAGCCCGGCAACACATGCCGGGACCGCAAGGGAAACAGTTTCAAACCTGTGGCGCTCATGGCTATTCAAAGAAACTCCCGGGCCGCGCATACGGCCCGGGAAAGTTGGGGGAAGATTCGTGGCAGCCGCTACTTGCCCGGCTGGTAAATCTGGTCGAACACGCCGCCGTCGCCGAAATGCGTGACCTGGGCCTTAGCCCAACCGCCGAAATCGCCATCAACAGTGGCCAGCGGAATATTGGGGAACTGGCCCTTGTACTTCGCCAGTATTTCCTGGTTGCGCGGGCGATAGAAATCCTTGGCTTCAATTTCCTGCGCCGCCGGCGTGTAGAGGAACTTCACAAAGGCTTCCGCGGCGGCGCGGCTCTTCTTCCTGTCCACATTCCTGTCCACCACGGCCACCGGCGGTTCTGCCAGGATGGAGCGCGACGGATAGACGATCTCGAACTGGCTGGGCGATTCCTTCAGCGCCAGATGCGCTTCATTTTCCCAGGACAGCAGCACATCGCCGATGCCGCGCTTGGTGAAGGTCACGGTCGAACCGCGTGCGCCGGTATCCAGCACCGGCACATGACGATACAGATTGCCGACAAAGTCCTTGGCCTTCTGGGCGTTGCCGCCCTGCGCCTTTTCAGCGAACGCCCAGGCCGCCAGATAAGCCCAGCGCGCGCCGCCCGAAGTCTTTGGATTGGGCGTCACCACCTGGATGCCCGGCCTCACCAAATCGTTCCAGTCCTTGATTTTCCAGGGATTACCCTTGCGCACCAGGAACACGATAGTCGAGGTGTAGGGCGCGGAGTTCTGCGGCAACCGCTTTTGCCAGTCGGTGGGAAGGAGTTTGGCATTCTTGGCGACCGCATCGATATCGGCGGCCAGGGCAAGCGTCAGGACATCGGCTGGAAGCCCGTCGATGACGGCGCGCGCCTGGGCGCCCGAGCCGGCATTGGACGTCTTTACGATTACCTTGTCCGCCTTGTAACTGGCGGCGAAGGCATCGCCGAGATCCTTGTAGAGCTCGCGGGTTGGGTCATAGCTGACATTCAGCAAGGTCACGTCGGCCTGGACGGTTGTCCCGGCAAGCAGACCCACTGCGACCAGCAGGGAAAGAAGTCGCTTCATCGGATGCTCCTTAAAGCTGTATCTGGCTGCGCAGGGCGATGACATTGGCGGAAATGTCGTTGCCCCTTGCGTTGACGTGATTGACCTGCAGGTTGTCGTAGTTGAGCTGGAACTTGATCGCGTTGTTGGGATACCAATTCAGGCCCAGCGTCCAGATATCCTGCTTGCCGCCGGCGATGCCGCCGGTCGCGGCGGTGCTGAAGGGCAGGAAGTCCAGGTCAACGTTGCTGTATCGCGCTGCCACTTCCCACGCGCCCCAGCCGCCCGGCGTGCCCAGCGGCTTGGCCGGGCGAATGTTGCGGAAGCTGGCGGTGGCCGGATCATAGGGATGCTGTTCACCGGTCAGCGAATAGGCCAGGAACGCATACCAGCCGGTGAAGCTGGGATTTGGCACCGCGATGCGGCGCTCGATCTCGTAGCGGAACCAGCCGCCCTGACCGTAAAACCGGTCATATTCACCGGCCGTCTCAAAACCAAACTCGCGCACATGATGGGCGTCGATATTGCCGGTATCCACCGTCTTGCTGGCATCCGTCGCGACTTCGGGGCCGTTGCTAAACCGAATGGTGTTCAACGTGGGACTGGACGCCGTATCGGCCAACTTCAGCGCCTCGGTTATATGGCCTTCCACCAGCCACTTCGCGTTGGGTTGAGCCACCGCCAGCCAGGCGGCGCGGCCAATCACCGCTTCTTGGGCATCAAAAGTACCCACGGCGGCGCCAGTAGATGTGTTATCGCCGGTTTTCTTGCCAGTATAGGAAACTGACACCAAATACGTTTCGCCTTGGGCCCAGAGGCTGGCAGCTTCCCGGCTGGGGGCGCCGCCGAGGTTGCGCGCGATATCAACCGATGCCGCGCGTTCCGGAAAGAACAAGTCGCCCGAGCCGGTCTGGTCCTCCTGGCCTTCAGCGGGGGTGTAGGCGCCGATACGGAAATAGAAGGGCCGCAGGCCGTCATATTCGACATAGGCGTTGTAGATATAGCCACGACTTTCCGCGCCATAGCCGCCAAAGTCATAGATGAAGTTATAGGCCCAGTCGTTATAGACCGTGCCCTGGAAGCCAAGCTGGGCGCGGCGGAAATTGGTGCCGCTGTTCAGATCGACGCCGGCAGGATTGTGCCCTTGCGCGATATAGGCGGCGTCGAACTGCACCAGGGCGCGCAACGCCAGGGTGAAGGCACCGTCGGCGGAGGCAAAGCTTACCCGGCCGTTGGAGATGCTGGTCCTGGGCTGAGCGTCGAGCCGGTTTTTGATATCGACATATTGGGCGCTGGTGCTGCGCTTCAGATCGCCCAGAGCGGCGCTGCTGTCGGCATCGGCCTGCGACGCCTTGATCTGGCGCAGCTGAAGCTGGACGTCGCGCAGCTGCTGTTCCAGCACGCCGATGCGAGGATCGGGCACAGCTTCCCTTTTTGCGGCGGCGGCGAAAACAGGCGCCGACAACGCGGCGGCGGCCGTACCGGCCAGGAGAAGCGAAGCAAGAATTCGACGCATGGAACCCCCGTCAAAAATCATTTCGCCGGTCTTGAGCGGACCGGACGCGCCATTAATTCTTCCAAATCTCTATCTAGTCAATAGAGATTAAGGCCTATTTGAAAATTTCTGATGCCAAAGCGGATATGCGGGAGCCTATAGTGCGCCCGAACGCCGCAATTGTGCCGCGGCCGTAGCCAGATTTCTGGATTCCAGGATCTGGGCAGTGGCGTCCCGGGCCGCCAGCAGGGCTTTTCGGATGGCGCAGACCGCTTCGTCGAAACAGTCATCGCACTTCCGATAAGCCATGACGCTGACACAGGGACTGAGCGCCAGGGGCCCGTCCGTGACCCGCAAAACGTCCGCAAAACTGATGTCCTTGGCCGGCCTGCCCAAGGAATAGCCACCGCTGCGGCCCCGATGGCTGCGCACAATGCCGGTCTTTTTCAGCTCCAGCAAAATGGCTTCCAGGAATTTGCGGGGAATCCGCTCCTTGTCCGCGATTTCAGAGATCTGGACCGGGGAATCCTCACCGCGCGAAGCCAGGTACAGCAGGGCGCGCAGGGCATAGCGGGCTTTCTGGGAAATCATGCGACATAATACCCCACAAACTCTATGGAATATAGAAAAATCGCGCCCTGCGAAGCCGCGGGGGACGGCGGCCATGGCGGCAGCGCATGGGCGCCCTGCGCTGCGAATAAGGAGGGCAATCAAATGCGCGACAGCTTGCGACAACCCCGGCGATGCGCGCCCGGTTTTTCCCGCTATAATCCTGACAAATTGCCATCGCTGGACCGCAATAGACTCACCATGACCGTGCAAAGACAGGACAGGACCGGCCCATGACCTGGCTCGTCAAGGTGGCCCTGGACCGGCCCTATACCTTCATCGTCATGGCCCTGATGATCCTGATCTTCGGGCCGTTGGCGGCTGTGCGCACCCCCACCGACATCTTCCCCAATATCGGCATCCCGGTGATCGGCGTGGCGTTCAGCTATTCCGGTCTGTCGCCCGATGAAATGGGCTCGCGCCTGCTGGCCGGTTACGAGCGCTTCCTCACGACCACCGTCAACGATGTCGAACATGTCGAAAGCCAGTCGATGCAGGGCATCGGCATCGTCAAGATTTACTTCCAGCCCAATGTCGACATCCGCCTGGCCACGGCGCAGCTCACCGCGGTTTCTCAGACCTCGATCCGCCAGATGCCGGCAGGCACCCAGCCGCCCCTCATCCTGAACTACAGCGCCTCCACCGTGCCGGTGCTGCAGCTGGCCTTTTCCTCCCAGACATTGTCCGAGCAGCAGGTGCTGGACTATTCGCAGAACTTCGCGCGTCCCCGCCTGACCACGGTGCAGGGCGCAGCCGTGCCCTATTCCTATGGCGGCAAGTTCCGCTCGGTGCAGATCGACCTGGATCCCCAGGCGATGCAGGCGCGCGGATTGTCGGCATCGGACGTGCAGACAGCCTTTGCCAACCAGAACCAGATTACGCCGGCCGGCAACATCAAGATCGGCAGCTTCCAGTATGTGGTGAAGCTCAACAACGCCGCCGACACCATCCAGGGCTTGAACGAGATGCCTGTAAAGGCGGTCAATGGCGGCACCGTCTTCCTGCACGATGTCGGCCATGTGCGCGACGGCAATACCGTGCAGCAGAACATCGTGCATGTGGACGGCAATCGCGCGGTGCTTTCCACCGTACTCAAGAATGGCCAGGCCTCCACCATCGATGTGGTCAACGGCATCAAGAACGTCCTGCCCCTTCTGCGCCAGCAGCTGCCGCCGGAACTGAAGATCGACGTGCTAGCCGACCAGTCGCTGTTCGTGAAGGCCGCCATCAACGGCGTGGTGCGCGAAGGCGCCATCGCCGCCGGACTGACAAGCCTGATGATCCTGTTCTTTCTGGGATCGTGGCGGTCCACCATCATCATCGCCACCTCCATTCCGCTGGCGGTGCTGTGCGCGCTGATGGGATTGTGGGCGACGGGCCAGACCCTGAACATCATGACCCTGGGCGGGTTGGCGCTGGCGGTGGGCATCCTGGTCGACGACGCCACAGTGACCATCGAGAACATCAACTGGCACCTGGAACACGGCAAAGGCGTCTATGACGCCATCATGGACGGCGCGCGGCAGATCACCCAGCCGGCCTTTGTCTCGCTGCTCTGCATTTGCGTCAGCTTCGTGCCGATGTTCGCCCTTCAGGGCATCGCGGGCTTCCTGTTCGTGCCCATGGCCATGGCGGTGGTGTTCGCCATGATCGCCTCTTTCATCCTGTCACGCACCCTGGTGCCGACCCTGGCGCTGTATCTGCTAAGGCCCCATGCCGAGGAACATGCCGCGCTGGGCAACAACATGTTCGCGCGGCTGCAGAAGCGTTTCGAGAGCGCCTTCTCTGATACGCGCGAGTCCTATCGCAACCTCCTGGCGCTGGCGATGACGCGCCGACGGCCCTTTGTCTTCTGCTTCCTGGGCGCGGTCGTTTTGTCCATGCTGCTGGTGCCTTTCCTGGGCCAGGATTTCTTCCCGTCGGTGGATTCGGGCCAGATCACCCTGCATGCCCGCACCGCCCCCGGCACCCGCATCGAAGACACCACCCAGATCGTGGCCCAGATCGAGCGCGAAGCCCGCAAGATCATTCCGACCCGCGAAGTACAGACCATCATCGACAATGTCGGCCTGAACCAGAGCCCGACCAACATGATCTACAACAATACCGGAACGACCGGCCTGCAGGACGCGGACATCTTCATCACCCTGAACGAAGATCACGGCAAAACGGCCAATTATGTCCGCACGCTGCGCGAAAAGCTGCCGCGCCTGTTCCCCACCGTGACTTTCTATTTCCCGCCACCGGACATCACCAGCCAGATCCTGAACTTCGGCCAGCCCTCGGCGCTCGACGTGCAGATCACCGGCACCAACCATGACGCCACCGAGGCGTTCGGCTTCCGCATCCTGCGCCAGATTCGCACCATTCCGGGCCTGGTGGATGCGCGCATGCAACAGTCGCGCAGCCAGCCGGTGCTGAACGTCAATGCCGACCGCAGCCGCATGGCCCAGCTGGGTCTGACCGAACGCGACGTCACCAATGCGCTGGGAACGGCGCTGGCCGGCACTTCGCAATCGGCGCCGAACTTCTGGCTTAATCCCAAGAATGGCGTGTCCTACAACATGCAGGCGCAGACTCCGGAATACAAACTCGATTCCCTGGAGGCGCTGCAGAATCTACCGGTCACCGGCGCGACCGGCAGCAGTTCCCAGGTGCTGGGCGGCCTCAGCCGCATCAGCCGCAGCCAGGGCAATTCGGTGGTGACCCACTACAACATCCTGCCCACCATCGATGTGTTCGCCACCAACCAGGATCGCGACATGGGCGCGGTGGCCAAGGATGTGCAGAAGGTGATCGACGCGAACATGAAATATCTGCCGCGCGGCGCCACCGTGGTCCTGCGCGGCCAGATCCAGATCATGAATACCGCCTTCTCCGGCCTGTTCTATGGCCTGCTGGCGGCGGTGGTGCTGATCTATCTGCTGATCGTGGTGAACTTCCAGTCCTGGACCGATCCCTTCGTCATCATCACTGCGCTTCCCGCGGCGCTGGCCGGTATCGTGTGGGTGCTGTTCACAACCGGCACCACCTTGTCGGTACCAGCACTGACCGGCGCCATCATGTGCATGGGTGTCGCGACGGCCAACTCCATCCTGGTGATCTCGTTCGCGCGCGAACGGCTGGCCCATCATGGCGATGCGGTGCTGGCGGCGGTGGAAGCCGGCTTCACCCGTTTCCGCCCCGTCTGCATGACCGCGCTGGCCATGATCATCGGCATGGCGCCAATGGCGCTGGGCCTAGGCGAAGGCGGCGAGCAGAACGCCCCACTGGGCAGGGCGGTTATCGGCGGCCTGCTCTTTGCCACCGCGGCCACCTTGCTATTCGTGCCGGTGGTGTTCAGCATTATTCATGGCCGCAGGGCGGCCAAGGCAGCGGCGGCTCGGCCGCCCGCCCAATCTGGAGAGGCTTATGCCTGACAAGAATCCCGACGCCGGGCCCCATGACCCAGCGCCTGAGGCGCTGCTGCGCCATAGCGCACCGCCGGGTCTGAAGCGCTGGGGCAAGATCGCGGTCGTCGCGGCGGTCACGATTGCCGTGCTGGGAATCGGCTGGCGATTTTACAAGAACTACACCACCGCGGCCTGGACCGACGCCCAGGCGGTGCCGACGGTGCAGATCATCAAGCTCAAAGGCGCCAAGGCCGGCAGCACGCTGACATTGCCGGGCGACGTGCAGGCCTTCACCACCGCCCCGATCTATGCCCAGGTCAGCGGCTATGTGAAGAAATGGTATTTCGACATCGGCGCGCCGGTGAAGAAGGGCCAATTGCTGGCCGAGCTGGACACCCCCGATCTGGCAGGACAATCCGCGCAGGGGCGCGCCAACCTGGTCAACGCCATCGCTGCCCAGAAGCTGTCGGAAGCCACTGCCCGCCGCTATGACGCGCTGTTCGCGCAGGGCGCGGTGGCCCGTCAGTCCAAGGACGAAAAGGACGCGGACCTTGCCGCCAAGAACGCCGCCGTTGCGGCGGCCAGAGCCAGTCTCTACAGCGTCTCCAGCCAGGAGAATTTCCGCCACCTGGTGGCGCCGTTTGACGGTGTGGTCACCAGCCGTGCCGTGGATGTGGGCGCGCTGGTCACGGTGGGCACGCCGACCTCCACCCCGCTGTTCACAGTCTCGGACCTGACCAAGCTGCGCATCTATGTGCGTGTGCCGCAGAACTATGCCTCTTACATCCGCCCGGACATGGACGTGACCTTCTCGGTGCCGCAGCATCCGGGCCGGGTGTTCCATGCCAAACTGGTGGCCAGCGCCGGCGCTGTGGCCAGTTCCACCGGCACGGTGCTGGTGCAATTCGGGCTGGACAACACCGACAATGCGCTGCAGCCGGGCGCCTATGCGGAAGTGAAATTCCCGCTGCCGGCGGGAGCCAACGGTATCCGCGTGCCCGCCACCGCCCTGATGTTCCGCGATGAAGGCATGCAGGTGGCGACGGTGGACGCCACAAACCACGTCAGGCTCAAGACCGTGAACATCGCCCGCGACCTGGGCGCGAGTGTCGATGTGGGCGGAGGCATCAGTCCCAAGGACCGCATCATCGACAATCCCGCAGATGCGCTGCGGGATGGGGATGAAGTCAAAATAGCGAACCAGTAGCGCCCTTTGCCAAGGATCGCCTATAAGGGCGGACCATATGGGGGAACACCAATGCGCGCCTTGAAGATCCTGGCTCTCGTCTTGATGCCGCTGACGTGTGTGGCCGGCTGCGACAAGAAACCCGATGCCGCCACCACCGGCAGCTATGACACGTCGCCGGATGCCAACAAGCGCTTCCTGGCCGATTATGCTGCGCGCGACGGCGTCAAGAAGACCGCAAGCGGACTGATGTACCGCGTCATCAAGGCCGGCACCGGTCCCGCCGTCCAGAAGGACGGCGACTTGGTGACGGTTTACTACAAAGGCTCGTTGATCAACGGCAAAATTTTTGATCAGACCCAGCCGCAAGAGCCCAGGCAGTTTCCCGCCGGCCAGCTCATCCCGGGCTGGGTCGAAGCCCTGAAGCTGATGAAGACGGGCGACACCTGGGAGATCGTCCTGCCGGCCGAGCTGGGATATGGCAGCGAGGGTGCGGGCAATGACATTCCGCCGGACCAGACATTGGTCTTCACCATGTCCCTGGAGAAAGTGGATTACGCGCCATAGATGAGCGTAGTTCGCGCGGAGCAATGCTTGTGAGACACTCATGACGCTGCGGCTGGTTCCGGCGCTGTTGTCGGGACCGGGCACTTGCCGGCGAAGTGAAAAACGCGAACCAGTAGCGCCCCTCACCCCGGATCGCCTATAAAGGCGGCTCATAAGTGGGGGGAAGCCATGCGCGCCTTGAAAATCCTGGCTCTTGTCCTGATGCCGCTGGCCTGCGTCGCCGCGAGTGACAAGAATTCCCATGCCGCCACCACCGGCAGCTATGACACCTCGCCCGAATCCAACAAGCGCTTCCTGGCCGACTATGCCGCCCGCCCAGGCATCAAGAAGGCCGAAAGCGGACTGATGTACCGTGTCATCAAGGCTGGCACCGGCCCAACAGTCCAGAAGAACAGCGACGTGGTGACGGTTTACTACAAGGGCTCGCTGATCACCGGCAAAGTCTTTGATCAGACCAAGCCGGAAGAACCGGCCCAGTTTCAGGCCGGCGGCCTGATCCCGGGCTGGGTGGAAGCCCTGAAGCTGATGAAGACCGGGGACACCTGGGAAATCGTGGTACCCGCCGATCTGGGCTATGGCGCCGAAGGCTCCGGCAATGCCATCCCGCCGGACCAGACTCTGGTCTTCACCATGACCCTGACCAAGGTTGAGTACGCTCCCTAACCTGGAACCACCGTGAAATTGCGGCTACTTCTGGCGCTGCTGCTGGGGCTTGGCGTTTTGGCCGTGGTGCTGGCGCGCTTTGATCTGCATGTGGTGATGACATCGCTGTCCCGCGTGGGTCTGGGCGGTTTTCTCCTGATCGTGGCTGCCGGGCTCGCCGCAGAGATTGTGCTGGCCTCGGGCATCCTTCCGCTGCTGACGGACAGGGTGCCGCTGTGGGCCATCGCCGCGTCGCGGCAATTGCGCGACAGCGCCGCCGACGTGCTTCCTATCACCCAGCTGGGCGGAATCGCCTTCGCCGCCCGCGCCCTGGTGCTGGCGGGCTTGCGTGCGCCCACCGCTTCGGCGGCGGTGATCGCCGACTTCACCACCGAAGCTTTTGCCCAGGGCCTGTATGTGCTGGTTGGGGTGGCTGCCAGCCTGTCCCTGCTGCAAAAAAGCACGCTGCTGTCGCCTTACGTCGGCGCCATGCTGGCCGGCGCGCTCTTCCTGTCATTGGGCAGCATGGGCTTTGCCCTGTTGCAGGTCGGCGGCAGCCGCTGGATCGAGCGGATCAGTGAAAAACTTTTCCCCGGCGCTTCGGCGCACACCCAGGCCTTTCGCGAAGCCATTCATGACATCTATCGCCGCCGCGGCCGCTTGTTCATGTCGATGCTGCTGCAACTGACGGGCTGGATGGCATCGGGCCTCTGGCTATGGGTGATACTGAAAGTGATGGGATTTTCGACCGGCTTCTGGTCCGCGATCGCGCTCCAGGCCCTGCTGGAAGGCTTGCGCAGCGCACTGGTGTTCATCCCCGCCGCGGTCGGCGTACAGGAAGCCGGCTATGCCGCGCTGGCGCCGCTGTTCAGTCTTGCGCCGGAAACGGGGCTTGCGATATCCCTGCTGCGCCGCGCCCGCGACGTCACCGTCGCCGTGCCGGTTCTGCTGTTTTGGCAGCTTGTCGAAACGCGCCGCGCTGCACGCACGCGCTAAATGTCCGCTTTGTGCGGCGGGCTCAACAGATCACTGCAACACCGCGTTCAGTCTATCGGCAGGGCTTTCGAAGCCCAAGGTCTTTCTCGGACGCTGGTTCAGGCGCAACGCGATCTTGTTGAGGTGGGCTTGGGAGAACTGCGAGAGGTCTGTTCCTTTCGGGAAGTATTGGCGCAGCAAGCCGTTGGTGTTCTCGTTGCTGCCGCGCTGCCACGGGCTGCGCGGATCGCAGAAGTAGACCTGAACGTCGGTCGCGACGGTAAAGGCTTTGTGAGCCGCCATCTCCTTGCCGCGATCCCAGGTGAGAGAGCGCCGCAGTTCGGCAGGTAGTCTGCCAATGTGCCTGGTAAGCGCGGCCACCACGGTCGCCGTATCGCTGCCGGGCACCTTCAAAAGCATCACAAAGCGCGTGGCTCGCTCAACCAGTGTCACCATGCAGGAGTGGTTCGAACCGCAGAGCAGGTCGCCCTCCCAGTGCCCCGGCACGGCCCGGTCTTCCGCCTCGGCAGGCCGCTGCCGGATCGATACCGTGTCAGCAATCTGGCCCAGACCGCTCCTGGTAACGCCGCCCTTGGCCTGGCGCAGTTGCCGCCCAGTGCGCAGGTGCGCCATCAGTTCCTTCTTCAGGGCGCCGCGCGTCTGGACGAACAGGCTGCGATAGATCGTTTCGTGGGAGAGCTGCATGTCGGCTTCGCTCGGGTATTGCTGTTTCAGCCAGCCAGCGATCTGCTCCGGCGACCATTGTTGCGCCAGCTTCTGAGCCACGCGCCATCGTAACGGTGCCTGACGTGCCAGGCGACAGGCCTTGGGGCGCAATGCCCGCTCCCAGGCCCGCTGGTCGGCCCGGCTGGCGCGATAGCCCCCACTGCCGCCGTTGCGCCTGATCTCCCGGCTCACTGTCGATGGCGCCCGGCCAAGGCCATGGGCAATCTGCCGGAGTGACCGGCCCGCGGCCAGACCGCGCGAGATTTCCTC
>JBBQBL010000039.1:0-15292 GCA_038317805.1 Micropepsales bacterium
TCGAGCATGAGCGGCGCGAGGAAGTCATCCAGTATATCTACAAGCGCTATGGGCATCGCCGCGCCGCCCTGACCGCCACCGTGATCCATTACCGTCCGCGCAGCGCCATCCGCGAAGTCGGCAAGGTGTTCGGCCTGACCGAGGATGTCACCGGCAAGCTGGCCGACACGGTATGGGGCCATCATGGCGACGATCTGAAAAATCATCAGATCATCCAGGGCGAATGCGATCCGGACAATGCGGCGGTGATGCGCGCGGTGCACTTTGCCAAATTGATCATGGGCTTTCCCCGTCACCTCTCCCAGCATGTCGGGGGCTTTGTGCTGGCCCGCTACAAGCTGGACTGGACCGTGCCCATCGGACCCGCCGCAATGAACGACCGCTATTTCATCGAATGGGACAAGGACGATCTCGACACCCTGGAAATCATGAAAGTAGATGTGCTGGCGCTGGGAATGCTGACCTGCATCCGCAAGGCCTTCGATCTGATTTATGCGCATGCCGACGGGCGAACACCCAAGCTGTTGCTGGCGACCGTGCCGCAGAACGACGCGGCCACCTATGACATGTTGTGCGATGCCGATGCCATCGGCGTGTTCCAGGTGGAAAGCCGCGCCCAGATGAACATGCTGCCACGGCTGCGGCCCCGCACCCGGTATGACCTGACGATCGAAGTGGCGATCGTGCGCCCCGGCCCTATCCAAGGCGACATGGTGCGCCCCTATCTCAAGCGGCGCGCGGTTCTGCTGAAGAATCCCGATGCCGTGTTCCCTTTCCCCGAACCGAGCCCGGAGCATGGGCCGGCCAACGAATTGCATGACATTTTGGGAAAGACCCTGGGGGTGCCCTTGTTCCAGGAACAGGCGATGCGGTTGGCCATCGTCGCCGCCAAATTTTCCTCCGAAGAGGCCAACGGCTTGCGCCGCGCCATGGCGACTTTCCGACATGAAGGCTCCATGCCCTCTTTTGAAAAGAAGTTTGTCGGCGGCATGACACGCCGCGGTTATGATCATGTTTTCGCGCAGGACTGTTTCAATCAGATCAAGGGCTTTGGCGACTATGGTTTCCCCGAAAGCCATGCCGCGAGCTTTGCGCTGCTGGTCTATGTTTCGGCCTGGCTCAAGAAGCACCACCCTGCCGCCTTTGCCGCGGCGTTGCTGAACTCCCAGCCGATGGGTTTTTATGCGCCGGCCGAGATCGTGCGCTGTGCCAAAGACAATGGAAAGGTGGCGGTGCTGCCGCCTGATGCCGCTTTCAGCCATTGGGACTGCACCTTGGAGCAAAATGAACAGGGCGTCATCTGCCTGCGCCTGGGCCTGCGGCTGCTGGATGGCTTCAAGGAAGACGATGCCGCCACGATCAGCAATGAACGCGGCTATGGCTACCGCGATTTCGCAAGCTTCGTGCGCCGCACCGGCTTGCCCAAGCGGGCGCTGGTGATATTAGCGGAGGCCGATGCCTTTCGCAGCTTCGGCCTGGACCGCCGCGAAGGGTTATGGGCAGTGCGCCGCTTGCCGGATGATGATCCTCTGCCGCTGTTTGCGCCGCGCGAAGCGCCGGAACAGGGCGCGGAAAATATCGCGCCTTTGCCGTCCATGCCGCTGAGCGAACATGTGCTGGCCGACTACCAGACCACGCGCCTGTCGCTGAAGGGCTATCCCACCCAGTTTCTGCGCCCCGGCTTTACCACCGAAGGCATCGTGCCCTGCGGCGCGCTGAAGGACATGAAAGACGGCGCGGCCGTGCGCTGCGCCGGGGTGGTGCTGGTGCGCCAGTGTCCGGGCGAAGGCACCACCGTCTTCATCACCCTCAGCGACGAGACCGGGATCTGCAATGTGGTGATCTGGGAGCGCGTCTTCCGCCAGTTCCGGACAGAGGCGATGGGCTCGCGCCTGTTGCTGGCCGAAGGGGTGGTGCAGAAAAGCCCCGAAGGGGTCATCCACTTGATGGCCCATAGCCTGATCGACCGCAGCGCCGACCTGAAACAGCTGTCGGGCGATGCGGTCCCGCGGCACTCTGCGGTCCACCGTCATCCCCGCAATGTGCGGGTGCTGCCACCATCCCGCGATTTTCACTGAGCTGGCTGGGAGGGCCGCAAATCCGGCGGCGGCGTTGGCCGGGCCATCGCCACCCGTTCGACCAGAACCTGCGGATTCTTCAGATACCCGGCGGCCAGCAGCTGGCGCAGCTTTTCCTGCAACGCTGCGGGGCTGAGGCCTGCCGCCGGCACCGCGCCCAGCAGCTCGAGCCGCACATTGCCATCGCTGTTCACCACAAAACCGCCGCTGAGTTCCTCTTCCCCCGCCACGGTGATGCGCAGGCCATCGCCCGGCGCCAGCACATCGGCTTGCGTCACCGGGGACGTCTCTGGGGCCGACAGGCATCCGGCCAGCGCCAGGCAAAAGCCAAGGCTCAGCAGAATGGGCCGCATTACAAAACCGTGACCAAAGCGAATCATTTCCCCTAGTATCGGAGCGGGGAAAACACGGGACAATCTGCGCGATGGCCTGGGAACGGGATTGGGCGCCGCGCCACTGGACCGGATTCACCCTGGTCGCCGCTGCCCTGATACTTGCCGCCCCGCTGTGGAGCGTGTGGTCCCCGGCCATGCCCGATTACCCCGCGCATCTGGCCACCTTTGCGATGATCCAGCAGGGAACAGGCACCGCGCTCTATCACCTGCATTGGAGCTTTGTGCCCAACCTGGCGTCGGAAGTGCTGGTGCCGCTGCTGGCGCGGCTGACCGGCCTGGTGGTGGCGACCAAGCTGTTCCTCACCGCTGCCATCTTCCTGTGGGTCATGGGGCCGGGCGCCATCCACCGCGCCTTGTATGGCCGCACCGGCATCGCGCCCCTGTTCGGATCTTTTTTCGCCTACAACGCCAACTTCGTCTGGGGCTTCTTCAATTACTATTTCGCCGCCGGGCTGAGCTTCGCTGTCTTCGCTGGCTGGATTGCCACAGACAGGCGCAATGGCGTCGCGCGCGTTTTTGGTTTCGCGCTGGCTATCACCGCGCTGTACTTCTGCCACATCTTCGCCGCCGCCAGCCTGTTGCTGATGCTGATCGGATTCGAGATCGCCCAGAACATCCGGGGGGAAGATTCCGACTTCGCCTTGCTGGCGCGCCGCGCCCTGCGCGTGGCGCTGATCTATCTCCCCGCCGCTTTGGCTTTTGTGTTCCTGCGGCCACGCAGCAACGAAGACGGCAGCGTCGAGTTCAACCTGGCCGACACGATGCTGGACCGCTTCGAAAGCCTGATGCAGCACGCTTTCGATGGCAGCGATTATGCCCTGCCGCTGATCCTGTTCGGCGGCTTGGGCGTCGCGCTGATCCTGCGCAAGGCGCGGTTGCACCCAGCCTTGTGGATCACCCTGGGGCTGCTGCTGCTGGGTGCGCTGGGTGCGCCGGAATGGGCGCTGGGCGGCTGGGCGGTGCATCTGCGCCTGCCGGCCGTGTTCGGCGCGCTGCTATTCGCCGCCGCCGAACTGCGCATGAAGCCGCCCGTGCGGGCCAGCCTGGCGGTGTTCGCCCTGATGATGATCGCCGCCAACGCGATCCTGCTGATGCAAAGCTGGCTGGGCTATGACCGCCATTACCGGGAATTCCAGGCGTCGCTGGAGGAAATCCCGCGCGGCTCCGCCCTCTTGACCGTGCTGGACGGCAATGCCATCGGCGAACGCTCCGACCAGCCCTATTGGCACATGGCCGAGTTCGCGATTCCCGAGCGCGGCGTCTTCACCCCGCTCCTGTTCACCACCAAGGGCCAGCATGTGGTGCAGTGGAACCAGCCCTATGCGCGCTACGCCGCCAAGACCGCGCAACAAGGCTCGCCGCCCGATATCGACGAGCTGGAATTTTTGGCGCGCGGCCAGATGGATGCGGATGCGGAGATGAAAGAGTCCGTGCCGTATCTGGATCATTTCCAGTGCCACTTTGACATCGCGCTGGTCGTGCATCTGGACGGCAAGCGCACCCCGGTGCCGGCCATGCTGCAGCTTCGTCACGCCGGCAGTTTCTTTTCGCTTTATGACATCGTCTCCGGCCCGGAGCACCGGCCAGGCGAACGCAGTGAGCCGTCGGCCGTGCGACCATCAGATGCGTGCAGCCGATGAATCCGCGCCTGTTCGACACCATGCTGTGGAGTGTGCTGGCCGTGACGGGCCTGGCTGTGTTGTGGTTGCTGACGCGCAATATCATGGCGATACCGCATCATGTGCCGCTGGACCCCAATGAGGGCTGGAATGCGGCCCATGCCCTGGCCGCGGCGCTGTATCCGCCGCCGCAGTCCCTGATGGTCAACAATTACCCGCCCCTCTCCTTCTATCTCGTGCGCGTCCTGATCCGGCATGGCGCCGATCCGGTGATCGTGGGCCGCTGGATTTCGATGGCCGCCTTCCTGTGCGCCGGCGCAGGGATCGCGGCCGTGCTGCACGCCTTGCAGTGCCACATTCGCGGCGTTGCCTGCGCCGTGCTGTTCTTCGCCGCAGTTCTCCTGGTCGGCAGCAATTATGTCGGCATCGACGATCCGCAGATGCTGGGACATGCACTGCAACTGGCCGCCCTGTTTTTACTGCTGCGCGAGCGCCCCATGGCATCGGCGCTGCTGTTCGCCGTCAGTCTTTTCGTGAAGCACAATCTGCTGGCGATGCCGCTGGCCTCGGCCGTGTGGCTGCTGCTCCTGGACCGCCGCGCCGGGCTGGAGTTCCTGCTCTGGGGCATGGCCTTTGCGCTGGCCGGTCTGGTCGCGTTCCAGCTTGGCTTCGGTACCAGCCTTTTGGGCCAACTGGCATCAGCACGGCTGTCATCCTTCGCCAATCTCACAAGTGCCATCGGTCATCTGTGGTGGATGATTGTGCCGGGCATCGCCATTGCCGGACTTTGGCCCGACCGCAGCGCCTTGCTCTGCACGCTATACGCCGCCGCCGCGTTGGCGCTGGGATTGCTGTTCGCCGCCGGCGACGGGGTGGATGCAAACGCCTTTTTCGATCTGGCCAGGGCCTTGTCGCTGGGCCTGGGCCTGACGATCGAAGGTGGCCGCTGGCCCATCCTGGCCGCCGCCTCCCTGCTGCCGCTGCTGCTGTTCCTGGGCTTTCGCTTCCACGACAACAATTACTTCTTCACCAGAAGTTTCGCCGCCACGTCGGCGCGCGACATCGCCTTTCTGCAATCGCGGCCCGGTCCGGCCTTGTGTGACCAGATTTCACTGTGCCTGTGGGCCGGCAAAAGGGCCGAAGTGGACGTCTTCAATATCGGCGAGCAGATCAAAACGGGCGACCGTGATCCTGCGGCACTGACCCGGATGATCGCATCCCGTCATTTCGCGGTGCTGCAACTGCAGGATCTGGATTCGCTGGGCCCTGCGGTTGGCAGCGCCATCCGGAAAAATTATCGCGCGGACCATACGGGCGACAACGGCACGTTTCTGGTGCCGTTGCCCTAAGTCCTGGCCTTTACGGTGCCGTGGCGCTCCAGCTTGCCCCAGCCGACGAAAGGTCCGCGCAGCGCGGTCCACAAGGACCGCAACACCACGTAATACATGATCTGGCGATAGCCGAAGCGCTGCAGCGGCAGCCACCAGAGCAGCCGCCAGTCTTCGCCCTTTTCCAGCACAAAGCCGGTCATCGCCGCCAGCAGATCCACCGCGATGAAGATCGCATAATAGATTCCCACGATCTGCAGATTGTCCGTCGTATACGTCCCGACATGCTGGACATAGTTGATATATTCGGCGACCAGCTGCCACAGCAGAAGCAGGTCCGCCACCGGCGCCAGGGTCGTGAGCAGGATCTGGAACAGCCACACCTGCGGCAGCGCCACCAAACCCAGTTCGCCATGATCGGCGTTGAAGGTGATGCCGCGATACTTCCACAGGCATTGCAAGGTGCCATAGGCCCAGCGGAAACGCTGCTTGGCGAGCCCTCCCACCGTGGCGGGGGCTTCGGTCCAGGCCACGGCGGCCGGATCGAAATGCACCCGGTACCCTTCGGTCTGGATGTGGATGGTCAGGTCCTGGTCCTCGGCCAAGGTGTCGGCGGGAAAGCCGCCCAATTCTCGCAGCACATCGCGCCGCCAGGCGCCCACCGCGCCGGGCACCACCGTCAGCGTGTCCAGCGCCGACAGCGCGCGGCGTTCCAGGTTCTGCGCCACGATATATTCCAGCGCCTGCCAGCGGGTGATCATGTTGATGCGGTTGCCGACCTTGGCGTTGCCGGCCACCGCGCCGATGCTGGGATCGCTGAACCAGCGCACCAGCCGCGAGATGGTGGTGCTTTCGAACTGGGTATCGGCATCCAGCGCCACAACCACCTGGCCCTGCGCATGTTCCAGACCCACATTCAGGGCATTGGCCTTGCCGCCATTGGGAATGGAGATCACTCCAACGCGCGGGTCGGTCGCGAAATGCGACCGGACGATATAGGCGGTGTGATCCTTGGAGCCGTCATCGATCACCAGCACGTCCATGTTGGAATAGTCGCTGGCCAGAATCCGCTCGACGGTGGTGACAATGACCTTTTCTTCGTTGAAGGCGGGGATCAGCACTGTCACCTTCTGCGTGGTATCGCCGCCGGCCATGGGCGTGCCCGGACCTTGCGCCTTCTTCCACAGCGCCAGCCCCGCCAGCACGAACAGCCGCGCCACGCCCAGCACGATGGCGCCCAGGAAGCAGTAATAAAGAAACTGCGCCAGATAGCTGATGGTCAGGAACACCGCCCGGTCGGCATAGAGCGAGATGGTGAAGGGAAGCGGCGGCATCACCTCGTCGCGCTTGAAACCGCCAAGCTCGGACAGCAGCACAAAACTGTATCCCTTGGCCCGCAGAGAATCGATCAACTGGGGCAACAGGGCCAGGGTCTTGCTGCGGTCGCCGCCGGAATCATGCATCAGGATGACATTGCCGCGCAGGTCGGGATTGGGATTGGTCAGCCCCTTGTTCACCAGCGCCATCATTTGCGGCACGGAGTAATTCTCCCAGTCCAGCGTATCGAGATTGGCGGTAACCTCGATATAGCCCAGCGCCTGCGCCGCCTTGATCGGCTCCAGCTCGTCGGCATCCGAAGGGCTGGCATCGCTGAGATAGGGCGAGCGGAAGAAACGCATCGAACGCCCCGTAAGCGCCTGGAACAGCCGCTGGGTCGCGTTCAGTTCCAGCCGCACCGCCGCGGCTGGCACTTCGGCCAAGTTGGGATGGGTGTAAGTGTGGTTACCCACTTCATGTCCATCAGCCAGCACCCGCTGCACCAGGCCGGGATGGGCCTCCATCGCCGAACCGATCATGAAGAACGCCGCCGGCACCTTCTTTTCCTTCAGGATGGACAGGACGGTCGGCGTCCAGTTGGGATCGGGTCCGTCATCGAATGTCAGCGCCAGCTTCATCGGCAGCGCGCCGGCGCGGCGGATCACATAGCTGGTGGGCAGGCTGTCATAGCTTTCATCCACGATGTCGCCGGTGGCCGCTTCCATGGTCAGGCTGCGCTTGCCCAGCGCCGGGTCGCTTTCCACCCGCAGGATTTCGCCGAACCCGTCGTAATCGGGATTCTCCAGATCGTTCTGGATGTGCTTCAGGCTTTCCGGCGGTCCGGCGCCATAACGGCGCCCCATCAGCGGCAGGATGGAGGGATCCTCATAACCCAGCTTCCACAGGGCATAGCCCGCCGGGTGATAGGGATCGGCGGCGTGGATCTGGTTGAAGGCGGTGACGCCGTCCAGGAACCAGACCTGATGTTCGCCGTCCACATCGTTGTAGCTGAAGTGCGGATTGTTGGTGGCCGGGTCGAACAGCACCGTGGCGCCGTTGTCGCGCGCCGACGCCATGGCATATTCGAAACTCAAAACATTGGCGGGCTTCTTGCCGGCCCAGTCATAGGCCCAGGAACCCAGCGTGACGATGGTGCTGTCGGCGGGCAACTGGCGCATGCGCTTGTCCAGCGTCTTTTCGTACCAGTCCTGCGCCGCAATGGAACCGGCCGGGCCATCCTGGTCCACCTGGTCGTAGGCCATCAGCATCGTGTAATCGACGATGTCGGCGAAGGTGCGATAGGGCCAATCATTGTCATCGAAGGGCACGGCCTGGGCGATGATCCAGTCATGCGGCGCAAATTCCGCCGACATTTTCGTCAGGAACGCCTCAAGGTCCTTGTGCGCGCTCTTGGGCACTTCCTCGAAATCGATCGTCACGCCTTGCAGCTTGTTGGCGGCGATGAATCTCATGATGTCGGAGAGCAGCTTGTCCGACCGCGCCGGATCGGCCAGCAGCCTGGCCAGGCCCGCGCCATCCCAGCGCCCGGCATGGGCATTCTGGACCACCGGCAGGACGGCGACGCTGGGCTTGTTGGTGCGGATGAAATCCAGCGCGCGCCGGTCCATGTGCGTGTTCAGATGCATGTCATCGCCGTCCAGGGTCATCCAGACCGGCAGCACCCAGTCCAGGGTCTTGAGCGAACGCTTCAGCGACGGCCAGGCCGGATCATCCTTGCCCTGCCAGTTGGTATAGAAGCCGATGGCCAGGGCGCGGCCATCCTGCGGCTTGAGGATGGCGGGCAGCGCCCGGCTGGGCAGTGCGCTTTGGGCCTTGCGCAAGCGGGCGATGTCTTCCAGCCGGCGCTTCTGGGCAGCGGCTGCCAGCCGCTGGGCACGCGCCAGCAGGCCGGGTTTCTGCGCCCGCTTGAGCACATTGGTCGGGGTCGCGGCCGCGCCGCGGCCCGGCAGATCCAGGCCCGTGACGGGCGGGGCCAGGGCCAAACTTGTGACAAAGCCCACCAGGATGACCAGGGCAGCGATGCCCACGACCCAGGCAACCACCTTGATGCGGGCGGCACGGCGCCCGGAAGCGTCGAAGAAGATGGGCTTGTTGGCCATTGGCGTTAGATACAACGGGCCGGGCCGAAGGCGAAGAGGGTGCGCGTCATGGCGTCGCCACCCTGGGGTACATGGCGGGATACGCATGGCAGGCTGCGGCGTTCATGCTAATGAGGCGTATAGCGATTCAGGGTGTTCCAACGTGCCGTCTTATAATTGTGCGAAGTGCCCGGGCTATTGCTGCTCCTATCCCCTGATCCCCCTGACCAAGCGTGACGTGGAGCGGCTGGCCAAGCATTTCGGCCTGGACTTCGAAGCCGCCAAGAAGAAATTCACCAAGGTGGATGCCGAGGCCAAGTATGCCATGCGGCGCAAGGCCGATACCCACTTCGGCAAGATCTGCCAGTTCTTTGACACCACCAAGCGGTGCTGCACCATCTATCACGCCCGCCCCACCATCTGCCGGGAATACCCGGGCGGCGGCTGCGGCTATTACGGGTTCCTGATGGCGGAGCGCAATTCGCAGGAAGACCCCACACACGTGGCGTCCACTTGGAACGTCTGATGCTGCATTGCAGCAGCTAAGACACGGACTTTCTTTATGAAATCGGCGCGGGCCGCATGACAGGACGCGATTTCCTGCTCTAAGGTCCGCCCACATCAAGGGGAACGGCCCGTTTTGGCCGTATCAAGGGGGACTGCTGCATGCTGGGCTGGGCGCAAAACTACGATCCGTTCAACAATCCGTTGCTCTCGGCCCTGGTGGCCGCGATCCCGATGGTCCTGCTGCTGGCGATCATCGCCACCAACAAGGTCACCGCCCATACCGCTTCGGTTATCGCCATTGTAGTCGCCATCCTGGTGGTGATTTTCGCCTTCGGTATGCCCGCCGACCTGGCCTTCAAGGTCACGGGGCTTGGCGTGGTCTCCGGCCTGTTCCCCATCGGCTGGATCATCCTGAACGTGATCTTCCTGTACCGCCTGACGGTGGATAAAGGCCTGTTTGCGGTCTTCCAGCATTCGCTGGGTTCCATTACCCCCGACCGGCGGCTTCAGGTGCTGCTGATCACCTTCTGCTTCGGCGCCTTCTTTGAAGGTGCGGCCGGCTTCGGCACCCCCGTGGCCGTGACGGCCGCCATGCTGATGGGCCTTGGCTTCTCGCCGCTGGCCGCCGCTGGCCTTTCGCTGATTGCCGATACCGCCACCGTGGCCTTCGGCGCCTTGGGCACCCCGATCCAGGCCCTGGCTGCATCCACCGGCTACGACCCGTTCATCCTGGGCCAGATTGTCGGACGCCAGTCTTCGGTGTTCGCCCTGCTCATCCCCTTCTGGCTGGTGTTCGCGCTGGTCGGCTGGCGGAAGATGTGGGACGTGTGGCCCGCCATCGTGGTCGCGGGCGTAAGCTTCGCGGTGCCGCAGTTCCTGATTTCCAACTATATCAATCCCTGGATCGTGGACATCGCCGCGGGCGGCTGCGCCATGGCCTGCCTGGTGCTGTTCCTGCGCGTGTGGCAGCCCAAGGAAATCTGGACCTCGACCAAGCTGTGGGGGACCAACGACACCTCAGCCAGCACCATGCCGACCCCCGTCGCACTGACCTCCGCGCCGACCGGCAAGGAAGTGTTCAAGGCCTGGGTGCCGTGGCTGATCCTTTGCGTGGTGCTGGGCATCTGGGCGACCGGCTTCTGGAAAGGCCTGGTCAATCCCCTGTTCTCGCCCACCTACCATGTGCCGGGGCTGGACAAGCTGATCCACCGCGTGCCGCCCATCGTGGCCAAGGCGACGGACGAGCCGGCGGTGTTCGTCTTCTCCTTCCTGTCCTATAGCGGCACCGGCATCCTGCTCACCTCCATCATTGCCGGCCTGTTGATGGGCTATCGCCCCATCGAGCTGGTGCGCAATTACTTCAAAACCATGTGGGTGGTGCGCTATTCCATCGTCACCATTGCGGCAATGCTGGCGCTGGGCACGCTGACCCGCTTCTCGGGCGTGGACGGCACGCTCGGCCTGGCGTTCGCCCGCACCGGCTTCTTCTATCCCTTCTTCGGGACGGTGCTGGGCTGGGTCGGCGTGGCGGCGACCGGATCGGACACCGCCGCCAATGTGCTGTTCGGCGGCCTGCAGAAGATCACCGCCGAGCAGCTGGGGCTGTCGCCCATCCTGATGGCGGCCGCCAACTCCACCGGCGGCGTGATGGGCAAGATGATCGACACCCAGTCCATCGTGGTGGCGGCCACCGCCACCGGCTGGTACGGGCATGAAGGCTCGATCCTGCGCTTTGTGTTCTGGCACTCCATCATCCTGGTCAGCCTTGTCGGCCTGATGGTGATGCTGCAGGCCTATGTATATCCCTTCACCCTGACGGTGCCGGCAACGCCCATTCTCTAGGCGCGTCTGGCGTAAACACGTTCGAAAAGGCCGGGCCGCAAAGCCCGGCCTTTTCATTTGGGCGGGTGGGTTTTAGGCTGGAACCAACCCTTACAAAGAAGAGCGTCATGGTGGAGAGAGTTTCGGTTCACGGCTTGGCTGTCGCGCGCCCTTTGCACGATTTCATCGCCCAGAAAGCCCTGCCCGGCAGTGGCGTCGATGCGGAAAAGTTCTGGTCCGGCTTTGCCGCCCTGGCCGTGAATTTGATGCCGCAGAACAGGGCGCTGCTGGCCGAACGTGACCGGTTGCAGGCCGCCATCGACGGCTGGCACAAGGCCAATCCGGCGCGCCCCATTGATGCCGCCGCCTACACCGCTTTCCTGAAAGAGATCGGCTATCTGGTGCCCGAAGGCGCCGATTTCCAGATCGGCACCACCAATGTCGATCCGGAAATCGCCACCATCGCAGGACCGCAGCTGGTGGTGCCGCTGACCAATGCGCGCTTTGCCCTGAACGCAGCGAACGCGCGCTGGGGCAGCCTGTATGATGCGCTGTATGGCACGGACGCCATCCCGCAGGACGGCGAGCTGGCCGCCAGCAAGGGCTACAACCCCAAGCGCGGCGAACGCGTCATCGCCTTTGCCCGCGGCGTTCTGGACGGAGCAGTCCCGCTGGCGGGCGGTTCCTGGAAAGACGTGGGCGCGCTGACGATTGAAAATGGTTCGCTCAAGCCGGACCTGAAGAACCCATCCCAGTTCAAGGGTTATGTCGGCGATGTCGATGCGCCGTCGACCATCCTGCTGGTGCACAACAACCTGCACATCGAAATTCATCTCGACCGCACCACGCCCATCGGCAAGACCGATCACGCGGGGATCAGCGATGTCGTGCTGGAATCGGCCATCACCACCATCATGGACTGCGAAGATTCCATCGCCGCGGTGGATGCGCAAGACAAGGCCGACGCCTATGCCAACTGGCTGGGGTTGATGAACGGCACGTTGAGCGCCAGCTTCGAAAAAGGCGGCAAGACGCTGGAGCGCCGCGCCAACCCGGACCGCACTTACACCGGCGCCGATGGCAAGACGCTCACCCTGCCCGGCCGCAGTCTGCTCTTCATCCGCAATGTCGGCCACCTGATGACCAGCGATGCGATCCTGCTGCCGGATGGCAGCGAGATCGGCGAAGGCCTGATGGACGGCGTCGTAACCTCGCTGATCGCGCTGCACGACATCAAGAGCAAACGCGCCAACAGCCGCAAGGGTAGCATCTATATCGTCAAGCCCAAGATGCACGGCCCCGTCGAAGTCGCATTCACCAACACCATGTTCGATCGTATCGAGGACCTGCTGGGCCTGGAGCGCAACACCATCAAGATGGGGGTGATGGACGAAGAGCGCCGCACCTCCACCAACCTGAAAGAGTGCATCCGAGCCGCCAAGGACCGCATCGTCTTTATCAACACCGGGTTCCTGGATCGCACCGGCGACGAGATGCACACCTCCATGTACGCCGGGCCGATGGTGCGCAAGGGTGAGATGAAAACCAGCAAGTGGCTCAGCGCCTACGAAGACCAGAATGTCGATATCGGCCTGGCCTGCGGTTTCCAGGGCAAGGCGCAGATCGGCAAGGGCATGTGGGCCATGCCCGACAAGATGGCCGACATGCTGAAGGCCAAGATCGGCCATCCCAATGCCGGCGCAAGCTGCGCCTGGGTGCCGTCACCCACCGCCGCCACCCTGCACGCGCTGCACTATCACCAGCTGAACGTGAAGGCGCGGCAGGACGAGTTGAAGTCGCGCCCGCGCGCCAAGCTGTCGGACATCCTCACCATTCCGCTAGCCGACCGGCCCAACTGGTCGCCGGACGAAGTGCAGCAGGAGCTGGACAACAACGCCCAGGGCATTCTGGGTTATGTGGTGCGCTGGGTGGACCAGGGCGTGGGCTGCTCCAAGGTGCCCGACATCCACAATGTCGGGTTGATGGAAGACCGCGCAACATTGCGCATTTCTTCGCAACACATCGCCAACTGGCTGCAACATGGCATCTGCAAACCGGAGCAGGTCACCGAAACCCTCAAGCGCATGGCCAAGGTGGTCGATCAGCAGAATGAAGGCGACCCGCTGTACCAGCCGATGGCGCCCGGTTACGACGGCATCGCCTTCAAGGCGGCCAGTGATCTGGTCTTCAAGGGCAAGGAACAGCCCAGCGGCTACACAGAGCCGCTGCTGCATCAGGCGCGGCGGGATTTGAAGGGCGACTAAAGAAAAAGGCCCCTTGCGGGGCCTTTTTTATTTCCGAAAAAATCGGTCAGTTCGACTTGTCCAGCGCCTTCAGGATGGCGTCCGTCATCGCCGTGGTGCCGACCTTGGTCATGCCGGGCTGCATGATGTCGCCGGTGCGGAAGCCGTCCGCCAGCACCTTGTCGACTGCCTTTTCCAGACGCGCCGCTTCGTCCTTCATGCCGAAGGAATAACGCAGGCACATGGCAAAGGAGAGGATGGAGGCGATGGGATTGGCCAGGCCCTGGCCGGCGATGTCGGGCGCCGAGCCGTGGATGGGCTCATACAGCGCCGACGGCAGGCCGTTGGCCTTCTTGTCGCCCAGCGAAGCGGACGGCAGCATGCCAATCGAGCCAGTGAGCTGGGCGGCTTCGTCCGACAGCACGTCGCCGAACAGGTTGTCTGTCACCAGCACGTCGAACTGCTTGGGATTGCGCACCAGCTGCATGGCGGCGTTGTCGGCCAGGATATGGTGCAGTTCCACGTCGGCATAATCGCGTTTGTGCAAGGCGGTGACGACTTCCTTCCACAACACGCCGGTGACCATCACGTTGGACTTCTCGGCGCTGTGCACCTTGTTGCCGCGCAGGCGGGCCATGTCGAAGGCGACGCGGCAGACCCGCTCGATCTCGCTGGTGGTATAGATGCCGGTATCCACGGCGCGCTTCTGGCCGTCGGGCAAGGTGGTGGTTTCCTTGGGCTCGCCGAAATAGACGCCGCCCATCAGTTCGCGCACGATCAGGATGTCGAGGCCCGCCACGATCTCGGGCTTCAGGGTGGAAGCATCCTTCAGGGCATCGAAGCACAGCGCCGGGCGCAGGTTGGCGTACACGCCCATATCCTTGCGCACGCGCAGCAGTCCGCGCTCGGCGCGCTTTTCGAACGGCAAGCCATCCCACTTGGGTCCGCCCACCGAACCCATCAGCACCGCATCGGCGGCGATGGCCTTCACGAAGGTCTCATCCGGATCGGGACGGCCGGTGGCGTCGATCGCAGCGCCGCCCAGCAGTGCTTCCTCGGTCTTGTAGGGCAGGCCTTTCTGGCCGTACCAGCCGACCACGCGCATGGTGGCATCGAGAACTTCCGGGCCGATGCCGTCACCCGGCAGCAGAAGCAGCTTGTATTCGTTCATGGGTGTTTTCCTAAAGCGGATGGCCTACAGCCAGGGCTGCTGGTTCTTTTCGTAGGCGTCGATCTTTTCGCCGGCCCGCAGGGTCAGCGCGATATCGTCCCAGCCATTGAGCAAAACCTGGCGGCGGAAGGGATCGAGATCGAACTTGATCATGCCGCCATCGGGGCCGCGGATTTCCAGCTTCTCAAGATCGATGGAGATCACGGCGTTGGCGCCGCGTTCCGCATCGTCCATCAGCTTGTCGACCTGCTCCTGCGGCAGCTTGATCGGCAGGATGCCGTTCTTGAAGCAGTTGCCATAGAAGATGTCGGCGAAGCTGGGCGCGATGACGCAGCGAATGCCGAAATCCAGCAGCGCCCAGGGCGCATGCTCGCGCGACGAACCGCAGCCGAAATTCTCGCCCGCCACCAGGATCTTGGCCTCGCGATAGGCCGGCTTGTTCAGCACGAAGTCCGGCTTCTCGGACCCGTCCTGGTTGAAGCGCATCTCGTCGAACAGCGCCTTGCCCAATCCGGTGCGCTGGATGGTCTTCAGATATTGCTTGGGGATGATCATGTCGGTGTCGACATTGATCATCGGCAGATGGGCGGCGATGCCCGTCAGTGTCACGAATTTTTCCATGTGCGTCCTCGGTTCAGAGAGCCATATAGCCGCTAAGGCGCCGGCTTTCCACCGTCACATATCGGCGCTTTTCTCGGGTCATGCTGGGCCTTA